>JAEWMQ010000098.1 GCA_023393125.1 Bacillota bacterium
CTTTTTGTCTTTTCTCAATACCAGCCATTACTTTATCAGCGTCTTTAGCATCCTTTAATTCAAATACAGCAACCTCTGTTGCATGCACATTCATCATTGGCACTTGTACATAATAACTATTTAATAAGTTTGTATCAATACTATAAGTATCAGCAAACATTGTACTGTCCATAGCCATTCCCGCTGGCATTTCAATACCATCAACTGCTACAAAATAAGTCTCCTGAGCTGGCGTTGGATCTACTTCTCCTGTCACTTCACCTGTATTTTCATCTACTCCTGGTATGTTTTCATCCACTACTGGCGTTTCTGTTGGTGTAACTTCTTCCACTATTGGTGTCTCTGTTGGCTGAACTTGTTCTTCTGTTTTTTGTCCACATCCTGTTAGAGCTGCACTTCCTATTACTAGTGTCATCATTACTGCTAAAAGCTTTTTGTTTATTTTCATTTTTACTTCTCCTAAAGTCAATTAATACTCAGCTAATCTTACTTAGCTATTTATTTAGACGTTATCTTTTTCCTTTAGGTTCCCATAAAATTTATTTTTTATTCCTGAATAACAAAAAAGCTTTCAGTTTTTACTTCTTGTTTTGTAGGTAAGACTACTTCTCCTCCAATAATGCCACTTGCTTCAAAAATAAAAGCGGGATCAATAGCTTGTCCTCCAATATAGTATTCAAAGTGCAAATGTGGTGTGCTACTATCACCCGTATTTCCTGTAAAACCAATGATATCACCAGCTTTTACATGGTCACCAGCCTTTACCCCATATGCACTTAAATGCATATATCTCGCTTCTACACCTTGGCCGTAGTCAATAAAAATCATATGTCCGCCGCCTTTAGTTACACCCTTTGAATCAGGTGCTGCCTTAGTAACAATTCCATCTGCACTTGCAAAAACAGGTGTTCCTTCAGCTGCTCTAACATCTATTCCTTGATGAAAGTAGCCAGTTCTAGATTGATTAAATGATGCTAGTACTTCTCCTTTTTGTTGGAGAGGACATACTAAAAACCCAGGTATTTGTATATAATCTAGTTTCATTTCACTTGTATCTATATAAACTTCTGTTTGATTTGTTTGATTGATAACTCCTGTTGGTACTATGGTTTCTGCTTGCAGCGCTGTACTACATGCTAAAAGCATAAATAAAATACATCTTATTTTTTTTAGCTGTTTCACGTTGTAATTCCCCCTCTTTTTCTACATAATTATACTATATCCTATATTTTTACACTAGTAAATATGACATAATGCAAAAAAAGAAGGATTTTGGAATATTATAATTTCCAAATCCTTCTTTGTATTATTTGATGTATAAGATCTTCTTATTTTACTTATTCTTGTTAAACACTTCTTTACTTAATTTACCTTCTGTCCTAGCTACTGTAGTAGCACTAATAAGTGTTCCGCTTACATTAACCATAGTGCGTCCCATATCTATAATAGGATCAATAGCAATGATGCCACCTACTAATGGGAAATATGCTCCCATTCCCATTCCAGATATGACTACAGATACAGCAATAGTAGCACTTCCTGGCAACCCAGCTATACCTAGAGAACTAATAGTAATGATAATAACTAGCATAACGTAAAAGCTAAAGTCCATTGGCGTACCAGTCATATTCGCTAACATGACCGTCATCAACGCTGGATAAATACCGGCGCAACCATTCATACCCATGTTAGAACCAAGGCTTCCAACAAAACTAGCTATTCCTTCATCTACTCCTACATTCTTATGAAGCGCCTCAATCGTTACAGGCAAAGTACCTAAGCTAGATCTAGATGTAAAAGCAAGTACTAGTGGTTCAATAACATTCTTAGTATACCTAATAGGATTAAGACCATTTAACATGGCTATTCCTAAATGAATGACAAACATAATAGCTAGACTTAAATAGATAGCTACTATAAAGTTGAGTACTGAGCTTAGCGCCCCTACACCCCTTGCTGTAATGGTATTAGCTAAAAGTGCAATAACTGCATAAGGCATAAATTTAATAATAGTCATAGCCACACTTAAAATAATCTTGTAAAAGGCTTCTATCCATTTCACAAATGGCTCTATTACTTCTCCATGCTTTTTACTCATTCTTCTAATAGCAACACCAATAAATGCTGCAAAAATAACAACGGCTACAATATTAGCCTCTGCCATAGCTTTAACAGGATTAGCTGGAAGAAGCCCTCTAAAAGTTTCTACCACAGATGACATTTCACGTATTTCTGCATCTTGAACAACTGTCATATCTCCTAAACCTAATCCAAAAAGGTTTCCTACTATAACACCAATAATAGCAGCAATAACAGTAGTCCCTAAAAGCATTCCTATAGTCCTAGCAGTTAGTTTACCAATTCCTTCTCCCTGCATATTCATGATGACCCTTACAATGGATAAAAATACAAGTGGGACTACAAGCATTTTTAGAAGGTCCATAAAGCCATTGCCCACAAGTCCGTACCAACTAGATACTTCACTTAACCAAACAATATCCTTTGGTACCTCTGGAAAACCTGCTACCCATTGAATAATAAGGCCAAGTATAAGTCCAATCACTGTACTTACAATCATACGAATAGAAAATTTAATTTTTCTTTTTTCCATTTGTCTAATGCCTAAAAATAGGCCTATTAATAAACCAATAAATACCACAGTTAGTGGATTACTTAACAATAAAAACTGTGTTAAAAAAGTACTTTGTTCCATCCGAGTCTCTCCATGTTGTCTTTGTTTAATTTATGTTTCATGTATCCTTTTGTTATAACTTAAACCTTAATATAAGTCAATACCTACCAGTTCATACTGATTCTTCTATTTTATTAAAAAATATCTTAAATGTCCTTCTATTACTCCCTTATCTATTATTTTATCGGATATAAATTTTCAAAATAAAAACTCGTTATTAATCCTTTTTTCTCGAATCTCATCATTTTTTTAAATATGTTGATATAAGATACCTAATATTATATAATATTAAATAATGTTAAATATCTTATTGCTTTCATTAAGATTTTATCAAATACTAATGTAGAGGTATCTAAATGCTCTTTTTTTATCTACTGACCGGAACATGTTCAGTTGTAATAATCATTAATCTTTTAATGTATTTTTTAAATTGGTTGTTACATTTTTTAGATTATAAATTAACCCCTAGGGCTTATTATATCTTATCTGCGTCTATGATTCTTATAGGAGGCATCCTATTAAATACCTATATAATACATACTATATTATAAATAAAATATTATAAGAGAAAGGATCAACCAGATGGGAAAAATGATGTCTATATTGGAAAAGTATAAGTTTGTTGAAAAAGAAACTTCCATTGCCAGTGAAGAAGTTTCATCTTCCGCTACCTCTGAAGAAGCTATCCAAGTAACACCAGAGATTGAGACTAAAGAAGCTATTAAAATACAAGAAATAATAGAGGAGCCACCGACTATGTCAAATCCTATTTCTGCAGAAGATATCAAAAATGACGTTACTTATGATCGTCACTTAAGTATCAATGAGATTTATAACACCTATAATCTAGATACTGTTGCTGTTACAGATTCTGTTTACTTACTAGAGAACTTAATCAATGCTTTACCAGCAGAATTACCTGATTTTGTTAAGAAAACAACTGTCAATAATATTATACAAGCTTCTGCTATGGATATTGATAAGCTCTTAAATGATGGTCACACACGCTCTGCAAAATTAAAAGGATTTATTGAAGAATATACGACTTCTAATCTTAGTGATATCGAAAAACTCAAACAAGAAATTGATCGTTTAACCGCCATGATCGCTCAGTATCATCAACAAGTTCGTTTAAAAGAAAAACTTATTCAAGAAGAAAGCACTTTAGTAGAAACTGAAGAAACGCGAATTAATAGCATTTTAAACTTCTTCAAAAGCTAAAAATCGCCTATGATTAAAGATAAAACAGACCTATTTAAACTCGTTTCTTTACAGCTTCTTTGTGCTGGATTAGCCATATTAATAAGTGGTATCTTAGGTTTTTCTTCAACTTTTGCGCGGTATGATTCAAAGCTTTACAAAAACATCTCTATTAGTAACATAGATGTAAGTAATCAGAGAGCTGAAGAAGCCATCACTACTGTTAATGAACACTATCTAAAACCTCTTTTAGATAAACAATTAATCTTAACACTAGATGATACCACTCTTCAGCTTTCTTTAAGTGATTTATTAATTGATACCAATTTAATCACCATTGTTCAAGAAGCATTACAATATCCTAATGATTTATCTTTTATTGATAAAATGTCTCTATTAACAGGAAGTGCTGCTAAGGACTTTGAAGTCTCATTAACCTTTGATGAAAAAAAATTAAAAGTAGCAGCCTATAATTTAATAGATAGTAAAAAAGTAGATTTAACAAATGCTAGTATTCATATTACGCCAACGGGTGATATTACTTTAACTCCCCATGTTGTGACAACTACTTTTAATAAAACTGTACTTGCAAAAGCACTTCGTGACTATTTAGCTGATTATAAAAATTTAGCACAGACGACTACAATCAACCTAAATACTTTCATCTCTACTATCACTCCTGATATCACTACGGACGTACTTAAAACAATTGATACCTGCGTCACCTCTTATCAGACACGTTTTACGCCCGGAACAGGTAGTGCAACTAATATCACTCTTTCTGCTGCTACAATTAATAATACTTTAGTGATGCCCGGTGAAACTTTTAGTTTTAATGGTGTACTAGGCAATACTACTTTAGATAAAGGCTACACCTATGCACCTGTCATTGCCAATTCTAAAATGGTACAAGGTGTCGGTGGTGGTGTTTGTCAGGTCTCTTCTACTTTATACAATGCCATCTTACAGATCGGTCTACTTCCTACAGAAAGGCAACCTCATTCTAGGCCTTCTTCATACGTACCTATGGGATTAGATGCTACCATTAGTTGGGATGCTCTTGACTTCAAATTTACTAACACCTTAGAATATCCTATTTACATCGTAGCTTATGCAAAAGATAACGAACTTTATATTGATTTATATTCTAATCATAGTTTAACCGATAAAACTTATATTCTTAAAAGCGAAATTTATGATGTCATACCTTCACCTATTCGCTACATAAAAGATAGTTCTTTACCTAAGGAAACACGCTCATTAGTTTCATCTGGTTATAAAGGGTATAAAGTAAAAACCATACGAGAAACCTATAATAAAGAAGGACTTACAGAATCCCTTATTATTTCTTGGGATACTTATGCAGCTGGACCTACTACTTATAAAATAGGTAATTAATTGTCATCAATAATAAAAGCAAGAACCAGAACGGTTCTTGCTTTTATTATTGCGCTGTAGTGTTTGCATTAGTCTCACCACTAGGCTTTTCTGGTGGTGTCATACCTTCTGTAGCATTATTACCACTAGGCATTTCCGGTGGTGTCATACCTTCTGCAGCACTACCATCAGTAGGTATTTCAGGAGGCGTTGCACCTTCTGGAAGTGCAGGTCTATTACTGTCATCTGGTATAGCTGGAGGTGTAGCAGCATTATCAGTTGTTCCCTCACCTCTATTAGGTCTTTGACCTTTGCCGCCGCCATTACCACCAGGTCCAAATCCACTATTGCCTGTGGTTACACCAGACTCTGATAAGTAAGTTACTATATCAGTTGGTGTAAAACTAATGGCTTCTCCTGCTTTGGTATAAGTAGCCGTTTCCTCATATAAACCATTTGTACTATCACCTGTGATACTACCGCCTGCGTAGTACTCATAACTTTCTCCAGTCTTTATTTCAGGAGTAGAAATAATAACATTGCGATAATTTTTACTAGGTGCAAAAGTTAAAATGGTATTTCCACTGCTGTCTTCTAAATGAACAAGTTCACCGGCGGCCTTCTCACTTGAATAAGTCATAACTACGCTTGCTTGTGTTGAGCTACTTGAAGGACCTTGTGCCATTCCTGCACTACCTGCCGCAACAAGTATACCTCCTGTAATATTAAAGTTACCATCATAGTCTAAGCTGGCATTACCATCATTAGTTGGTCCATTCACAATGACTGTTCCACCAGACATCTCAATAGAACCATTGGCATCGAGACCATCACCTGATGCATCAACAAAAACAGTTCCTCCACTAATAGTTAACTTCCCATTTTCTGTATGAGTGAACTGATCTTGCCCAAAACCTCCATTTGCAGTAGATGTATCATTTCCACCTGACACATTGATACCATCATCGCTAGCCACTGCATTTATTTCCCCTGCTTTAATATTAATTTCGCTACTCTCTAAAGCTTCATAACTCTTTGTAATATTTAATGTCCCACCTTCTATATCTAACCGGGTGTCTGCATGAATACCATCATCTCCTGATGTGATACTTATTTCCCCACCACTAATAATAGCCGTATCATTGCTATGAATACTGTCATCAGCTGTGTCTAATACAAAGGTTCCACCACTCATATAAATGGCTTTGCTCCCTTTAATCCCCTTATGGCTAGTTGATTCCTCTGTAGCCTCTGTTGTTGTGGTTGTTTGGGTAGTGTCCACTACTTCACTAGTAGCATTCGTTTTTGCTTGTCCTCTCCCCATATGCCCCATTGTTTCATTTTGCTTTTTAACTGCATTGGCACTTCCACCACCGGTTTGTATTGTATAGTTTCCTTCTTCAATATAAATATTAGTAGTAGCTTGGATACCATCAGCGCCAGCAATAATATTAAAACGACCATCTTCAATAGCTACAAAACCTTTTGTTTCGTCGGTATCATTGGTTGTTTTTATCCCATCGCCTTCAGCTGTAATTTGAACATCCCCTGATTTAACAATCACAGCATCTTTACCCATGATGCCATCGTCTGCTGCCACAACTTGCAGCGTTCCTTCCATTAACTTCAAAGTATCTTTAGAAGTAATAGCATTGTTATAGTTTGCTACAACTTCCAAACTCCCCTTTCCATTAATCGTTAAATCATCTTTACTAAAAATAGCTGCATTAGGCTCATCACTGCTAGCATCTTCTAGTACATAATTTTCTCCATCTGTCACTCGATTAGTTGTTCCCTCTTCTAAGCTTAATACCACCTTACCAGCTTGTTTTACATAAACAGGTGCACTTGTACTACAATTAATATCTATCCCATTTAAAACAAGACGTACTGTTCCTTTATCCTCAGCATTTACTATAATACTACCATCTGCCAAGGTACCACTTAATACATAGGTTCCGGCTTTTTGAATAGTAAGCTTACTTCCCTCTACTTTTACACCACTGCCTTCATAACTTATTTGATCTTTATTTAACTCAATAGTCGTTGCTGTTGTACTTTCCCATGATGAATAATAATCATCTTCATCATAGCTTACTACTTCAGCAATTGATGGTACTTGATTATTAGTGGCTTCACTAGACTGATCTGATTCAGCCACTAGTGTATCTTCCTGAGTGGTATTTGCATTATTAGCCGACTGATTACCACAGCCTGTAAAGAAACTTGTGCAAACTACCATTCCTAATAAAAGTATATTCTTTCTTAGTCTTTTATTCATCAGTTCACCTCCTTTACTCGTTTTATCTATAATTCCTCTTTAGTTACTTTAGGTCTACCACAAACAATAGGTAAATTACCATTTCTACAACGTAATTCATCTATTAATTTCTTTTCTTCACTATTATCTTTTAAAATAACTTTGTAATGTAATTCATACATACTACCTAAATTAGTTGTTTTCACTGTTTCTAAGCTTATCTTTTTTGTAAACTTTGTAAATAAATCATCAAATATATTAGTATAATCAATATTTTCAGGGATAGTGATTTTAAGTTCTTTTTCTAAAGTTTTTTGCTCTCCAAACTTTGTCTTAGATAAAATAAGGAAGGTAACCCCTATAACTAGTGTCATTAATGCTGCAAAACTAACGAAACCTACACCAGTAGCAAGTCCAACTGCCATTGCAAACACAATATATGAAATATCCTTAGAATTACCTGGTACAGAACGGAATCTTACTAAACTAAATGCACCTAAGACAGCGACACTGGTTCCTAGATTTCCATTAACCATTGTAATAATAGTTTGAATAAGCGCTGGTAAAATCACTAACGATACAGTGAAATTCTTGGTATACTTACCATCCGACATATAAACTAAGGCAATAATTAATCCTAGTAAAAGTGCTGTTCCTGTACAAATTAAAGCTGTACCTACTTGATGTGCTCCTGTTGTTGTATCTAATATGCTTGTAAGCATTTTTGTTCCCTCCTGATTTCTAATAAATTTTGTTTATAGACATTACCATACTTTGAAAAAGATGTAGGATAAATTTCTAGGTCTGATAAAATATGCACTAACCATAATGGCATTGCTAAAGGTACTTTAATTTCCATTAAATACTGATTGCTATCTAAAAGATAATCTCCATAGTCTCCCTTACCTAAACTTAAATCGTCTTGTCTACTTCTAATCCGTTGGTCAAAAGTAATCCTAATATTAGAATCCTCCTTACCAAAATAAGCTGTGCGATCATAAGCTAAGTACACTTTGGGAATTGGCTTATAAAAGTTCATAAAATAGTCAATTTCCTTAAGTATTTGATTATCCTTTTTGGGTTTAATTCCATTATTTAAATAGCGTTCTGTTTCTTCTAGAGTAAGTGACACTCTTCTTTTAAATACAACCCCTTTATACTTCTTCTTAATCTCTATAAATACTTTATCCTTTTTATCAGGTCTACCATAACTTCTTACACGTAGCTTTTCTTTATACTTAGGTTTTTCTATAGAGTTACGAATAAGGTCATAGGTGGGTGTATCATAATAAATGTTACAAATGGTATGAAGACCATATTCGTCCTTAGTCATGTAGGGTTCTATTGCCTTTAATAAGGCTTGATACTTATCTTTGGTTAATAAATACTTCTTTTCTACACGCTCAAAAACATAATTGGTTTTTGCACTAGCCATTGTATTTCCTTCCTTTCTTACTTTTTCCAGCTTATTATCTTTACAACGTTTTAAGTACCTAACTTGCTGATTATGTAATGAGTATACTAGCCATTCCTTAAATTAATCTTAAAGGTTTTAAAAAGTTTTTTAAGGTTATTTTCAATTTATGTTATCCCTTAGATTTCACCCTCTATTATGGTAAAACTTAAAACATAAAAATCCCCGCTACTTAAAAGTGTTTATACTCATAAGTAGCGAGGATTTTTAATTTAATATAGGCAAGGTGGCATTCCTAGTATCATAGTTGTACATTTCTAGCATTGCATCTGCTAAAGTTTTGCCCTCTATCCTTAGGTCATCTAGTACTGCACTTCCTTGAATCCTACCAAAAGAAAGGAAAATAGCGCGGTCTAAAACATTTTCTATTTCATCTATTAAATGCGTAGCAATGAGAATCGTTTGATTTTCCTGAAAGGTAGAAATAAGTAACTTGAGAAAAGTCTTTCTCGTCATTAAATCCTTCCCGAGAAAGGGTTCATCCATTAATATGTATTTAGTGTTTTTTGATAAACCTGCACAGGTTTCTAGCTTTGCTTTTTGTCCCTTAGAAAATTTTCTAATAGGTACATCTAGTTTAAGCTCAAAAAATTGTATCAGTTGTAAATATCTTTCTAAATTAAACTTTTCAAAAAAGGTAGCTAGAAAAGTGCCATATTCTCTTGAGGTCATATTAGGAAAATAGCTACCTTCCTCCGAAATAAATGCCATATCATGATACATTTCACCTGGCTTTTTACCATCTACTAGAATCTCACCTTCATAAGTTTCGCCTAAACCCATAATGCTTTTTAGTAAAGTCGTTTTTCCTGAACCATTTCTTCCTAAGATGCCTATGATTTCTCCCTCTTCTAAATTCAAACTAACATCCATCAATCCTACTTCTTTAATCCCATAGTATTTTGTAACATTCTTAATCTCAATCATACCTAATCACCTCTCTTTGTAACCTTAAGTAATCGCTCTAATAAATAGCGTTTAGGTAAACCCTCTGTTTGCCTACTCTCATAAATCCTATCTTCTGCAACCGTTGTTTCTAAATATCCTTTATAGGATAAAGTATCATTCTCATAGACAGATAAAAAAACACGAGGCGAATAAACCATTATAGATTCATTCTTTGCTACTAAATTTCTTAAATAAGTCATATAGCTTGCAGCTGTAAAATCGTCTTCTTTAAAACTACCTATTTGCAATTTAGAGTAAAATGTCTTTGATTTAGTCCTTGAGTCCTCTTCAAACACAAATATTTTTCCGTCTACTGTGGTCATATAAATAGGACTAAAAAGTTCATTACTACTGGGTGTATACTCTGTTCTTGGAGTCGCTTCTATTTTTCCTAATTCATTTACTTCTATGCCAAACAAGCTCACTACTTTACCTTTCATTGCAGATTGCTTTGGTCTAAGCATGAGTGTTAAACGATTTTCTTCACTACAAGCTTCATAAGCCGTATCATAGATTAAATCTTCATATTCACCTAAATAATATGTATCAAGAAGATGCCCTTCTGTAGAATAGCTTTTTAAAGTCAGTTTCTTTCCTTCTAATAAGATTAAAATTAACTGTTCATTAACGGCTTCAAGTCCTAATATTTGCTTGTCTTGCTCCTCAAGATTAATATCACATATTTTTACGCCTTCTCCTTTCGGCATTAATAAATCTCTATAGTTAGCTACCTCACTACCATAGGTTGCATAAGCATATGGATACTCATAAAAACTATTGATACAATAAATCCCACTACCACCTGTATATGCTTTGCCTACAATAGGAGTAAAATAAAACTTATCCTTTAAAACCACCAAACCTTGTTGTTGTTTTCCCATTCCCTCTCGATCTAGTCCCACTTCAGAGCTTTCATAGTTTTGAGCATAGCAAATTCCTTTTTCATCTTGTTTTTTCAACTCATATTCTGTAAATCGAATAGATGGTTCACCTGTCTTTACGCGAAGTTCTGTTTCAATCAAAAACGCCCTGTCTCCATAAAAATAACTAGCTTCATTCTCCTGATGACTACTCCCATTAATACCGATATAAACCTTTACTTCATCTGTAGTCCCTCTTCGTTTAATACGCTGAGTTTCTTGAGTTTCACCTAACCCATATTGATATGAAGATCTCCAATCGGAAGTATCGTCCCCTTCTTTCCATTCCATTTCTTCTATTTTATAAACTGCAGTTGGCCTATAGAGTAATCTTGCTTCTAAATCGTATGTATGTCCTAACGCATTTTTTAACTCATTATCTCTAGACTTTCTTTCCTGCCTTTCATTAAGCAAACGTCTATCTGCTGTCTTTATCTCTCTATTTGTATCATTGGTTAAATAGGCTGTTTGTTGCTTCCATTTTTCTTTTTCTAATGTAAAGTAGGTCATATGAGTCTGATTATCAGTAACTGCACCTGATAACACTACATCTTCTAAGGCCTTAGGATCCCCTTCTAGCTTCTCAAGTGTCACAACTGGGCTAGTAGATAACTTTATAAACAATGCACTACTTCCTATAAGTACAACGAATATTAAAATCCCTGCTACTAGTAACGGATATTTTTTCATATACTTCATCTCGCTTCCCTCCCCTATGCGTTAGCACCCTTTTTAAGTAACTTTAAACTAAAAAATAAGTTCCAAGTAGTCGTACATAGAAGACCTATGACCTGCCACCACAAAATATCTCTAACCGGTTCCTCTAATCTTGCTAATATAATTAAAATAATCATCAATATATTGATTCCAATAGGAAGTAACCAACGTGGCACTCTATAACTCCACATACTTAACGCGCCATAAAAAGAGCTAATTACTAAAGAGAGGAGCATCACTAAGTTAAGCCCTAACAAAGAACTACTAAAAGGAATAACCAAACGTAAAAATGATGAACGTACTAGTGTTAAAAACAACCCATTAGTAGCATGGCACGTTGTCAACTTTACATAAGGGATTTCCGCATAAACCAAGGTATATTCATAAGAAAGAGGAATATGAAATAGTAGGTATCCTATTATAAGGCTTACTAATTGGGCTGCAATAATCATCAAAAAGTAAATTCCCACTACTACTAATTTAGAAAAATAAATAAATGATCTATCTATAGGCAAAGTCATTAGCGTATAGATACTCTTACTCCTAAAATAGTTAAAAAACCACATACTTATACCTATTCCTAGTGTAAACATAACTGCTATACCAAAAATAGCACTACACCCTGATTTCTCAATTAAAATTTCAAATGGAATATACCCACTATTTAATTCCTTTGCCGTAATTCCTAGCAACGTTAATTGAAGTATGAGCATACCTAATACAATAGCCAACATAGCCTTATAAGTTGTTTTAAAATCTTGACTCGCCAACATATAAAACTTTTTCCACATTTTTTCTCCCCCTTTTAGCTTTCTCCCCAAAATTGATTTAATAAATGATGCGTTTGTGATAAGTCTAATTGAATTGCTTTAGCTGAAGCAATGAAGTTTTTAATCATATCCTCTGTAAGTTCTGTAGTAATACGCCTTTTAAGCTCTTGATTTAATTGAATAACGCTACCTTGATTGGGCTTTGTTATAATAAATCCTTCTTCTTCCATAAGTTTAAATGCCTTTTGTACTGTATTAGGATTAATATCTAACAACATGGCCATCTCCCTTCTAGAAGGTAAAGGGCTACCATCTACTACTTCACCTAATATGATCTTTTGCTTGATGTAAAGAACGATTTGAATATATACTGGTGACTTTTGATCTAACTTTAAGTCTTTAAAATCCACTTGCTTCACCTCCACAAGTGTATTACTACCGTAGTACACCTTTTAAAGTGTATTATATCCATAACACACTTTAATTGCAATATATTTCTGATTATTTCAAAAATAAAAAAAGACATATTGCTCTTTTTTCTGCAATATGCCTTTGATTAATCATTATTGGATATTTATTGCTTTAAAATTAAACCTTGTTCCTAAATTCATCACTAACTAACCACATTTTCCCTTCTTCCATGTCTATGCCAAAGTAAAGTTGTCCGTTTTCTAATATATTTGCTTTTTTAATCGCTTTGCGAATATACCATAGACTCTTCTTATCACTTGCTATTGCAAGTTTGATGATTTTAGGACTTAAACGCTCAATATGGTCTACAACCTTTTCTAGCATCAATTTAGATATGCTTGTTCCGTAAAAATCAATTAAAATCCTTCTCTTTTCTGGTGAATTCAAAATAAACCCTTCTTCTCTGTCCATCATAGAAAATAAGGCTTCCATGTCATCATAATAGCTTCCATAATGTATTCCATGAAAATATCCGCCCTTATGATAATATGGACTTAAAGCATTACTTGGAGATTTCATTAGCATAACATCACCTTTGACTTGTTATACAAGCCACCCTTTCGCTAATTCTGCATCTAAAAAATAAGCTCTCGAAATTCTATTTTTTCCTATCGTCTGTTTTAAGATATACTTAAATCTCCATTTACTTATCCCACGCAATCCAATGAACGCAATTTTATAAATATGTTCTTGAAAACGTCCAATGCTTTCGGCTATCATTTTCATTGTCAATTGATTTAACACATTTTCATCTAAGTTATACCATATCCTCATTTTAGAATGAATAGGCTTACTTGAAATTTCTACTTCAATTTGATTTAAACGATTAACTAAAGCCTCTGTATTTGCCTTATATCCATCTAGATGACAACAATGTATTTCACAGTTATGATATGATAAAACAAGTATAGGATGTCGAGCTCCTAATCCCCACATCATTCCATCTCTCCTTTAATTAATTCAGATAGTTGTATTTGACTCCGAACATGACGGCACCATTGAATTGTTTCCTGTGTTATACAAATGCCATAGTAAAGAGTAGATAATTTATAGTAAAAGCAATCCTTATTTTCTATCTTATCAAAATCCTTTTCTAATGCTTGAAGCTTATGTAGGTAATTGATGTTGTTTATTTCATGCTCCAGTAATTGATGTTCACGGATTTCTGGTGGCAATTTATCAAAAAAATATACTTTAGCTAAATGAGTGTTTGTTCCATCAAATATATTCATAGGTGCTGAAAGCCACTCAAAAAAATGCTTCTCCCCCTCTTCTGTGATATGATAAAATATTTTCCGTCTACCCCCTTGAGGTTGTTCGTAAGTAATTAAGTGCCCATTTTTAGTTAGCTTTTTCAACGCAGGATACAAACTACCAAAACTAGCCTTATAGAAAATGCCAATACCATTTTCTATAAACTTTTTTATGTCATAGCCTGTTAGATCATCTTCTAATACCATACCTAAAATAATAGATTCGAGCATATTAATCACCTCCGTTAAATATATCGCATAGATATATTATAACTCAATGATTTAATTTTTTCAATAGTTTTTATTTTAAATATTTATCACTTTCTACTTTTATTCCAAAATGGTTTTCATATTCTACTATGTCAACTTTTAACCTAGCTCTTTAAATTCTGGCATTTTACTTCTCCCTTATCTTGTGAGCTTAGTTCAACAAACCCACTTCCTAAAGAAGGGGAAGATGGCTAATAAAATCTTTGTGGACCAAAAGCAATCGCACCTGCTACACTTTTTATTATGGAGTAATATTTCCTATGGTTACTATCTTCTTAAAACAGAAAAAGTCCAAGGGACTAATCCCTTGGACTTTTTTGTTAGCTAATTAAGCTCTTGTAACGTTTTCTGCTTGAGCGCCACGGTTACCTTGAGTAATTTCAAAGTTAACTTTTTGACCTTCTTCAAGAGTTTTGTATCCGTCACCTTGGATAGCTGAGAAATGTACGA
>JAEWMQ010000092.1 GCA_023393125.1 Bacillota bacterium
GTAAGGGAGCCCTTTATTATCGTAAAGAAATCCAATTATATTTCCTGATAAATCCAAATATCCATAAACCCATGAGAAAACGGCTAATTGGAAATTTCCAACTAGCCGTTTTGTCTACAATCTGAAGTAGTGCATCCTAAAATGCACTACTTTTTATTTACCTTAATTACTTTACATTTCTATTTTCAATAAAAGCTTTGATCACAGCAACACTACCCTCTATACCTAATATACTACTATCTAAGCATAATTTGTAGTTAATACTATTTCCCCACTTCTCTCCTGAATAATAATGATAATAATTAGCTCTTGCCTTATCTATCTTACCCAGTTGTACTTCTGCTCTTTCCGGTTGTAATCCATATTCTTTTATAGCACGCTCTAAGCGAATAGGTAAATCTGCATGAATAAAAATATTAACAACATCAGGATTATTTCTTAAAATATAGTCTGCACATCTTCCCATAATAACACAAGACCCTTCATTAATAATTCCTTTAATAACCTCTGTTTGTGCGATAAATAACTTATCATTAATAGGTAAATCTAGTGTTGGTGATACGTGATTACCAAACACATAAGCACCCGTTACTACAGAATACAATAAACTACTTGCTGCTGTTTCATCTATCTTTTCAAATACTTCCTTACTCATGCCACTTTGTTTTGCGGCCATTTCTGTAATTTTTTTGTCATAAAAGGGAATGCCTAAATCCTTAGCTAATTTCTCACCGATGGCCCTACCGCCACTTCCATATTGTCTATCAATGGTAATAATTACTCTTTTACTCATGGCCATTCCTCCATTCATCTACTTTATCATTTACTATATTGACAAAGGTAGTATCTGTATATCATTTATACTATTATTATATAATGTATTCCCAAAATAATCAATTTTATAAGCTTTTGTATATTGTATTCTTATAAACCATTCTAATAAATTAATTTATTTTATTAACAAATAAAAAGCTATATAACATCATTATACATTGACTTGATGTTATATAGCTTTTTTACTTTCATTTATTTCTCCTCTATTTCATTAATAGAAGCATGAATAACATACTCACCTGTTAAACTATAATAAATCCACTCTGCTATATTAGTGATATGGTCTGCTATTCTTTCTAAGTACTTGATAATCATAATGTAATGAAGTCCGCTTCTAATAAATTCTTTATCAGCCACCATTTCATCTCTAATTTCTTTCCAAACCTTCCAGAAGGCTTCATCAATCTTATCATCTGCTTTACAAATATCTTTGATATCTTCTATGTTTTTAGTTGCAAATGTATTCAATGCCCCTGTTAACATATCTTTAGCTGCAATAGCCATTTTTTCAATATGGCGTTGGTAGTTAACTTCTTCACTCCACTTATCTTCTTTAAGTTTAATGCTGTATTTACAAATATCACAACATTGATCTGCTATTCTCTCAATATCTGTTACAATCTTAACCACTGATAAGATAAAGCGAAGATCTCTTGCAATAGGTTGTTGATGAGCAATAAGTAGTGCACATTCCTTTTCTATTTCAAGCTGTATTAAGTCAACCTTATCATCACTATCGATAACTTTTTGAGCCAAAACATGATCCCCATGAATCAAAGAATTAAGAGTATCGCTAATCATCTCTTCTGCAGCATGACCCATTTCAATAATGCGTTTATTTAATTCTTGTAACTGCTCTTCATATACTTTTCTAGATGGCATTTTCCTTCTCCTTTACTGTTTATTCCCAGTTTTATTAGCAGCTTAGCCGAATCTACCCGTAATATAGTCTTCTGTCTTTTTATGAGTTGGCATATCAAAGATCTTTTGTGTATCATCCACCTCAATTAATTCCCCTAGTAAAAAGAATGCTGTACGATCAGAAATTCTTGCTGCCTGTTGCATATTATGCGTTACGATTACAATTGTGTACTGCTTTTTAAGCTCATTAATTAAATCTTCTATTTTAGAAGTAGAGATAGGGTCAAGGGCAGAAGTTGGCTCGTCCATTAATAATATTTCTGGACGCATAGCGATAGAACGTGCTATACAAATTCTTTGCTGTTGTCCCCCAGACAAACTAATTGCATTTTTCTTAAGCTTATCTTTTACTTCGTCCCAAATAGCAGCTTTCTTTAAGCTATCTTCTACTATTTCGTCTAATTCTGACTTTTTCTTAATACCCTGCATACGTGGTCCGTAAGTAATATTATCATAAATGCTCATTGGAAATGGATTAGGCTTTTGGAATACCATACCGATTTTCTTTCTAAGCTCTATCGTATCCATACTGAAGATCTCTTGTCCACGATAAGTAATAGATCCTTCTACTTTAGGATTTGCAGCCAAATCACTCATACGGTTAAAGATACGTAATAAAGTAGACTTACCACACCCTGAAGGTCCAATAAACGCAAGAACTTCATTCTCAATGATATCTAAATTTATATTTTTAACAGCTTTAAAGTCACCATAATAAAATGATAAATCTTTAATACTCATAATTGTTTCCATGGTCGTTCTCCTCTATGATTTGACTTTACTTAATTTATGTCCAATAAAATATGTGAGTAAATTTAAAAGTAAAATAGTAATAAGCAGTACAACAGCTGTGCCGTAGGCTTCCTCAAATGAAATCCCTTCTTTAGCTAATAAATATAAGTGAACAGCTAAAGTTCTTCCTGATTCCATCGGACTTTCTGGAAAACGATACATCGTTCCTGCTGTTAAATAAATAGCTGCTGTTTCTCCTACAATTCTTCCTGTTCCTAAAACAACACCTGTTAAAATACCAGATAAAGCATTAGGAAGTACAACTTTAATAATCGTTTTGAATTTAGAAGCACCTAATGCTAATGAACCTTCTCTATAGCTTACTGGTACAGTTTTGAGTGCCTCTTCTGTCGTTTTTACAATAGTAGGTAATACCATCATAGAAACAGTAAGTGATCCTGACATAATAGAAATACCTAATTTACATTGTGTTAAGAAGAAAGCCATCCCGAATAAACCAAATATAATAGATGGAACAGCTGCTAAACTTTCTGTTGCAAAACGAATGGCATTTACAAACTTCCCTGGTTTTGCATACTCATTTAAGTAAATAGCGGCTCCAATACCGATAGGTGCTGAAATAAGAAGCCCAATGCTTACCATATAGAGTGTTGATACAATTGGAGGAACTAGCTTGCTAAAATTAATGTGGGCAGCACCCTTAAATACAACATATCCAATAATCCAACCTAGCATAATAATAGTTAGGGATGAAATGGCAAGTAGTGTGCCTTTTATAAGACTTTCTTTATGCTTTCTTTGCATTATCTAGCTCTCCTTTCTGCTCTTCTAATAAACTGCGTAAGCACTAAGTTAATAGCCATAATCAGTATGAAAAGTACCATACCTGTTGCAAATAATGCTTGCTGATGAATACCTGTTGCATATCCCATTTCCATAGCAATATTAGCTGTTAGTGTTCTTACAGGATCCATAAGACTACCTGGAATAATAACTGAGTTACCTGCTACTAAAATAACTGCCATAGTCTCACCTAATGCTCTACCTATACCTAGTACAATCCCTGCCATAATCCCTGATTTAGCAGCACCTAATTGTACCTTAAAAATATATTGGAACTTAGAAGCCCCTAATCCCAGAGCCCCTTCTTTATATTCATTTGGAACAGCTCTAAGACTTACTTCTGTCATTCTGATTACTGTCGGTAATAGCATCACTGCTAAAATTAACATAGCTGCTAATAAACTGCTACCACCACCTATACCCCCAAAAAGGTCATTCAAAATAGGTACAATCACCATGAGTCCAAAGAAACCATAAATAACTGATGGTATACCAGCCAATAAATCAATGGCCGCTGAAAATACTTTTGCCACTCTTTGTGGTAAAATTTCTACTAAAACAATTGCCGTACTTACCCCAACGACAACACCTATAAGGGTTGCACCTAGTGTAGCATATAAGCTTGCTACTAACATTGGATAAATACCAAATATTTTTCCTGATGGATTCCATTTCTTACCGAATAAGAAGTCCCAAATACTTACTTCTTTAAAGAATGGTAATCCTCCTACTACAATATAGACTGCCATAAAGCCAACTACTAAAATCATGATGGCTGCACATAACCAAAACACTCTTTTCATTAATTTATCCATGTACTTCATCTACCTTTACTTGTTTATAGATTACTGTCCGTTAATTGGAATATATTTTTCTGCTATAACACTTTGTCCTTCTGCCCCAATGATATAATCTAACAAAGCTTTTGCCTCAGCACTTGTATGATCTGATGTTAAAAGAAGTAATGGCCTTGAAATCATATATTCGTTAGCTAAAACTGTCTCATCACTTGGCATCACACCGTCTACTGATACTAGTTTTACTGTATCACTCATATAACCTAAAGAAATATAACCAATTGCATTTTCTTTTGAAGCTACAGTTGCCATAATACTACCTGTACCTTCACTTACTAAAGCTCTATCAATAATAGTAGAAGCTTTATCACTTGTTAAAAGACCTAATAACTCTTCAAAAGCCCCTCTTGTACCTGAACCAGCTTCTCTTGTTACGACAATAATATCCTCATCTTTACCACCAACCTGACTCCAGTTAGTGATTTTACCTTCATAAATATCTTTGATTTGCTCTTTTGTTAAATTTGTCACTTCATTCGTTGTATTAACCACAACTGCAATAGCATCATGAGCAATAACTGTCTCTGTTAAACCAAGTTCTTTCTCTGCTTCGCTTAATTCACGTGAGCTCATACCTATATCTGCTGTTCCATCTGCTACAGCTCTAATACCTGCTGATGAGCCATTTCCTTGTACTTCAATATTAGCATCTGGCACAGTTTCTTTATATTTTTCTGCTAAATGTTCCATTGGTTCTGACACTGTTGTAGAACCTACAACTGAAACCTTAGGGCCTTTTGAACTGCTACCACAACCTGTAATCGCTATAGCTATACTCATTAGACCTGCTATACATACAAGTAACTTCTTTTTCATTACTAAATGCCTCCTAAAAAAATATATATCTTAGCCAATAATATTTTAAAATTTGTATCCCTATATTAATCTTCTAATGTTTAATTTATGTTGGAACAATGTTAAATCTATGTTAAATAGGCCTAGAAATTGTGCTTCTAGACCTATTTAAACTTCTATATTGAGTTCATTAGTGGGGATAATAACAATCTATAATTTATTTTTAGGAGTAAATTATTTGAAACATTAGCAATGTTTAAGTCTATTAGCCTATTATTTAATTAAATGGAATACTGGACTTACTTCATTTTACTACTTATTTAATAGAGATATATTTTTCACTTATAATCTCTTGCCCTGCATCACTTACAATGAAATCAATTGCTTCCTGTGCTTCTGCTTTAACGTTTGGCTGAGCTACTAAAATCAGTGGTCTTGAAATCGTATAGCTACCTGCTTTTACATTTTCTACTGTACATTCTACGCCATCAATTGCTAATGGCTTTACTGTATCATCAAGGTATCCTTCTGAAACGAATCCGATAGCTGCATTTTTAGTTGCTACTGTAGCCATGACTGCACCTGTACCTTCTGAAACCAGTGCTGTTTCTACGATTGTTGAAGCTTTATTTTCATCTAATAATTTAAGAATTTCTTCAAAAGCACCTCTTGTACCTGAACCTGCTTCTCTTGTTACTACGATAATATCTTTATCTACGCCACCAACTTCACTCCAGTTAGTGATTTTTCCTTCAAAGATATCTTTTACTTGTTCTTTGGTAAGACCTAATACACCATTGTTAGGATTAACTACAACTGCAATGCCATCATAAGCAATTACTGTTTCTACAAGTCCAGCTCCTTTTTCTTCTTCACTAAGTTCTCTTGATGCCATCCCAATATCTGCTGTTCCATCAATAGCTGCCTTGATACCTGCTGAAGAACCATTTCCTTGTACTTCGATGTTATCTAGGCTTCCTGCGGCCTTGTATGCTTCTATTAATTTTTCCATTGGTTCTGCTATAGTCGTAGAACCTACAATTGATATTTTAACACCTTTTCTTGCTGTATCTGTGTTAGCTTCTGCTGATGTAGCTGGCGTAGTACTTGCTTCATTCGCTTTAGTATCACTTCCTGTATTAGCTGAGCATCCTGCAAACATCATACTTCCTAATGTTAGAGCTGCAAAGCAAGCTAAAAATCTTCTTTTCATTTTTAGTTCCCTCCTGGAAAGCTATATGTATTCATAGCTATTTTTTTATTTTTTATTCCTTGTTTACATGAATATCATATTTGTTCAATGTTCAATTCACATTTAGTTCAGGTTAAAAATTTGTTAAATAGTAGTTTTGTGCTTTCATTCTTCACTACTTATTAGCTATAAATTCATTCCACTTACTTGGTATACAGCTTGTCTATATTGGTGTACAATAAGAATACGAAATGAGTATTTTTAGAGGAGAACATTATGAAAACATTTGAACTAATTGCTACTTCTACCTTTGGACTTGAAGCCATGGTACGAAAAGAAGTAGAAGATTTAGGTTATGAAATAAATGCTGTCCAAGATGGCAAGGTTATTTACACTGGAGATGCAGAAGCTATTATACTTTCTAACTTATGGCTGCGCAGTGCTGACCGTGTACTTATTAAAATGGGGGAATTCAAAGCAACTACCTTCGTGGAGCTTTTCGATAAAGTAACTGCCCTTCCTTGGGAAGCTTGGATTACACCAGATGCTAAGTTTACTGTTAATGGTAAGTCTGTTAAATCTAAGCTCTTTAGTATCTCAGACTGTCAGGCGATTACTAAAAAGGCAATTGTTAAACGCCTTAGTGAGAAATATAAAATAGATTGGTTTCCTGAAACAGGACCTTCTTACACTGTACAAGTTTCCATTTTAAAAGATGTGGCTACTTTAACCATTGACACAACTGGCCGTGAAGGTCTTCACAAACGTGGCTACCGTGTGAACAATGTAGAGGCCCCTCTTAAAGAAACCATGGCAGCTGCCCTACTTCAAATTAGTTACTGGCAAAAAGGCCGTATGCTTTATGACCCTTGTTGTGGTTCAGGTACCTTTGCTATTGAAGCTGCTATGTTAGCTAAAAATATTGCCCCTGGCCTTAATAGACAATTTGCTTCGTCTTTGTGGCCACAAGTACCTAAAGCACTCTGGGATGAGCTTCGCCAGGAAGCTAGAGAAGCCATTGATCAAAAAGGTAATCCTATTATCTATGCTTCTGATATTGATAGAAATGTCATTAACAAAGCAAGAGAAAATGCAGAAGCTGCTGGAGTTGGTGAATATATTCAATTTTTTGCTAAGCCTATTCACAAAGCCACCTTACCTCATGGAGATTACGGAGTCGTTATTGCTAACCCTCCTTATGGTGAACGTATTAGTAACTTATCTCAGATTGAGCAAATTCACCGTGAACTTCGCCGTTTAATTGATAGTAATCCAACTTGGTCACTTTACGCTATTACTTCTGTAGATACCTTCGAACGTGACTACGGTAAAAAAGCTAATAAAAAACGTAAACTCTTTAATGGTAATTTAAAAGTTGACTTCTACCAATACTTTGGACCAAAACCTCCAAAGGATGGAGAAAACTTTAAGGAAATATCTAAAAGCTAATAAAAAACAAGTGTAAATGCAATCCTTTAATTATGATTTACATTTACACTTATACAGTACCAAAGGGCTGTTGCATACTTTACTGCAACAGCCCTTTGCTTATATTCTTATCTTATTCTTGCTCTTTATTAAAAATAAGGCGGAAACAAGTACCTTCGCCTAACTCACTACTTACTTCAATCTTGATCTCATAAAGCTTTGCAATATGCTTAACAATAGATAGACCTAGGCCAGTTCCACCGCTTTGTCTTGAACGACCCCTATCCACTCTATAAAACCTCTCAAAAATACGAGGAATACTTTCCTTTGGTATACCAATACCACTATCTCTAATCGTAATGACTTGGTGCCTACTATCTTCTTCTGTTGTAATACTAATAGCACCATTATCTGTGTATCTTACTGCATTGCCTAATAAGTTCATAATCATCTGAGATAGGTGGTCTTCACTCATATTTTTAATGACTAGATCATTTTCCTGATTAAATATCATTTTAACCGCTTTTTTATCCGCTTGCTCTTGAAGCAAATTCATACTATTTTCAATAACACTTGCTACATTCACATCCTCATATTGCTGTTTATCCATACTTTCAATCTCAGATAACAGTAATATGTCTTGTATAAGACGATATAGTCTTTTTGTTTCAATTTCAATGATATTTAGGAAGTGATAAGCTACCTCTTTATTTTCAATAGCTCCAGATTGCAATGTTTCTACAAAGCCTTGTATGCTCGTTAAAGGTGTCTTTAACTCATGAGAAACATTACTTACAAATTGATACTTCATTTCTTCTAACCCTCTAAGCTGAGTTACATCTTTAATGAGTAATAAGTATTCATAGACTTTACCACACCTACCTACAGGTACCATGGTAATATAGACCATGTATTCTCCTAGCTTTAACTCGATCACTTGCATTTTGTTCGTTTTAAGACCCTCAGTAACAAGTTTTACAAACTGCTCTTCTCTTAATAAATGAGTAATATGGCAATTGCTAGGTATAACGCCCTTTAATCCTAAGAGTTTTCTAGCTAACTCGTTAGTTTCATCTATATATCCCTTTTTATCAATAACAATAATACCTTCTTCTAATGAGGAAAACATACTTTCTAATTTAGCTTTTTGATGTCTTAACTTTCTAATCGTTCCGCTTAATTCATCTCCCATATAGTCAAAAGCATGGGCTAGATTTTGTAGTTCTTCTATATCATAGTCCCTTAGTTGATGTGTGTATTCATCCTCTTTAAACTTTTTAGCATCCTCTGTTAAAGCTTCAATGGGATCTGTAATCTTTTTAATAGCACCTCTTAAAACCACATAAAGAATAACGCTGATAATGCTGGTTATGATAAATATGTGGTAAATCATACGATTGACCTCACCTGATACCCAAGTAATTCCAGCCTCATTCATTAGTCTACTTCCCATTAAGGTAGCTTCTGCTGCCACTACAATAAAAAGTATCCAAATAGCCACTAAAGTAGGCCAAATGATTTTATTTTTCATATGCTACTCCTTTACAAATCTATATCCTACACCACGAACAGTCTCAATATACTCTCCTATACCATATCCCTCAAACTTGGCTCTTAGATAACGAATATGTACATCCACTGTACGTGTTTCTCCATAATAATCATAGCCCCATACTTTGTCTAAAATAACTTCTCTTGTTAAGACTTTTCCTTTATTACCCATAAGCAACTTAAGAATTTCAAATTCTTTATAGGTAAGATCTATTGACTCATCCTTAAAAGTAAGTAAATGGCTCTCTATATCTAGTTTCAAATCTTGATGTATAAGGAAATGATCTTCCTCTAACTTTTTAGCTGGAGCTTCATTTCTTTCTGCTCGGCGCAGTATGGCTTTTACTCTGGCCACCAGTTCTCTAACACTAAATGGTTTCGTAATGTAATCATCTGCGCCTAGCTCTAACCCCAATATTTTATCAATTTCTTCTGATTTAGCACTCACTAATAAAATAGGTACACTTCTTAAATTTTCCTGATTCCTAAAAATACTAAGTGCTGTAATACCATCCATACCATGAAGCATAATATCTAACAAAATCAAATCAATAGGGCTTTCCCCTATGCTTTTCTGCATCATTTCCACACTTGTATAAATAGATACTATAAAACCATTTGCTTCTAAATTATATTTAATGAGTTCTAAAATATGTTCTTCATCATCAATTACAACAATATGTTTCTTATTCATTATCTCACCCTTCTATAATTATTATAAGCATTATTGGCTAATATACTTTCTTTTACTATATTACAAGCTGCAAAAATTATAAAGTAAAATTTACATACACTTTTTTATTTTTGTCTGGATATACTAAGCTGTATAGAAAGAAATTTTACTTGAAATGATTTTAAGGGGGACTTATTATGCCAACATTACTTACTAAACAAGAACTTGAAACTCACCTCTATGATTTCTATTCAATACTCCAAGACTTTGATTATTCTTGTATAAAAAATGTTACCTTCCTTAACCTAGATGCATTCTTTGCTTATATGGAAAATGTAGAAGGAAATCCTTTTGAAAAACATTATGAAGCACTGCAAGAAAAGTTAGATGCATTGCAGCCTTACTTACCCTTTGTCTCTTCTTCTAGAGCTAATGAATTTTTAGAAGCTCTCAGCCGCACGCGTAACGATGATGAGGTCAAGCAAATCAAAATAGATTATACAAAAATTCTAAGAGATGACTTTATTAAATTTTCTAGAACAGTGACAACAACTGAAAGCTGGAAACATGTTATTAATACCTGTGAGGAAATTAGGCTCAGAAAAGAAGAAATGCTCCTTGCACTTCGTTAACTTCTATAAGATAATATAAGTCATATACTTGTATTATCTTTTTTGTTATTTTTAATTAAGTAAGGAGCTTTTATGCAAAAACAACGTTACAAAACCCTTAATACCTTTTTACGAGAAAAACATGGTACTAAGGTCATTAAACTTTCCATAGATGGAGGCTTTACTTGTCCTAATAGAGATGGTCGTATTTCATCTAAAGGCTGTCTATTTTGTAGTGAACGCGGTAGTGGTGACTTTACCTTTTCAAATGAGCACTATATTACAAGTCAGCTTTCTATGGCTACTGAACTACTTTCAAATAAATGGGGAAATGCTACTAAGTATATCGCTTATTTTCAAGCTTTTACTAATACTTATGCACCTTTAGAAGAGCTTAAACAAAAATATGAGGAAGCCCTAGCTTTCCCTGGTGTAGTTGGACTTGCTATTGCTACTAGACCAGATTGCCTAACAGATGATATCATCGCTTATTTAGGTGAACTTAGTAAGCATACACATCTTTGGGTTGAACTAGGCTTACAAACGATTCACGAACCCACTGCTAAGCTCATCAATCGCGGCTACTCTCTAGAAGTATTTGATTCAGCCATTCAAAAATTGTCCGCTTATTCTATTGAGACTGTTGTTCATCTCATCTTAGGACTTCCCCATGAAACTAAGTCTGACATGCTAGCTTCTGCTAGATATCTTTGTAACTTACCACTACAAGGTATTAAGTTACATATGCTGCATATTTTAGACAACTCTCCTTTAGGCCATTATTATAAACTTCATCCTTTTCCTCTTCTTACAGAAGAAGCGTATATTGAACTTTTAGGTGATATCATTACCTTATTACCTCCAGAATTTGTCATCCATCGCTTAACAGGAGATGGCCCAAAAGAACATCTCATTGGTCCTACTTGGACTAAAAACAAACGTCATGTTCTTAATGGTATTACCAAATATTTTAATGAACACGACATCTATCAAGGTAAATATTTAAACAAATATTGAGTTTAACTTACTTTTAAGATACAATAATAATAATAATAAGTGTGAGGAGGCAAGTTGTGAATATTAATCATGAAGACTTTACAGTCAATAAACTCATCGTACTCTATCTTTTATCGCAAGTGAAAATGCCTCTTTCTTTATCTCAGATGACACAAATAATTCTTGAAAGAGGTTACACAGACTACTTTTCGCTTCAGCAATATCTGACTGAGTTAGAAACTTCTAAGTTTATTACCATCTCTAAGCAAAGTAATGCATCATACTTTGAAATTAGTTCTAAAGGAGAAGAAGCTTTAGAATTTTTCTCTTCTCGTATTCCTGAATTCATAAGAAAAGAATTAGACCTATTTATAGAAAACAACTGGAGAAAGTTCAAAAGTGAGTTAGACATTCATGCTGAGTATACTCCTAATAAAACCAATGATTATATCGTTCACTGTAAGGTAACAGAAAATCACTCTATACTCATTGATTTAAATATAAGTGTGGGTTCTAAAAAACAAGCTGTTGAACTCTGTAATAAATGGAAAACCAATGCCACTGAGCTTTATGGTGAAATTCTGCAATTGCTTTCAAAATAAAAGAGTAGCTAGATTATTTTCTTAGCTACTCTTTTATTTTGCTTCATTTACTATAATGATTCATTATAGTAAAAATAAAAAACCTCTGAGCTCTTAAATCAACTAAGCTTCAAAGGATTGATTTTGACCTAACTTATGAATAAAAATCGGGGTGACAGGACTCGAACCTGCGGCCTCCTGATCCCAAATCAGGCGCTCTAGCCAAACTGAGCCACACCCCGTAAGAGCGCGAAACGGGACTCGAACCCGCGACCCTCTCCTTGGCAAGGAGATGCTCTACCAACTGAGCCATTCGCGCATAATCTTCATCGTTTCTGTTATCCGACGAAGATTATATTATCATATTTTAATTTTAGTGTCAACACGTTTAAATCTGAAAAATAACTATTTTTATTTGCAATTCCTAATCACTGCTATTTGCTTATCTATATGTTTTTTTAACTCATTTTCATAAGCATAGTGTGGCGTTACATTCCCAAAAAAGGTTTTAAGAATCTCATCAATTTGTTGTTGTTTTAACTCTTTATTAGGGTCTTCTTTTTTAGGTTCCACAAATAAATTGTTTTCTTCTAAATGATTCCCCCCATAATACACTTGCTGTACTTCTTTTTCAATAGCTGATACTACCGTTATAGGCTTTCTCTCTTCTTGATTAGTGCTAGCAACTTCTTCCTCTGCACTTCCCTTTTCAGCTACTACTTCAGCTGTTTGCTGATTCTCTATGTTTATCACATTCTCAATTAATACTTCTGATATTGTTTCCTTATAACCTTCTAATTCTTTTTCTTCAGCTAAAAGTTCGTTAATTTCAGCAGTCATTTTTTCTTGTAATGTATGAATTACCTCTGGGTCTTCTTCTCCAATAATTGTCCTATTAGATACTATCCCTGTAATTTCTTCTTTTTGTTTATCTATAGGTATACTTTTAAATGGGCTATTTTCTTTATCTTCTACTGCTTCTCCAGTATCATCCTTAATAATAGCTCTCGGTGGCAACTCTATTTCTTGTATCTTTAAGGTACTAGCAATCTGCTCTAGCTTTTGTGCTTTAGCAGCATTCATTACTTTTTTAGGCGGTACTACTTTTACTTCCTCTACTTCACCTTCATCAGCTTTAGTCAGGAACTGTCCCATGGTATGCAAGGTATTATAAATATCTTGTGTTACCTTAAGTTTAGCTTCCTTTGCACGTACCTGTTTTGAACGGTTTTCTCTCATTCTTTTAGTATGTGGAAATTCCAAGTCTGCAAATAAATCTTTTTTAGGAGTTGTATGAAGAGAGTTACGTAATTCCAATTCATCCTCTTCATCATCTAGCATCGATAATTCAAGCTTGCCTTGCTTTAAATAATATTTATCTGATTTATTCATGATTATCCCCCTATTAAAAATCTCCACTAATCCTTTGTTAGTTGATTTCTTGCATTTCCTCTATGATCTTCCAAAGTTCTTCTTTTCCTTGCTTTGTTTCAGAAGAAAAGCCTATTAACTTATCTTCTGGCATTAAGTTAAGGCCTTTTCTAATCATAGATAGGTGTTTCTGAACTTGGCTTCTTTTAATTTTATCCATCTTAGTGGCTACTACAATCACTTCATTATGATAGTGTTTAATCCAATCATACATCATTTTATCATTATTGCCAACTTCATGTCTAATATCAATTAATAAAATAACCTTTTTTAATTGCTCTCTTTTTTCTAAATAACCTTCAATTAGTTTTCCCCAACGTTCTCTATCCACCTTTGATACTTTTGCATAACCATATCCAGGTAAATCTACAAACATATACGTATCTTGAACACTATAAAAGTTAATTGTTTGTGTTTTCCCTGGTTGAGAACTCGTTCTTGCTAATGCTTTACGATTAAGCATTGCATTTAGTAATGAAGATTTTCCTACGTTAGATTTACCTGCAAAGGCTATCTCTGGCATATCATGTACTGGGAATTGAGACGAGAGTCCCGCTGTCATAATCATTTCTGCTTTTGTTACATTCATTTCGTTTCTCCTCTTCGCTTAATCAAAAACATATTGTAATACTTCATCCATTGTTTGAACAAAATTAATTTCTATTCCTTCTACAATATGACTCTCTAGCTCTTCTACATTCTTTTTATTTTGACTTGGCACAATTACATGCGTTATTTTTGCACGCTTAGCTGCTAATAACTTTTCTTTTAAACCACCAATAGGTAATACTCTACCTCTAATAGTAATTTCTCCTGTCATGGCTAAATCAGCTTTAACAGGTTTATTAGTTAATGCAGAAATCATCGCTGTAGCCATAGTAATTCCTGCTGATGGCCCATCTTTTGGTACTGCACCTTCAGGAATATGAATATGTAAATCATTCTTTACATAAAAATCTTCTGCTATACCTAACTCATTTGCCTTTGAACGGATATAGCTCATGGCCGCCCTGGCAGATTCCTTCATAACATTACCCATCTGTCCTGTTAATTCAAGTTGTCCCTTTCCTGGCATGCGATTTACTTCAATTGACAATGTATCTCCACCTACACTTGTCCAAGCTAATCCTCTTACAATACCTACTTCTGGCTCTTTATTTTTCACTTCATACTCAAAAATAGAGCTTCCTAAATACGCTTCAAGCTTTTTAGTTGTGATTTGAACACTTTCTACCTCTTGCTCTACTATTTCTTTAGCTGCTTTTCTGCATACTTTAGCCAGTACTCTTTCTAAGCCTCTCACACCTGCTTCTTTTGTATAGTGTTCAATGACATAAAGGATATTGGCTCTTGAAAACTTAATTTGTTTCTTATTTAAGTGATGCGCTTTTAATTGATTAGGTAATAAGTACTTCACTGCGATTTCTAATTTTTCATGACTTGTATAACTTCCTACCTCTATAACTTCCATACGGTCTAATAATGGCTTTGGAATAGTTGATAAGCTATTAGCTGTCGCTACAAATAAGACTTTAGATAAGTCTAGTGGAAGTTCCAAATAATGATCTTTAAAGCTACTATTTTGTTTGCTATCTAGAATTTCAAGCAAGGCTGCAGCTGGATCACCTTTAAAATCACTAGCCATCTTATCAATCTCATCTAATAAAATAAGTGGATTCATAGACTTAGCCTCAGAAATACCATAGACAAAACGCCCTGGTATAGCACCTACATACGTTCTTCTATGACCTCTTATTTCAGCTTCATCTCTCACACCACCTAAAGAAATGCGCACATCATTCCTTCCTGTAGCATGAGCAATTGATTTAGCTATTGAAGTTTTACCTACTCCTGGTGGTCCCACTAAACATAAAATAGGTGCTGGTGATTCCTCCGCTAGACTTCTAACTGCTAAGTACTCTAATACTCTTTCCTTAACCTTTTCAAGACCATAATGCTCTTTATCTAATATTTCAGCTGCTTTTTTTAATTGAATATTTTCTTTAGTATAGTTATTCCATGGAATATCTAATACCGTTTCTATATATGCTCTGATGTTCCCGTTATCTGGCGAAGTAGATGGCGTATTCTTTAATCTTCTTATTTCTTTTTCTACTTTTTCTTTAACAAACTCTGGTACATCTTTTAGTTGTTCATTATATTTGTCAATATCACCTTGAATACCATCTTTATCTCCTAATTGCTCTTGGATAATCTTAACTTGCTCTCTTAAGAAATATTCTTTTTGTGATTGATCTATATTTTGCTTAACCTTCGTAAAAATATCTTTTTGCAGTGTTAATATTTCTATTTCCGTCTCTAATATAGCGACAATCTTAAACATTCTTTCTTTTAGATCTATACACTCCAAAATAGCCTGTTTTTTCTCTACTTCTAAAACAATGTGACCAATAATAATATCCATCATCTCAATACTATCTTTTAATCCTAGTATCCCATATAATACCTCATCTGTAATACGAGGGTTAATAGAAGCATACTTTTCAAATAACTCGGCAATTGTACGTATAAGTGCTTGTTGCTCCTTATCATTTTTTACAAGCTTATCCTTTATTACTTCTACATCTGCACATATACAGGTTCCTTCTTCTTGCATGGATAAGATTTTTGCCCTAGCAGTTCCTTTGACAATTACTTTAAGTTGACCTTCCCCTACTTTAACTGTTTGCTTAATCTCTACTAGAGTTCCAATTTCATATAAGTCTTCTTGCGTTGGTTCATCTACATCTGCATCTCTTTGCGAAACGGCTAAAATCATTTCACTTTGTTTCATTGCTTGTTCTATAGCTTTTAACGATTTTTCCCTTCCTACGTCAAAGTGCATTACCATTTCTGGAAATATTGTTACTCCCCTTAACGGAAGTACTGGTATATCTTTAATTTCTTTTTTCATCATTTTTCCACCCTCTAAAAAATTGCCACTTACGCATTATCACTACGCATGCAGTATTTCATTGGCTTTATTGATAATGTCTTTATCAAATAAAGTACTAATAATCTCCTCTATATCTTCTATAGGAATAATCTCTATATCTATTGTATCAAATACCTTCTGCATATTAGCCTTAGGAATAAATACTTTCTTGACACCAGCTTCTCTAGCTGCCAATAGCTTTTCGTATACACCACCTACAGGACAAACCTTACCTTGTATAGATATTTCCCCTGTCATTGCAATATCGCCTGGTATAGCCTTGTCAAAAAGTGTTGAATACAGCACTGTAAATATTGCTGTGCCTGCTGATGGTCCATCAATCGGGATTCCTGAAGTAAAATTAAGATGCATTAAATATTCCTTGGTATTAACATTATAGCGCATTTTTAAAACTGTGAGTACATTTTCTACGGAATTTGCTGCCATACTTTTTCTTTTAGAACTACTTTGTTTCATGTGCAATTCTTCTTCCTCAATAATACCTGTTACTTTAACCTCTGCTTGTTCAAACCCCACTTTCTTGGCAACAGCTTCTATACCCAGAATCATTCCTTTATTTGCCCCCATAACGCCTAGGCCATTAACCTTTCCTACTACAGCTTTAGGTTCTACTTTTTTAATCAGTCTAGGTGTATATCTTCCTGTTTGAATAACCCATTCTACATCCTTTTCTAGAATTTTCATTCTACCTTCTAAATGCACCAAACTAAAAGAGGTCTGCAACATATTAACAGCATCTCTACCATTATAAGCATATTGTCCTATTAGTTCTTTTGCCTCTTCTACAATACTCATAGTCTCACGAGTTGCCACATTTTCTACAATAGCCATAATATCATCATAACTTAAGTCTTTAAAGAAAATTTCTGTACATCTAGAACGCAGCGCTGGTGGTATATCTTCTGGATTTCTAGTAGTAGCACCTATTAATCTAAAATCTGCTGGTAAACCATTTTTAAATACATCATGAATGTCCCTAGGAATATTTTCATCACTCTCAGAATAATAAGAACTCTCCAAAAACACTTTTCTATCTTCTAAAACTTTCAATAGTTTATTCATCTGTACTTGATGCAATTCACCAATTTCATCTATAAACAAAACGCCACCATGTGCTTTTGTAACTGCACCAGGTTTAGGTTGCGGCACTCCTGCGGGCCCATAAGCACCTGCTCCTTGATAAATAGGGTCATGTACAGATCCCATTAATGGATCAGCAATACTTCTTTCATCAAAACGGAGTGTCGTTGCATCCAGCTCAATAAATTTAGCATTTCTTTTAAATGGCGACCCAGGTGATTCCTTAGCAATATTTAATGCTATTCTAGCTGCAGCTGTTTTTCCAATTCCTGGAGAACCATAAATTAAGATATGCTGAGGACTAGGTCCACATAAAGCAATTTTTAAAGCCTGCAGACCATCTGCCTGTCCTATAATATCCTTCTCACTTTTAGGCCTTACCTTTTCAGATAAGGGAGCTGTTAGTGTAATTTTTCTTAAGGCTTGCATCTTCTCCCATTTTACTAGAGAATCTTTATAAATATTAGATTTAGATGTTGTTTGATTTCTAAGTTGCATTAAAAAATACATTCCTATTACACATGAAAAAAACAACTGAACCCCAATTAATATACCTGATAACATACCGTATCCTCCTACTTACTATTTTCTACTTTACAAGTATTGCCAATACTTATAAAAAGGATACCAATAAATTATCATTCATCATTATTCACTACATCATATCGCAACTCATTAATCTCTCTAAGAATCAAAAGAAGATACTACCTCATTAACAAAGGGCTATTGCAACCTGTGCAACAGCCCTTTCACTATACTTTTATGAATACAACCTAAGCTGATTCATTATTAGCTTTTTTGCTTTTTTCTTTTGGTTTTACTTTATCATTATAAACCAATTTAGGTTCTTTACCTTCTTTAATCACATCTCTACTGATAATCACTTTTTCTAAAGCATCTCCCATAGAAGGTGCATCATACATAATGTTTCTCATCATAGTCTCAAAGATGGCACGTAAACCTCTAGCTCCAGTTTCTCTTTCTATAGCTAATTCTGCTACAGCTACTAACGCTTCCTCTTCAAATTCTAACTTAATACCATCTAATTCAAAAAGATGCTCATACTGTTTTGTAAGTGCATTTTTAGGCTCAGTTAGAATTTTAATCAGCGCCTCTTTATCAAGATTGTTAAGAGATACAATAGATGGAATACGTCCTACGAACTCAGGAATCAGTCCAAATTTAACAAGGTCTTGAGGTTCGATTTGTTTAAAGAGTTCGCCTACGCTTTTCTCTTTTTTACTAACAATATTAGCACCAAATCCCATACCTTTTTGCCCTACTCTACGCTCAATGATCTTATCGAGCCCATCAAAAGCTCCACCACAGATAAATAGAATATTGGTTGTATCAATTTGAATGAATTCTTGATGTGGGTGTTTTCTTCCACCTTGTGGTGGTACAGAAGCTACTGTTCCCTCAATGATTTTAAGAAGTGCTTGTTGTACCCCTTCACCACTTACATCTCTAGTGATAGATGGATTTTCAGACTTTCTAGAAATCTTATCAATCTCATCTATATAAATAATACCGAGTTGTGCTTTTTCCACATCATAGTTGGCTGCTTGAATGAGCTTAAGTAGAATATTTTCTACGTCTTCACCTACATAACCAGCCTCTGTAAGAGAGGTAGCATCTGCTACAGCAAAGGGTACATTTAACATTTTAGCAAGTGTTTGTGCTAAAAGTGTCTTACCTGTTCCTGTAGGTCCTAAAAGTAAAATATTACTTTTTTGTACTTCTACATCATTACTCTTACTTTGTTTATAAATACGCTTATAATGATTGTACACCGCCACTGCTAAAGCCCTTTTAGCATCTTCTTGACCAATAACATATTCATCTAGATGTGATTTGATTTCTTTTGGCTTTGGCATGTCTACCATATCATCATCTTCGTAACCAGCTTCAAGCTCCTCTTCTATAATTTCAGAGCATAACTCAATACATTCATCACAAATATAAACATTTGGACCTGCAATAAGTCGTTTTACTTGTTCTTGGGTCTTACCACAAAATGAACATCTTAGCTGTTTTGTATCATCAAACTTTGTTGGCATTCTGCACCTCCTTTAAGAACTATTTAGATGTAATAATATCGTCTATAAGTCCATATGCTTTTGCTTCTTCAGCAGTCTTCCAGTTATCTCTTTCAACGTCATTATTAATACGTTCAATAGATTGCCCTGTAAACTCTGCTAACATACGGTTCATACGCTCTTTTGTTTTAATAATATGCTCTGCTGTAATTTGGATATCAGTTGCTTGGCCTTTTGCTCCACCAAGAGGTTGGTGAATCATTACTTCAGCATTAGGAAGTGCAAAACGTTTGCCTTTTGTTCCTCCTGCAAGTAAGAATGCTCCCATACTTGCAGCCATACCCATACAGATTGTTGATACATCACATTTAATATATTGCATTGTATCATAAATAGCCATACCATCTGATATAGAGCCGCCTGGACTATTGATATAAAACATAATGTCTTTATCAGGATCTTCAGCTTCTAAAAACAATAGTTGTGCCACAATAAGGTTAGCTGTTACATTGTTAACCTCATCACCTAAGATAATGATACGATCTTTTAATAGACGAGAATAAATATCGTAGGAACGTTCTCCTCTATTTGTTTGTTCTATAACCATTGGGACTAAACTCATTCTGGTAGCCTCCTTCTCTCTCTTAGGATAAATACTCCATTTTACTACTTACTATTTTTCTACTTTTTCTGCAGATTCTGTAATGACTTTAGCTGCTTTTTGAACTTTAATATCTGCTGTTAAAGCTTCTTGCTCATAATTAGCAAAAGATTTTTTAAGTTCTTCATATGGCATTTGGTACATAGCTGCAATTGTTTTTAATTCTTCATCGATGTCTTCTTCTGAAACAGTGATACCTTCTACTTCAGCAATTTTTTCAAGAACTAAACGAGATTTAATTTGGTGCTCAGCATCTTTAGCAAAGTTTTCTCTAAATGCTTCCATGCTTTGACCTGTGAATTGTAAGTATTGTTCTAACTGTAAGCCTTGAGAAGCCATACGGTTTGAGAAGTTTTTAACGTTTCTGTCAACTTGTTCTTCGACCATAGCTGATGGTACTTCTAATGTAGCATTTGCTACTGCATTTTCTACAGCTTGTTGTTCGAAGATATTTTTGTTATTTGTTTCTTTGTCTTTAAGAAGTTTTGCCTTAAGATCTTCTTTGTATTCAGCTAAAGTTTCAAATTCTGAAATATCAGCTGCAAAATCATCATTAATTTCTGGTAATTCATTTACTTTAATAGCTTTAATAGCTACTTTGAATAATGCTGGTTTCCCTGCAAGTTCTGCTACATGGTATTCAGTTGGGAATGTTACATTAACTTCTACTTCTTCACCAATGTTTTTACCAATTAATTGATCTTCGAAGTTGTCAATGAATGATTTTGAACCAATTACTAAGTCATAATCTGTTCCTTTTCCACCTTCAAATGCGTTGCCATCTACGAAACCTTCGAAGTCGATTGTTACTTTATCTTGAGGCATAACAGCTCTATCTTCTACTGTGATTTCACGTGCATTTTTTTGTGCTTCTTTGTTAATAGCTTCATTAACTTCTTCTTCTGTTACTTCTGTTTTTTCTACTTCAACTTTTAAGTTTTTGTAGTCACCTAATGTTACTTCTGGTTTTACTGTAACGATAGCTGTATATTTCATACCATCTTTTGACATTTCAGTTACTTCTAATTCATTTGGACGAATGCGTGCTGCAATGTCAATTTTATTTTCTTCGATTGCTGCAAATAATGTTTCATCAATTAAAAGGTCTGCAGCTTTATTGAAAAACACTTCAACACCGTACATTTTTTCAATCATAGCGCGAGGCACTTTACCTTTACGGAATCCTTGAATATTGAAGTCCTTTTTCATTACTTCATATGCTTTATCAATTGCCGATGCAACTTTTGCACCTTCTACTTCTACTGTAAGTTTTACTTGGCTTTTTTCCATTGTTTCTACTTGTGTGTTCATTAAAATTTATCCTCCTTAAGGTTTCCCTGCTTTGTAGTGTCATTGCATAAATATAGCATTTTAAACTAACATTTCGTTATTATATCATAACCTTGGTAAAAAATCCATATCGCATTTTCGAATATTTTCTTGATAGTCAACTATATTTTGCATATTTTTCCATACTTTCATACATGATTTACTACTTTTATTCCAAGTATTACAACTAGCCTTATAGAGGCCACTTACCTTATAATGAGACTATGTAATAACTTTGTAATATAGATTTCACATTAGGAAGGATTTTAAACGATGGATCATTATACAAGTAGCTCCGTCACACTTCAAAGCTTTGACCAGACTTATACAAATGATATACGTCCTAAACTTGAAGCTATTGACCTTTTTTTAAAATCAAGTGAAGCACCTTATGCCAGCACAGAAGTAGCTTCTGTTCTTGAGGTAGAACATGCTGAATTATTAAACACTATGACTGAAAATAACATTATAGAACTTAATCGCCTTACCTTTTTCCATGTGATTTTCTATTTATCAAGTGATATTTGTAAATTAATCACCAAACAGTGGAAATATCATAATTGTAAAGCTTATAGTGCACAAATGATTTCAGATATTTATAAGTTAAATATACATAAAGTAACAAGTGCTTTTGAAGAAATGGGTACTGAATTAATTACTGATGTAGAACTTATGGATGTGTTTAAGCGTATTCACACTACTGTTTTTTAAAACAATAGTCTTTATAAACGGTTTAGGGTTTATTTAATAACATTCTAGGGTATATCACTACTAGTAATATACCCTTTTTTGTTTACCCTCTATTCATTTGCAATAAGCATACCTCTTTTTACTTCATTAGCTACCTCTTCGCCTTTTATTATTTCTAAAAGCTTGAGTGCAAATGAAATAGAATAACCTGCACCTTTTCCTGTTACTATGTGATTACTTACAACTACCCCATCTTCTACATACTGACATCCTATAAGCTGTTTCTCATATCCTGGATAGCACGTTGCTACTTCTCCATTTAACAAACCATGTTTTCCTAAAATACTTGGTGCTGCACAAATAGCCGCTAACCATTTATTTTGCTCCTTAAAGCATCTAAGCTGTTCTATAAGCATGCTGTTTTCTTCCAGATGATTAACGCCTGGCACACCACCTGGTAATACCATCATGTCAATTTCAGTATGATCTACTTCATCTATGGTTTTATCCATGTTAATACTCACACCACGAGAACTTACCACAGTCTTTCCATTAACACCTACCATCGTAACTTCCACTTTTCCCCTTCTTAGTATATCTACTACTGATAATGCTTCTATTTCTTCATAACCTGTCCCAAAATAAAGTGCTACCTTCATTTTTCTCCTCCTTTAATAAAAATTACCTCTTAATAGTTCATATAAAATTCATTATTATATCTTAAGTATAAAGGATTAAAAACAAACTTGCCAGCCAGCAACTCAACTTTTACATCTATGTAACATGAAGAACAATAATTCTGTCTAATTTATTCCTATTTCTATTCTATTTGTAAGTTTAGCTAAGATAACTCACTAAATCACTTTACAATAATCACTCATTCCCTCTTATATACATACTATAATCTTGTAATACCCTTATTTTCTATGTACAAATCCAATTTAGAACAGGGGGAGCTCTATGTCACATAACTATGGAAGAAAATGTACGTGTTTCACTGATAAAGAGCATGATAGTAACGAAAGATGTAAATCTACATGTAAAAGCCACTGTATAAAGCACTGTGATCATGATGACTGTCACCATGATTGTCATTGTCATCATGATGATTGTTGTCATCATGATGGCTGTCATCCTCGTTGCTGCTGTATTACTGGCCCTACCGGCCCTAAAGGTCCTACTGGTCCTAGAGGTGCTACTGGCCCTACTGGTCCTACTGGCCCTACTGGTCCTACTGGCCCTACCGGCCCTAGAGGTGCTACTGGTCCTGGCAAATCCATTATTCCTCTTGCTTCCGGAACAACAATAACTGTAGAAGATGGTCCTAGGGGCGGAACTAGACATTTAGGTGCTGCCATCGGCTTCGGTGCTTCTGAATCAGGTATTGATGTTGGTAATGGTACCACCGATACAATCACTATGGCTGCTGCTAATTTGAACGGAATGAATACAGCCTTTAGTATGCCAAGCGCCGGTACCATCACAGCAATCTCCGCATACTTTGCCGTTACAGGTAATCTACCAAGTAGCTTTACTAGTGCAACCATTATAGCTCAAATTTATATCTCAACAACTCCAAATGAAGTATTTTCACCTGTTGCTAACGTTGAATTAGTTCCAGATATCACTCAAAATAATTTTATAGCTCATAACATTAACTCTACTTTAAATATAAGTGTTACACCTGAAACTCGTATAATGGTTATTTTCTTTGCCGTGGTACCAGCAGGTCAAACGGGTGGAAATAACATCATTGGTTATGCAAGTGCTGGTCTTTTACTAGGATAGAAAATCAAATCTTTCGACTAAACTATTTTAATAAGAGGTAGCTCTCATAGAGTTACCTCTTACTTATTCATTTATTTATGACTGGATTAGAAATTGTCCTTTAAAAAAATTAATTTGCCAACTACTTTTGTGGAGCTCACTTAAATGTTTTAATCCCATGGCTCCATATTGCTTCACTAATCCATTAAAGTTCACAACACTATCATCTATCAACTCTAGACGTTGCATCGCTACAGCATGATAAACAACTGATTGATAATTTACTTTTGGATACCACTTTGCCTTTGTTCCATAGTAATAGTAATAACCTAATAACAGGCTATCATCTTCAAAACATTGCTTCCCTTTTAGAAATCTTAAATCATATCCTCCTACCTCCTCAAGAATACGACTTACATGAATACAGGGGTGTGTAAACCCATGAACAATCTGATTACTTGTTAAATCTTTTAGAAACTCCTGCATTTCTGTATTATCTTTAGGTACTTCCCTTATGGTATTACCACTAAATTTCATATCTCCACCTTTATCAATAATCCCACAACTAATCATAGGTTCCTCATGAGTTTCTAAGTATTCTACTAAAGCTTCCTCCCATGAAGGTGTAAAAATCATATCTAAATGTACTTCACTTATATATTTTGCTTCTCTCCTATGGGTCCAAATGTACTCAAAACACTGCTGACGCCCTAATGGAATACCTATATTCTTTCCTTCTCCCATAATAATAAAATTGAGTTTAAATCCCTCTAGAAATTTTTCTAAATCTTGATTAGATAAGCACCCTTGATTATAAACAATGACCGTTTTATACTTTGCTTTTTCTAATGAAGAAAGGCAAAGTGTTGCTAGCTCCTGATCTTCTAATAAATGCTCTTCTCTAAACAAAAGTAGTAACGTATGCACCAATTCCTCTTTTGCTTGAGATTTAATTGCTTTTTCCTGCATCCATTCTAAATATTTATCTTCTATAAGTTTCATATTATTCTTTATACGGTGGTCCTTAGGATTAATTGCATTAGCTTCTTTTGCATATACTAATGCTTTATCATACAGACCCAAATAATATGCTCCCAAAGCTGCTAAATCATATAGTGTCTCATTCCATGCATAGCCCATATTAATATAACACTCTGACTTTTCTTTGATTTTTAATGCTTCACTGGCCATGCCAAACACTGTTAACCATTCTTCTTTTGAATAAGCATATTGAGCCATTTCTATATAAGCTTCTCTCATACAGGGTACCTCTGCAATAGCACGATAATACCATGCATCTGCTTCTTTACTTTTACCTAAATATCTATAGCTAGCTGCTATCCATCTCATTGCTGCACATCTTTCTTCTTTCCAAACCGCTAAATTTAATTGTAAATATCTCATTAATGTATCTATGCACTGTTGCCATTTTTCTTTATACATATACTCCCTACCTAAATAGTAAGTCATCCTATCATCTTCTGGATTTTCTTTTACTGCCATCTCCAAAAGCTCTAAATAAGATCCTCTAGATTTAGTTGAATCAGGGTAGTGATTAAGAATCATTCCTTCTATAAAGACTTCTCTATACAGCTCATTCCCCATATATTGCAAGACTTCATGCACAGGATATACCCATCTAAAATTCTGCCTGTCATGTACTTTAAAATAGGTAAACTGAGTATCGGGTGTACCATCTAGATTTAAACTCCAATTATACAGATATTTACCTTGATGAGTGCCTTTTTGCCATGCATTTTCTAACGCTTTTCTCCATCCTGGTACTAAAATTTCATCTAAATCTGTACATACGCAAATATCTACATCCTCTGGAAGATGTCCTAAAGAAATATTTCTTGCCACATCAAAGCGCCAAGGGATAATCTCTTCTTTATAAACAAGAGCACCTTTAGCTTCTAACACTTCTACCGTTTTATCCATTGAACCTGTATCTGTAACAACTATAACATCAGCTTCACTCATAGAATTTATCCATGCCTCAGCAAATTGCTCTTCATTTTTACATATTGCATATACTCCCACCTTAAAATGACTCATTCTATTACCTCCTTCCTTATAATTTAGCTTTAATAAGCTTTTTATTATTTTCTAATCTTGAATCATTAGGTAATAACTCACACGCTCTTATAGCATGTTCATAGGCTTTTTCATAGAGACCTAAGTAATAACAAGAAATGGCTGCATAATCTTCTAATATATATTCCCAGCACTCAGATTCAACTAAATAACTTTCAGATCTTTCTTTTATTTCTAAACCTTTTTTTGTTGCAAAAAATAATAACTCCCAATTTTCTTCACTGTATGCTAGCTTTGCCATATATAGATAAGGTTCTCTTACATATGAACACTCAGCTATGGCACGATAAAGCCAAGCTTTTGCTTCTACCATATTCCCCAGTTCTTTATAACTATTAGAAATAAAACGCATAGAAGCTGATCTTTCCTCATCCCAAGTAGCTGTTGGTAGTGCCAAATGTTTCTTTAAAGTCGCTATACAAGCATCATATTTGTTATAATACATATACTCTCGTCCTAGCCAAAAAATCGTACGATCATCCATAGGATTTTCTTCCGCTGATAACTCCAATAAAGATAAGTATTGTCCTCTAGATTTAGTTAAATCCGGGTAATGATTCAGTACAATATCATAGATAGCTACTGACTGATCTATTTCTTTTCCGTTATACTCAAGTACCTCATGTACAGGATGAACCCATCTAAAATGATTCCTAGCATGTATTTTTTCCATTACAAATTGCTTATCAGGGCTACCATCTGTATTATAGGACCACGTAAACATATATTTTGCCCTTGTATAGAAAGGTTGCCACGTCTCTTCTAGTTTATTTCTCCATCCCTGTTCAAACACTTCATCTAAGTCATTGGATACACAAATATCCACATCTATAGGTACATAATCTAATGCCTTATTTCTAGCCACATCAAACCGCCATGGATGAACCTTCTCTTCATATACAATGGCACCTCTTGCACGAAGTTTATTAACAGTCTCATCAGTTGAACCTGTATCCAATACTACTACTAAGTCAGCCTCACTTACAGCATCCATCCACCGATCAACAAATTGTTCTTCATTTTTACTGATAGCATAAACACATACCTTATATTTACTCATCTCTTCACCTCTCTTACCCCAGATCAATAATAGCTGCGCAGCATCTTTCCCTCTCTTTTTCTTCTTCTCTCTTATATGTATATGACACAACTTTATATGAAAACTCATCAATAAAAGAAAAAGATATCATATCCATGATCTTAATAGAATCCAAATTTAAATTTTCAGATAATTAGTGCGGTATATTTCCCTAAATACATGTTTTTATCTTTCTAATGTGGTAAGATGATATATAATAACTTATAATTAAGGAGGTATTATCTTGGAAATTGAACGCAAATTTTTAGTGCAACACTATCCTTTACTTGCAACATACTCAAGCAAAAAAATAACACAAGCATACATTTCAACTGACCCTGTTATTCGACTACGCGAGATGGGAGACCAATATTTTCTTACTGTTAAATCCCAAGGACATATGATACGTGAAGAATTTGAAATGCCTATCACCAAGGAGCAATATGACTCTCTTTATAAAAAAGTAGATAGTTCACCTATTGAAAAAATCAGGTATTTTATTCCCTTAGAAAATAACTTAACGGCTGAACTAGATATTTATAAAGGTCACCTAGATGGCTTATGTACAGTAGAAGTTGAGTTTATTTCTGTAGCTGCTGCTGATTCTTTTACTCCTCCTCAATGGTTTGGAAAAGATATCACTTTAGATAATCGCTATAAAAACAATAATTTAGCTACTTATGGAATACCTATAGAAAAATAAATCATTATTAAGAGTTAACGCTAATAGTTAGATAAACAAAAAAGCCGAACCAAGTATCATTCATTTACTTGGTTCGGCTTATCTTGTTATGTTGTTCTACCTTTTTATATTTCTTCTATAAAAAATACCTTAAACAAAAAGCCAGTATAGATGATGACATCTATACTGACTTTTTTCATACAGGGCTAGGAGGATTCGAACCTCCGAATGCAGGAATCAAAATCCTGTGCCTTACCGCTTGGCGATAACCCTATATACCGTATCCACAGGGATTCGAACCCCGGACCCACGCCTTAGAAGGGCGTTGCTCTATCCAGCTGAGCTATGGATACACAAAAGCGGGTGATGGGAATCGAACCCACGTAGTCAGCTTGGAAGGCTGAAGTTCTACCATTGAACTACACCCGCATATCATATGCAATATTTATTTAAGATGCGGGCGAAGGGAGTCGAACCCTTACACCTCGCGGCGCTAGATCCTAAGTCTAGTGCGTCTGCCAATTCCGCCACGCCCGCATATTAAAACCTTAACTATTTAGTTAAGAATGAGCCACCCGGGAATCGAACCCGGGACAACTTGATTAAAAGTCAAGTGCTCTACCGACTGAGCTAGTGACCCAAAGAACTTTTGTTCTAACAGGGCTAGGAGGATTTGAACCTCCGAATGCAGGAATCAAAATCCTGTGCCTTACCGCTTGGCGATAACCCTACATTATTATGTACATTTGTCCATAATAAAAGGTGGGTAATGGGGCTCGAACCCACGACACCTGGAACCACAATCCAGTGCTACTACCAACTGAGCTATACCCACCATACCGTATCCACAGGGATTCGAACCCCGGACCCACGCCTTAGAAGGGCGTTGCTCTATCCAGCTGAGCTATGGATACACAAGAGCGGGTGATGGGAATCGAACCCACGTAGTCAGCTTGGAAGGCTGAAGTTCTACCATTGAACTACACCCGCATATCATATGCTTCATTTTGTCAGCTTTTAGAGTTCCCTCCTCAACTGACAAAATGTATTATACCTAACTTCTTTGCATACGTCAACACCTTTTATGTTTTTTTTTATTTTTTTATCTTGCCCTATATCTATTACTTACAGGATGCATCTTAACGCTTTCATTTTCTACTATTTGCATGACGTTTGCTTCTATAATCTTGCCCTCTTTTACCTCAATAATAGCATAAGAAGGGTATCTTCCATCTCTAGGCTGTGTTATACTCCCTGGGTTTAATAGAAGTACACCATCTTTCCTTTGTATATGAGCACAATGAGAGTGTCCACATACTGCTACCTGCGCTTCGTGAGCTATAGCATCAATAAGAAGATCATCATATTCTCCCCACTTGACACCATAACGATGACCATGTGTCATAAAGAATGATACTTCTTCTATTGTTACAACTTCGCTATATGCGCCTCCAAAACCAACATCACAGTTTCCATAAACATAATTGATTTCTATATTAGGGTAGAATTTTTGTAATAGCCTAGCATCGCTAACGTAATCACCACAATGTAACACCGCACCTACACCTAAAGGTATTGTACGTTCTAATATCATTTGAACATTATCAATTTTTCCATGAGTATCACTTATTATCAGTACTTTCATCTAATCACCTACAGTACTTTTAATAATTCTTTTTTCATGGCTTCAAGTGCCTTAGCACGATGACTCATTTTATTTTTTTCTTCCATAGAAAGCATAGCTGTGGAAATGTCTAATTCCTCCACATAAAAAATAGGATCATATCCAAAACCATTAGTGCCTTGTGCTTCATAACCAATGTACCCTTCTAATATCCCTGTTGTGGTTATTGTAGGTTCATTCTTACGGCTCATTGCAATGCTACAAATATATCTTGCTGTTCTTTCTTCTCTAGGCACAGTTTGTAATTTCTCTAATATGATTTGATTCTTTATTTCATATGATGTATCTTTCCCTAAATACCTAGCAGAATATACACCCGGCTCCTTATTTAAGCAATCAATTTCTAAACCTGAATCATCTGCAATAACAATAGCCTCTGGTTTAATTGCAGCTATTGCTTCTGCCTTAATAATAGCATTTGCTTCAAAAGTTGTACCACTCTCTTCAATATCTATATCTATACCAGCTTCGCCCATAGTCTTTACTTCTACTTGAAGGTCAGCTAACATCTCTTTTATTTCTTTTACTTTCCCTTTATTTTGAGTTGCTACTATAATTGTTTTCATCATTTACTCCCTGCAACATAATTTCTTTTGTCTCTAAAACAAGAGTCTCTATATCTAGTATAAGGATCATTTGACTAGCTTTTTTTATAATTCCACGTATACAACTTACTTTATTCTTGTCTAATAGTGCTGGTGGTTCTTCTATCTGGAAATCCTCTATCGTTAATATCTCAGATACACTATCCACTATAAATCCAACTTTATTATCTTTTAAATTCATCAAAATCAGCTTGGAATGTCTTAAGTCTTCTTGTAATGGCATATTAAGTCTTTTTCTTAAATTGAACAATGTAAAAACTGTACCTCTGACATTAATAATTCCCTCTATATAGTGGGGTAACTCTGGTACATATCTTATCATTTCATAATTCTTTATTTCTAACACCTTCATTATGTCCATACCAAATTCATGCTCTAATAGCCTAAAAACCACAATCTGCTTACTTTCCATAAGACATTCCCCCTGAACATCAATCTCTTTGATGAATCCACCCTAAATAAGCATTCATAAAACGGTCTATCTCTCCATCCATGACAGCTGAAGTATTCCCAGTTTCTTCACTTGTTCTATGATCTTTTACCATGTTATAAGGGTGAAAAACATAGGATCTAATTTGACTTCCCCATGCGATCTCTTTCTTTTCTCCTCTTATACCATCTATTCTATCCATACGTTCTTCTTGTTCTTTTTCATAGAGTTTTGCTTTTAACATTTGCATAGCTCTTTCTCTATTTTGAATTTGTGAACGTTCATTTTGGCATTGCACTACGATATTCGTTGGTAAGTGTGTAATACGTACAGCTGAATCTGTTGTATTAACGTGCTGCCCACCAGCACCTGTAGAACGATACGTATCTATACGTAGGTCTTCTGGTCTAATATCAACCTCTATTTCATCTGTGATTTCCGGAATAACATCACAAGAAGCAAAAGAAGTATGTCTTCTTCCAGAAGAATCAAAAGGTGATATACGTACAAGACGATGAATACCTTTTTCAGATTTTAAATAACCATAAGCATTTTCACCGCTTATTTGAATCGTTACTGATTTGATGCCTGCTTCATCTCCATCAAGGTAATCAAGCACCTCTATTTTAAAGCCTTTTGATTCAGCCCATCTTGTATACATTCTAAAGAGCATTGATACCCAATCACATGCCTCTGTGCCACCTGCACCTGGGTGTAGTTCTAAAATGGCATTATTACGGTCATATTCTTGATCTAATAATGTGCCAATAAGCATCTCCTTATAATCTTGCTCAAAAGCCTTTGTACATTCTTTAGCTTCTTCAGCTAATGCAAGATCTTCATCCTCATTGGCCATTTCTATAAGCACTAAAATATCTTCAAAGCTACTACACAATTTATCATATTTTTCTATACGGTCTTTGTAGCTTTTAAGTTTCTGTAGTACTCCTTGTGCTCTTTCTATATCGTTCCAAAAAGCATTATCCATGGACATTTCTTCTAGTTCACTTACTTTGACTTTACACTCTTCTATGTCAAAGACGGTTCCCCATTTCCACTAATTTTGCTTTGTAAGGTTGCAAACTTGTTTGCAATTGTTCCATTTCTAACATCTTATCACTCCTTCTGTACTTATCATAGCTTGTTTTTACCCATCTATTCAACTATTTTAATTTATAAAGTTAATTTCATAAAAAGAAACAGCTTAAAATAGGCTTTAAGCTGTTTCTCTGAGTAATAGCGGGAACAGGACTTGAACCTGTGACCTTCGGGTTATGAGCCCGACGAGCTGCCAACTGCTCCACCCCGCGTTATTTTTTATTAACAAACCACCTCTAAGCGTTTTGTTAATTTAAGTATAGACTATCTATTTTTTTTGTCAAGGCTATTTCTTTTCTCTAAAAACAATCATATCCTCTTCTACCATACCGAGTTGTTCAGTAGCAATCTTTTCAATATAATCTTTAGAGTTAATATCCTTTATTTCTTTTTGTAGTTCCTCAAGCTTATTTTCCTGTTCTGCTACTTTTTCTATTTCTAATTCTAGTTCTTTATCTACTTTTTGATTCAATGCTCTTAAATTTTGCCCACTTAAAAATAGCCACAATACCCCTAATACAGTAATGACATATGCAATTCTTAAAATGATTACTTTTTCTTTTTTCATTTGTATCCCTGCTTTTATATGAAATTAAAATAACTTTATGTATCTCTTATCTACTATAATATAAAAGCTACCAACATTTGTAAATCATATTTTTTGATTTTTTAAAAAACGTTCTGTCTCTTTATCTGCTTCATGTTGGTACTTCTTTCTAGCCTTAGCACGTTTTTTTAGTTTTTGTTGGTATTTCATCTGATTGTACTTATTTTGTATGTATTTTAAAGGAACTCTTATTAGCCTTATAGCTCCTTTAATAGGAATAAGGATTAATTGATAAAGTTTATAACACACTGCTTTGACATAATCAATAATCTTTGTCATAATTCTCATAAAAATAATACTAAAGGTTAAGAAGTAAAGGGTTGCTCCTAAAATAATACCAATAAAAATATATGGTCTTATGTCTGCATAATTACATACGTAAAGCATATAAAAGCCTGTAAAACCACAAAAAATCCAATACAACATATCTTCAAGTTGTACGAAGAAATTAGGATGCTTTATAATCTTCCTCATAATTCTTACTAAGTCGAATACAATTCCCATCATAATCCCTATTTCCACCGAAGTGATAAAGAGCCTGACTTGACTATTTATAATTTGATTCATAAAATCACCGACTTACTTAAATAGTTTCGACATAATCGCACCCTTTTTCTTACCTTGGCCTTGATTATTATGATAAACAATTTCATCAACTGTTCCTTCTACAATCACTTCTCCATCATCAATGTTCATTTTTATGATATGAAGTCCATCTCCTTTAATATCCAAATACCCTTTTCCAGTTTCTAATTCTATAACTTCTTCATCAAAAGAAAAAACTTCTGTTACACCCGTAATAGATAGCTTTTCTCTATCTATTAAAGTCAGCATGTGTTTTCGTCCTAGCTTTTCTTCCATTTTAATCATCCTTTCATCTTATAGCTTTCTATAACTATTTATATGAAAGGAAATCATAATTATTACAAAATACGGTACAAGTTATCGGTTTCCTCTTTTTTCACATGCTCTTTAATTTCTAACACTTGATATTTAGTAGTTTGCGTGCCAAAACGAATCTCTATAATATCTCCTACTTTTACATCTATTCCTGGTTTTGCTAGTTTATCATTAACCATTACCCTGCCGCTATCACATGCTTCTTGAGCAATTGTTCTTCTTTTAATGATACGACTAAGCTTCAAGTATTTATCTATACGCATCTTATCCTCCATTTTAGAAAAAAAAAACCTACACTAACAGTGTAGATTTTTTATATATTAGTTACCTTTAACAACATCTTTTAAAGCTTTACCAGGTTTGAATTTAGGTGCTTTTCCACCTGGGATTGGCATTTCTTCATTTGTTTTTGGATTTCTACCTACACGTGGTTTACGTTCTGTAACTTCAAATGTTCCAAAACCAACTAGTTGAATTTTTCCCCCAGCTTGAAGTTCTTCCATTACAACATCTTCAAAAGCTTTAAGTGCTTTTTCAGCATCTTTTTTGCTGATTTCTGCCTTTGCAGACATAGCAGCTACTAATTCAGATTTGTTCATTATTTGTTCCTCCTCTATTCATGTTCTTAACATGGATATATGTATTGAAAATTTTAGGTTCAATCTTTCGTAACCCTTGAATTTTCAATATATCTAAATCTATTTATAAACTTTTCCGTTGACTTTGTCAAGGCAAATTCAGCATTTATCTCAAAAAAAGTGGATAATTTTACTATAGCAAACAGTATTTCACCTATTTTTTCCTCATTTTGTACAATATCCCCTTGTTTTACAGTATCTTTTAGGCAATTCAGTTCATTGATTAGTTGCTCTAAATCCTCTAAAATATCTTTATTTACAGCACCATTTTTTATAGCTTTCTTTTGTACTTTTTGTGTTCTAACTAAGGCTGGTAACGTCTTAGCTACTCGGTCCATAGACTCTACTAAACTTGTTTCATTTTTTTCTTTCTGCTTGAGTTCTTCCCAATTAGCTAATACTTCCTCGGAACTTTGCACCTTTGTATCTTTAAAAACATGGGGATGTCTATATACTAGTTTGTGGGCTAAGTCATGGATTACCTCTTCTAAGGTAAACTCATTATCTTCTTTTGCAATTTGTGCATGCATCAATACTTGCAATAATACATCCCCTAGTTCTTCTCTCATCAGGGGTATATCATTATTTTGTAAAGCTTCTATAAGCTCATAGCTTTCTTCTAATAAACAAGGCGTAAGTGATTCATGTGTTTGTTCTCTATCCCAAGGACACCCGTCCTTACTTCTTAGTTTTTCAATGATTGCTACTAAATCATTATAGCTATATAAGGGATCCATTTTCTTTCTCCTCTGCATTCAATTTAATTTGCTTATTGCTTTATTTTATCACACTAAACTTCTGTGTACTACAAGTAAAACGACTCTTACACCCAACTTTATATCACATCTTACTAGCTATCTACAGTCCTTGTCAGCTCATTAAACCCTTCTTTTTCACGCGAATATAATAGCCCTTCACTCTATTAAACAGTTTACTATTAGACGTGGTAAAGAAGCAAACAGGCTGAATTCTACTGTATGCCATTACTTATTCATAAAATAAAAGTCAGTAACTTAATCAATGACGCTTAAGTTACTGACTTTTGTTTTATTGTTCCATCTGTTTACCTATAAACCCAGAAGCAGAATAAGCTAGCTTTTCTTCTACCTCTCCCATAGCATTGTTTTTATTAGCTGAAAGAAAAATAACAGCTCCTATAGCATCACCTTCACAAATAATAGGTGAAATCACTTCTGAGTAATAACTTTCTGTATTTCCTTCTAAAAGAATAGGTACAAATTTTGCATCATCTTTAGTTGCTTTAAAAATAGAACGTCCTTGAATAATCTTTTCTAAATGACTACTAATACTTTTATCTAAAAATTCCTTTTTAGAGCCGCCGGCCACAGCAATAACTTGATCTTTATCAGCAATACAGGTAATATGTCCTGTTGCTTGCGCTAAGGCATCTGCATATTCTTTTACAAAAGAGCTCAGTTCACCCACCGGAGAGTACTTCTTTAAAATAACTTGTCCTTCATTGTCTGTAAAGATTTCTAAGGGATCCCCTTCTCTAATACGTAATGTGCGTCTAATTTCTTTAGGGATAACGACACGACCTAAGTCATCTATTCGTCTAACGATGCCTGTTGCTTTCAAAAGAAACAACCTCCTTAATAATGTCAAATTGATGATATATAGCTTTAACTATAATTTACAATTATTATGCTACATATCTAGAATTCTATACATGGTACTCCTTGCTTTCGTCTTATATAATAAATTATTACCATTATTATTAAAACTCATTCAAAAAAAGAATCAAATCATAAAAATGATTTGATTCTTTTTAAGAGTCCTCACCTAGCTTCATAATATGAACATTTTCATAGGCTTCAGTTTTTTCAACTTTGTATGTTTCACTAAGCTCTGATAATTCTCGATTAACAAAATCCTGCTGAATCTTCTTAGTAGCAGCTTCTTCCATTTGTACTTCATCTGTATCATTAATAGCTTCTACTTTAACAATCTCATAACCCATGCTAGTTTCTACAAGCTTTGGATAAACTGTTCCTACAGTTGCTTCATTAAATACTATTTCTTCTAGGCTTTCTTCCATTTCTCCTCTTTTAAAGGTATAACGGCCATCGTTTTTACTTACAGCAACATCCTCAGAATATTTCTTAGCAAGCACTATTAAATCTTCACCATTTATTGCTTGTTTTAAAATATCTTCTGCTTTTTGCTTTGCTTCGTCATCCTTATCTGAAGGTAATGCATTCCCTTGCTCATCTTTATTCTTAATGAGTACATGTGTTATAGTAGCACTGGGTGCAAATTCCCCTTCTTCTTCAATAGTTTGCCTAGCTTCTTTAAGTTCCTCTTCATTAGGAATGTAAGTTTCTCCTAATCGACTAACAACCTTTTCTTCTAACTTTCCGTATTCTAAGAACTTTTCATAATCTTTTTGTTTAATACCATAAGTTGTTACAAACTCTTTGTTTGTCTCTACATAGTTTTTAGCAGATTCTTTGATGGCACTCTTTTCTTCTTTTGTAAGATTAATACCTGTTTCTTCTGCTTTTTGTTTTACTGCTACATAATAGGTTATGGATTTAAGAGCACTTTCCTTTGCGAATTCTTCTGGTGTCTTTCCTTCTATAGGATCAACATCCCATATGTCAGGTACAATACTCTCTAGACCACGCTGTGTTGACCATAAGAAAATACGATATAAGGGTTCTGATACCTTTTCATTGTTAATAGTGGCTACTATTGTTTCTTTGGCGCAACCAGTTAGCCCTAAAGCCATAATACTTGCTAATACTAGCACAATTAAGGTTCTACTGATGCTCTTCACGTTTCTCTCTCCTTATGCACTTCCTTATTCTTCTTGTAACCTATTATAGCTTATTATGGCTCACTCTTCAATTTTTTGAGTAGATGTAATATATTTTTAATATTACTAAGTAGTTCCTTTTTCCCTACTTCTTCTAGGTTTGCTTTAAAAGCAGGTTCCTTTCCTCCTACAAACTTTAGATTTCTACCATATTCTTTAAGTATTTCTGGTACTTTCTCTGCATTAAGAGGTGCATTTTCTTTAAATTTAAAAGTTACATGTTTGTCATTTTCAGAAACTAAAATAATATATAACTCATGTGCCATTGCTTTAATATAAGCTATATCTAATAAATTATATACGGTAGATGGAATATTCCCATAACGATCTTCAATCTCTTCTTGAACATCTAAATAGTCTGTTTCATTTTTAATAGAGGCAATCTTTTTATAAATATCTAGTTTTTGTACTTCATCTGGAATATAGCTACCTGGAATATACGCATTTAACTTGATTTCTATAGTTGTTTCGTATTCTTCTGGTATCTCTTCTCCTCTTTCTTCACTCACTACTTCTGCTAGCATTTTGCAATACAAATCATATCCTATAGACTCCATATGGCCATGTTGTTGAGCACCTAATAAATTACCTGCTCCTCTAATTTCTAAGTCTCTCATGGCAATTTTAAACCCAGCTCCTAGCTCAGTAAACTGCTTAATGGCTTGAAGGCGCTTTTCAGCTACCTCTTTCAGCACCTTATCTTTCTGATACATCAAATAAGCATAACCCATACGATTTGAACGCCCAACACGTCCACGAAGCTGATAAAGCTGACTAAGCCCCATACGATCTGCATGGTTCATAATAATCGTATTTGCATTAGAAATATCAAGGCCTGTTTCAATAATAGTTGTACATACTAAAACATCAATTTCTCCTTGTATAAAGCTTAACATGATTTGTTCAAGTTCTCTTTCACTCATCTGTCCATGTGCAAAAGCTACCCTCGCTTTAGGGATTAACTCTTGAATAGTATGAGCTTTTTCTTCTATATCTTTCACTTGATTATGCAAGAAGTATACTTGCCCACCTCTAGCTAACTCTCTATTAATTGCATCTTTAATAAAGTCTTCACTGTACTCTATCACATAAGTTTGCACAGGTTTTCTCTCAATAGGTGCTTCTTCTAAAACACTCATATCTCTAATACCAATTAAGCTCATATGAAGTGTTCTTGGAATAGGTGTTGCTGTTAGATTCATTACATCTACTTGTGTACGGAGCTGTTTCAGTTTTTCTTTATGAGTTACACCAAAACGTTGCTCTTCGTCGATGATGACAAGGCCCAAATCTTTAAACTGTACATCCTTAGATAAAAGTCTATGGGTACCTACAATAATATCTACCTTTCCACTCGCTAGTCCTTCTAGGCTTTTCTTAATTTGCTTAGGTGTTCTAAAACGCGAAAGTAGCTCTACGGTGATAGGATAATCTGCCATACGTTCTGCAAAGCGCTGATAGTGTTGTTGGGCTAGAATAGTAGTTGGGACGAGATATGCCACTTGTTTACTGTTTTGTACTGCCTTAAAAGCAGCACGAATAGCCACTTCCGTTTTCCCATATCCTACATCTCCACAAATAAGACGGTCCATGATTTTATCACTTTCCATGTCTTTTTTAACATCTTCAATAGCTTCTAGCTGATCCCCTGTTTCTTCATAAGGAAACATAGCTTCAAATTCTTTTTGCCAAATGCTATCTTCTTCATAACAAAAACCTCTTGAATATTGCCTTTGACTATAAAGTTTAACAAGCTCTTTCGCTATATTTTGGATAGCTCCTTTAACTTTGGCCTTAGATTTTTTCCATTCAGAACCACCTAGCTTACTTAATTTAGGTGCTTTCCCTTCTGAACCTACATATTTTTGAACCATATCCATTTGATTGATATTAACATAAAGTACATTGTTATCTGCATACTCTATCTTTAAATTGTCCCTACTAATTCCTTCAATGACAATTTGCTCTACCCCTTTAAATACACCAATCCCATGTTGTTCATGAACAACGTAATCTCCAGGTGCAAGTTCTAAAAAGCTTTGTATTTTAGCACCACTATATTTCTTCTTAGACTTTTTGGTTTTCTTATCTTTTCCAAACAAATCTTTATCAGCCACTATATAAAAGCCTAAATCCTCATAGTAAAAGCCTTTCTCTAAAACGCCTTTGTAAATTAGAATTTGGCCCTTCTTAACTTCCTCTTCACTATTTTCACTGTAACTAGTAATAATTCCTCTTTCTTCTAGTTCACTCATCAAACGTAGTGATTTCGCTTTTACACCTGATAAGATGATAACTCTTTTATTATCCTTCTTCCATTCTTTTAGGTCTTTCTCTAAAAGTTCAAGGTTCTTATAAAAAGTATTATTTTCGTGTACTTTAAGTGCCAAAGTATAGGCTACATCAAAATGAGCTATTTCTGCATTGAAATTCATTAAAAAGAGCTTAGTGAATGTTTCCATGCTCTGCATTAAATGTTCATACTCAAAAATAAGCTGAATTTGTTTAGGTAAAATATGTCCATATTCAAGTCGATCTTTCATGCTCATCCCATACTCTTCTAAAACCCTCTCACATCTAGCCTTAGTTTTTGCCGGTTCATCAATGATAAGCAGTGCCTCTTTAGGCAAGTAGTCTAAAATAGTGACTAATTTAATGGAGGTATACGGTATATATAGCTCTAATCCACGTGGACTAATATCATTTTGAATTTGATCGATAGCCTCTCCTACTTGTTCTTCAATTTTGAGCGCACTTTCCTTCTTACCAACTTGCCTTAACTCTTTAGCCGTATTTTTGAGCTCTTCTCTGATAGCTGGAATAGCCTCTTTTAAAAGATCTAAATGAAAAATGATTTCCTGATTAGGTACTATACGTATTGACTCTACCTTTTGAATTGACCGTTGTGTTTGCACGTTAAAGTTCCTTATAGAGTCAACTTCATCATCCCAAAGTTCTATTCTATAAGGTTCTTCATCAATCGGTGTATAAATATCTATAATCCCACCACGAATAGCAAATTGCCCCATTGCTTCTACTCGTCCAACCCGGTCATAGCCCATTTGCACCAATTCTCGCTCTAAACGGTTAATATTAATACATTCCCCCGTTCTTATAAGCTTTGCATAGGAATCCCAGGTTTCTTTAGGGGATAATGGGTTAAGCAAAGCCTCGACTGGAATAATAAATGCTGCATCTTCTCCTTTTTGCAAGGCTTCAATGACTTTAATACGCTGAGAAGTAATATCCATGCTGTGCACATCTGCATTATAAAACAAAATATCTCTTGATGGATAAACATATATCTTTTCTTTCCCTTTTAAAGCCATCATATCTTCTGCAATTTGCTTAACACTTGGCTCATCATAAGTGATTATTACTAAGGGCTTTTTAGTAAAACAACCTATGCCATAAGAAAAATGGCCCTTACAAGCATCTATCATGTTTACAACTTTAACATTTTCACCATACTCTAAGTGTTCTAAAAGCTGCGTCATTCCCTTTATTTCTTTTAAAGGTTCTATAAGTCCTTTATGTTTATATCCCAAATCAATCACCGTCTTACTTTTAAGTTATACTTGTTCATTGCTTTATCAATACCATCTGTTACAAACATTGTTGTTGCCTCTACTGCATCCTTGCACCTTGGACCAACAATTTTAAGATCCTCTTCTGAAAATCTACCTAATACATAATTAGCTAAGTCCCAACCTGCTGGTTTTTCTCCAACACCAAATTTTAGTCTTGAAAAATCTTGTGTACCTATGTGAGCAATAATACTTTTTATACCATTGTGCCCACCCGCACTACCATTTTTACGTAGGCGTAGTTGTCCTACTTCTAATGAAACATCGTCAAAAATAACAAATAAATCTTCATTAGCTATTTTATGAAAGTCCATACAAGCCCTTACAGCTTCACCACTTAAATTCATATAGGTTTGAGGCTTCATTAAAATAACACGCTCACCCTTTATATTACCTTCTCCAATAAGCGCTTTATATTTACTTTTCGTTACTTGTATATTATACGCTTCTCCTAAGCTATCTATCACCTCAAAACCAATATTATGTCTTGTAGCTGCATATTGTAACCCAGGATTTCCTAGTCCTACTATTAATTTCATTGTTTTCCACCTATCTTTTGTAACTACCACACTATCTTCTCAAATTCCATATTATTTAATAGGGTAGTTCTTTATAGTTTATCGCTATTTTTATCATATCATTCTTTTTGTAAAGATATAACACCAATATTATATATTACAATTTCTTTTATGCAAATAGAAACCAAAGCTTTCACTCTTAACTATCTATAAACTTGTCTCTTAATGTGTTTAGATAAGAACTTTCGCTATAAGCTTACTTAAAGATAAAAATATGACTTTACGAAAACAATATTTTCTACCAAAAAAAAAGAGATAACCCTTAAAAGGATTATCTCTCTTTTACTCTAATCAAATAATTTAGATACTGATAAATCTTCGTGTATACGTCTAATTGCATCTGCAAAAATTGGAGCTACGGAAATCTCTTTAATTTTTGCAATTCTTTTTTCTTCTGGTATAGCAATTGTATCAAGTACTACTAACTCTTCAATAGCAGAAGCTTCTATTCTTTCTAATGCTGGTCCTGAAAGCACACCATGTGTACAACAAGCATAAACAGCTGTTGCACCTCTTTCTTTAAGCGCATTAGCCGCATTACAAATAGTTCCTGCTGTATCAATCATGTCATCAATTAAAATAACACGCTTACCATTAACATCACCAATAATATTCATGACTTCAGATACATTTGCTTTAGGTCTTCTTTTATCAATAATAGCTAAAGGTATATCCAGTTTAGTAGCAAAAGATCTTACTCTTCCTACACTACCTAAGTCTGGTGATACAGCCACTACATCCTCTGTTTGATCACCAAATTTATCCGCATAGTATTTAGTTAAGAGTGGCATACCTACTAAATGATCAACAGGAATATTAAAGAACCCTTGAATTTGTGAGCAGTGTAAGTCCATTGTAAGTATTCTATCTGCACCAGCTGTTTGCAGGATATCTGCTACAAGCTTCGCACTAATTGGATCTCTTGCTCTTGTCTTTCTATCTTGTCTTGCATAACCATAGTATGGGATAACTGCTGTAATACGCCCTGCTGAAGCACGTTTCATGGCATCAATCATAATAAGCAATTCCATAAGATGTTCATTAGCTGGAGTAGACGTTGGCTGAATAATGTAAACGTCTGTTCCACGTACCTTTTCGTCAATTTTAACGCTTATTTCTCCATCGCTAAATTTCATAACCTCTGATTTACCAAGTGTCACATCTAATCCTTGTGCAATTTCCTTAGCGAGTCCAGGGTGAGCATTACAAGTAAACACTTTAATATCAGTGTAATTTCTAATCATTTGATTGAGTCCTCCTTCAATAATCGACCATGTATTCCGCAAAATATTATATCACATTGTATACAGAATGCAAAGCATACAAAACATTTTAATGACAATTAACAATTTTATCTTATTTTTCCATTTATTTTTGTTGCTTTTTTGTCACCCAATTTTCTTTATTTTCTTGTTTTGCCCTAGCTATAGCTAAGCTATCTTTAGGGACAGTTTTAGTAATAGTAGAGCCAGCTGCTGTATAGGCATTTTCTTCTACTACTACAGGCGACACTAAATTTGTATTACATCCAATGAAGGCATTATCTCCAATTGTTGTACGACTTTTCTTCTGTCCATCATAATTAACAACTACTGTACCACATCCAAAGTTTACATTTTTCCCCACATCAGCATCTCCTACATAAGTAAGATGAGATATTTTAGTGCCATCACCAATATTAGCATTTTTAATCTCTACAAAGTCTCCTACTTTTATATTTTTACCAATGCGTGAATTAGGTCTAATATAAGCAAAAGGTCCTACATGTGTTCCTTCATCTACAAAACTATCTGTTATTACACTAATTTCCACATCAACGTGATCAGCTAGTGTAACATTTTTAAGTTTTGAATGATAACCAATACGACACCCTTCTCCTATAATCGTTTTACCCTCTAGCATACAACCAGGCTCAATAATTGTATCTTTCCCAATAACAACATCAGATTCAATATAGGTACTCATCGGATCAATTAATGTAACACCATTTGCCATATGCTTCTCATTGATACGTTTTTTCATTACTTCTGTTACAGCAGCTAATTGAACCCTTGAGTTAACACCTGCAATATCATCAGCCTCATTAGTAGCAACAGCATCTACTTTAAATCCTTCTTTTAATAGTATCTCAATTGTATCTGTTAAATAATACTCATTTTGTACATTATTATTAGTAAGCCTAGATAATGCATATTTTAAAAGCTTTGCATCAAAAATATACATCCCACCATTAATTTCTTTTATTGCCCTCTCTTCTTCAGTTGCATCTTTTTGTTCAACAATTTTTACTAAATTACCATTAGTATCTCTTACAATACGTCCATAACCTGTTGGGTTATCTATGAAAGCCGAAAGTACCGTAATGGCATTCTTATGATGATGGTGAAAATCTACCATGCCTTGTAAAGTTTCTCCCGTAACTAATGGTGTATCCCCACATAAAATAAGTACTTCATCAGCACTTTCAATAAAGTCCATAGCTTGCATAACAGCATGCCCTGTCCCTAATTGCTCTTTTTGAAGTACGTAATTTACATCTTCCCCTAATGCACTTTTAACATCTTCTGCTTTATGCCCTACAATTAAGCAGATCTCTTCTACCCCTACTTCTTTTGCTGCTATTATCGGGTATTCTACTAGGCTTTTTCCAAACACTTTATGAAGTACCTTAGAATCATTTGATTTCATACGTGTGCCTTGACCAGCTGCTAGAATTAATGCCTTTATTTTCATTTAAAATCTTCCTTTCACGTTTCTACTTCTAAGCTATTTTCTCACTTTATAATCATTTATGCAACAAAAAAATGTCCTAAAAGTTTAACCTTTAGGACACTCTACCTATGTAATTATTCTTCAGCAGTTAAATCACTATCATCAGCAATAGCAACTTCATCTGACAATAATACCATCTCATATTTTTCTAATACTTGATTTTGAATACGGTCTCTTGTTTCTGAATTAATAGGATGAGCAATATCTCTAAACTCCCCATCTAAAGTCTTACGGCTTGGCATTGCAATAAAGCGTCCTTTATCCCCTTCAATTACTTTGATATCATGAACAACAAATTCATTATCAAAAGTAACAGACACAACTGCTTTCATTTTGCCATCCTTATTGATTTTTCTAACCCTAATATCTGTGATTTCCATTAGCAAATCCTCCCTGTTATTAACTAGTGCCATGTCGGCTATCCTATTAATATTGTATTATTATTTGAATTATATGATATTTTTATGAAATAGTCAATATTTTTTTATTTTGACTTATAATCCCATCATAAAACATGCATTTACAACATATACTAGTAGTTAATTTATTATTTTTCAGTACTTTTAAACAATATTTCTTTTTTCCAAAAGAATAATATTATCTTTTGTTCCAATTACTTTTTGTCCATCAGATACGAAAACTTGCTTGTCTAAAATAGCATTTTCAATGATGCAACCTTTGCCAATAGTAGCACCTTCCATAATAATGGATCCCTTAACCTTTGTGCCTTCACCAATAAATACTTTTCTAAAGAGTACTGAATCTTCTACCTGTCCATTAATAATATCACCGCCACTAACAATACTATTAAGCACCTTAGCTTGTGCGTTAAACTTTGTTGGTGGCTCATCCTTAGCTTTAGTATAAATATAGGGATAGGTATTGAAGAATAAGTTTCTTACTTCAGGTGTTAAGAAGTCCATATTAATGCGATAAAATTCATTAATATCTCTTATTCTTCTCCAATAGCCTTCAAAGTGATAACCATAAATCTTAAGCTTTTTACGATAACGAATAATAATATCACTTACTAAATTATATCTTCCTTCTACTTCTAGTTGCTCTAGAAGTTTAATAAGTAACTCCCTACTCATTACATATACCCCTAAAGAAACGGTAGTAAACTGTGGATTAAGTGGTTTTTCTTCAAAGTCTATCATTTGTTTATTCTCATCTAATCCTATTACGCCATAATCTTCTACATTGTAAGTATTCATATCCTTATACACAATTGTAATATCTGCACTTCGTTGTTCATGATACCTAATAATCTTCTCATAATCCATCTTATAAATTTGTTCCCCAGAAGTAATAACAACATAAGGCTCATTACTTTTCTTTAAAAAATCGATGTTTTGAAAAATAGAATCCGCTGTTCCTCTAAAACCATAGGTTTCTTGATTAAGCATAGTAGGTGTGAATAAAAAAAGTCCTGTCTTTTTTCTTCCAAAATCCCACCATTTTGATGAACCTATATGATCAGCTAATGACCTTGCGCTGTACTGAGAAATAACTGCTACTTTTTTAATTCCTGAATTACTTAGATTACTTAAAGCAAAGTCGATTGCTCTATAAGAACCTCCAATAGGCATAGCTGCAACATTCCTTTGTTTTGTTAGTACCCCTAATGAATTCCTTTTTCCACCTGCTAATATAATTCCAATAGCTCTCATGTTTTCCCCTCCTAAACAATAAGTGAATGTCCGCTTTCCAATACACCATCTATATAATGCTGTTGTAGTGTATGACCACCGACCTCACAGTTCTTACCAATCTTCACATTGTCAGGAATAATTGTGTTATCTCCTATAGCTGTTATACCACTATAATAAATGTGTGGTTTAGTAACATGTGGCAAAGCTTCACCTACACCAATATATGTATTATCACCTATTTCTGATTTCTCAGAAACAACACAGTGATCTAAATTTGCTCCCTTTCTTATTATCGTTTCTGCCATGACAATAGAATTCTTAACAATAGCACCTTCTTCAATAATAACCCTTGGACCTAAAACAGAATTATATACTTGTCCGTACACTTCGCAGCCTTCTGCTACCAAAGATTGTTCTAATACTGCATCCGCTCCTATGTACTGTGGCAATTGATGTTCTATATTCGTATAGATTTTCCAAAACTCATCATACAAGTTAAACACAGGTACAGTTTCTGTTAATTCCATATTGGCTTTCCAGTAAGCTTCAATAGTACCAATATCACGCCAATAATCATTAAAACGATAAGCAAATACATTCTTCTCCCCACTTATCATCTCCGGAATAATATGCTTTCCAAAGTCACTGTGTTCATGAATCGTATTATCCTTAATAAGTGCTTCTTTAAGTATCTTCCATGTAAAGATGTAAATTCCCATGGAAGCCAAAGTACTTTTTGGCTGGTTAGGTTTTTCCTCAAATTCTATGATACGCCCTGCTTCATTTGCATTCATGATACCAAATTGGTTAGCAATTTCTAAAGGCACATCAATAACTGCAATAGTAGCATCGGAATTATTTTTCTTATGTTCCTCCAGCATAGCACTATAATCCATCTTATAAACATGATCCCCAGATAGAACCAATATATATTCTGGATTATATTCATCGATATAACGAATATTGTGATAAATCGCATTAGCTGTTCCTGAATACCATGAACCTTCATTTCCTGTTTTTAAAAATGGTGGTAGTACAGTTATCCCTCCATTTCTTTTATCTAAATCCCAAGGAATGCCTATTCCTATATGTTTAGTTAAAAGTAATGGTTCATATTGAGTAAGCACACCTACCGTATCAATGCCTGAATTAATACAATTACTAAGTGGGAAATCTATTATCCTATATTTCCCACCGAACATAACAGCAGGCTTTGCAATCTGCTTTGTCAGAATGCCTAACCTGCTGCCTTGTCCTCCTGCTAATAACATAGCAATCATTTCTTTCTTATTCATGTAATCCCTCCTAACTTTTGTATGCCGAGTTTATTATTGAATAATTTCCTGTCTACTACGTACTAGCATTGTATCATTTTTTCAATTTTTTTACAATATTACATTAAAATATATTTTTCAAAAATTTATATATTAACGAAACATAGTTCACTTTTACTCTACATTGTAAATATCTACAACTTTATTATTCTCGTCTACTGTATCTAACCATAATAAAGCTTTAAAATCTTCTACAACCTTCTTCTCAGGTTTCCTAGTTGCCATTAAAACGCCTATTCCTACCATTTCTGCTTCAAACTCTTGCATTAAATCAATGATTCCTTTTGCAGTTCCCCCTGCTTTCATAAAGTCGTCAATAAACAATACCTTTGAACCCTTTTTAATGGCTTTAGTGGAAAGGCACATGGTTTTTATGCGATGATTACTACCTGTAATATAATTCATATGAATTACTGTACCATCTGTCAGCTTACTTTGATTACGTACTACAACCATTGGCTTATTTAATATCATAGCTGTCATTAAAGCAATAGGAATTCCTTTTGTTTCTACTGTAATGATATAATCTACTTCTACGTCTTTAAATAAGCTAGCTAGAGCTCTACCAATGTTTTTAGAAATTGTAGGAGAATATAATAAGTCATTTGTATAAATATACCCACCTGGAATAATTCTTTCCGAACGATTAATCATTTCACAAAGTTCATTAGTAAACTCCTTAATCTGCTCCTTAGTCATTAATGGGTTATAATATACTCCTCCTGCTGCACCTGATATTGTTTCTATATTTCCTAAATCATATTGTGCGAAAATATCTTTTACTACATCAAGGTCTTCACTTATAGTAGATTTAGCACAATCAAATATATTGCAAAAATGAGTAAGTGTAAAAATTTTGTTAGGATTATTGGTCAAGATACTTGTAATCACACTAATACGATCATGCTTTTGTACTTTTCTCATTATTTTTCTCCTTTTCTAAGCTAAATTGCTTTCTTCTATTATAAACATAAAACCGAATATTTAAAAGCATTACATGGAAAACATTCACCCTTTAAAAAAAATTTGTTTATTATTTTGTTCTTGGTATATAATTATAAAATAATATGATGCATAATATGATATAGAGCATCATTTTTAAGAATAATATTTTATTCATCGAAAGGACTAATACTATGTCAAACGTCAATTCTTTAACAAATAAAAAGAAAATACATTTTATCGGTATCGGTGGCATTAGCATGAGTGGACTAGCCGAAATTGTTCATTATAAAGGCTATGAAGTAACAGGCTCTGATATGAAAAGCTCTCCTACTACTAAGCATCTTGAAGACCTAGGTCTTACTATTTACTATGGTCATGACAAAAATAATATTACAGACGATGTAGACCTTATCGTTTATACGGCAGCTATTCATGAAGATAACCCTGAACTTCAATTAGCTCATGAGAGACATATAGAGACTCTTACTCGCTCTAAATTTTTAGGTATTCTTATGAAACACTTTGATATCCCTATTTGCGTATCAGGTACACATGGTAAAACAACTACTACTTCTATGCTAGCTCATGGATTAATGGCAGCAGATCTTGATCCAACTATAACTGTAGGAGGTATTTTAAAAGCTATTCATGGTAATATCCGTATCGGACAGTCACCTTATTTCTTAACTGAGGCTTGTGAATACTGTGATAGCTTCCTAGATTTCTTCCCACAAGTAGGTATTATTCTTAATATAGACGAAGACCACATGGATTATTTTAAAGATATTAATCAAATTCGTAATTCTTTCCAAAAGTTTGCATGTAAAATTCCAAGTAGTGGTTTTCTCGCTATTAATGGAACAATTCCTCATATAGATGAATTTACTGCCTCACTTAATTGTAAAACAGAAACCTTTGGAATTGGTCATATGTATAACTGGTCTGCTGAAAATATCACTTTTAATGATAAAGCCTGCGCTAGCTTTGATGTTTATTATAACCAAAACTTCATGACTCATATAGAACTTCATGTTCCAGGTCAACATAATATTTTAAACGCCTTAGCTGTTTGTAGTGTCTATCATTTTCTAGGACTTGAACTTCATTTACTAAATAAAGGACTAAAAGATTTTACAGGAGCTGATCAGCGTTTTGAAATTAAGGGCAAAATCAATGATATTACTATCGTAGATGACTATGCTCATCATCCAACAGAAATTGCTGCTACTTTGGAAGTAGCTAAAGCTTATCCTCATAATCATCTTTATGTTGTTTTCCAGCCCCATACTTATACAAGAACTAAAGCTTTTCTAAATGATTTTGCTACAGTCTTAAGTTCAGCTGAAAATGTTATTATTACAGATATTTATGCTGCCAGGGAAAAAAATCCTGGGGATATCTCTGCAGAAGATATCATCAAAAAAATCAACAAGCACGGCAAACAAGCACTTTATATGAAAGACTTTGAACAAATTGCTAATTATTTATCTGAACATATTGCTCCAAATGATTTAGTCATTACTATGGGAGCTGGAAATGTTAATCAAATAGCAGACATTTTATTAAACAAATAATTATCAACAAGTTCTCTCAACTCTTTATTCACATGCATTGTTAATAAAAAGTTAACTTATCAACAAAATCTCCACAGCTCTATGGAGATTTTATTTTTTTGCTTATCATATTTTCTTCATTTTGTGCTATAATACTAACACATCTAATAAATACTTATGAAGGAGGTGTCCCTATGGCATATATTAAATATAAAGCATCCAAACAACCTTTTGTCCATGTTCCTTATTGGTTCATTTCTGACTATATGCCTAAGGCACTTAGTGGCTATACTAAAGTTTATCTTTATTTACTAGCTATTTTTTCAAATCCCTCACCAGTTCCTCTTTCTCTTGAGGATGTAAGTAGTCACCTTGATATGCTTTATTCCGAAGTACTACAAGCACTTAAATACTGGAATGAGGAAGGTGTTATCTGCTTTTCTGAACTCTCTATAGATGAATTCGATCTAGAGTTCTACTTTGAAAAACCTAGAATAAAAGAGCCTATATCACCTCTTCCTATTTCTAAAACAATTATTAGACAAACTAGGCCTGAGTATCGTACAGAAGAAATTAATCTCTACTTAGAAGATAGCCCTTCTGTGCTTAAGCTCTTTAAAGTAGCAGAAGAATATTTAGGTAGGCTTCTTACTATTACAGACCAAAAAATTCTTTTTAGCCTCTATGATTGGTTACATATGCCCTTTGATCTTATTGAGTTTCTTATTGAACATTGTGCATCCAATAATCATAGAGCCATTCACTATATTGAAAAAGTAGCTATAAGCTGGGTAGATGAAGGCATTACGACGGTAGAAGCCGCTAAAGAAAAAGTTGCCATGGACAAGCGTTATTTTAAAATTCTAAATAGCTTAGGTGCTTCTAAAAGTACCCTTACTTCTGCAGAGCGTAATTGTATGAATAAATGGTTTGAATCCTATCATTTTAGTATGGAGGTTATTTTAGAAGCTTGCAGGCGAACTGTTATGCAGACTAATAAACCTAGTTTAAACTATACAGATTCTATACTGACCTCATGGTATACAGATAAGGTAAAGTCTCTTGAGGATATTAAAGCTTTAGATAAAGCTCACGAAAGTAAAAAAGCTTTAAATACATCCCCCTCTTCGATTACACCTATCTCAAATAAGGTATCTCAGTTTAACAATATGTATTCTCATGATTGGGACTTCGACGAATTAGAAAAATTGCAGCGAGAACATATTACAAGAAAGCTAAATGGAGGAAACTAAAATGACCAATAAGGAATTATATTATAAACAGCTCCTGAGGCAATATGACCTTAAACGTTCAGCCGCTCACCAAGCAAAATTAAAACGCACTACAGAAATTTATAACAAAATCCCTCATATTAAACAAATTGATGAAAGCTTAAATAATAGTGGTATTAAATTAGTACGTAGTGCGCTTTCCCCTCAAGGTGGACAGTCTATTGAAGATTTTAGAAGTCATACAGATGAACTCATTCGAACAAAAAAGATGCTTTTGGTGGAAGCTGGATATCCCCCTAATTACCTAGAACCTATCTATGATTGTGAAGATTGTAAAGATACAGGTTTTATAGGTAATAAGCCTTGTAATTGTTTTCGACAAGCACTCATCAACATTGCTTATGAACAGTCTAACTTGAAGCATATCTTAAATATCGAGAATTTTAATCATTTTACTTTAGATTATTATTCAAAAGAAATTAATCCAAAATTTGGCACCTCTCCTTATAACAATATGTTTGAAAACCAACAAGTTTGTGCTGGCCTTATTGAAAAGTTTGAAACAGAAAAACAAAACCTTTTACTTTATGGGCCAACAGGCTTAGGTAAAACTTTTTTATGTAATTGTATTGCCAAAGAACTCCTAGATCAAGGTTATACTGTTCTTTATTTCACAGCCCCTCAGCTATTTAAGCTGTTCGAGGAAGGTCGTTTTCATAGAGAGGATATGTTAGATGATTCAAAAGAAGTTCTAAATACTTTATTTGATGTAGATTTACTCATCATTGATGATCTAGGGACTGAATCAGTTACCACTTTAACCATCAGTGATTTGTTCAATGTCATCAATAGTCGCTACTTAAATCGAACTTCTACCATTATCTCTACTAACCTTACACCAAAGGAATGGAAAGACCGCTATTCTGAACGTATTGTTTCTAGGGTATTTGGTAATTACGAACCTCTTAAGTTCATCGGTACTGATATTCGTATGATAAAAAAATATGGTGAAACTAACACAAAGTAAATCTCATTTAGAGAAGAAGAGTTTAAAGCTATTCGCTATAAGCTCTTCTTCTTTTTTGGTATGTTTAATGATATTTTGAATGTCTTTCTAATATATATATTTATATAGTACAACTAAGGAGGTTATTATGTTTCATACTATTAGGCTTTCAAAATCAGATCCGACTCCTTTATATATACAGTTAGCCTCTGAGCTAGCCAAGCTCATCCAAGGTAAGTTATTAACGGAGGGAATGAAACTTCCAACTATTCGTTTCTTGTCTAATCAGCTTTCGATTAACCGTGATACCGTTGTTAGTGCTTATAAATTACTAGAAAATCAAGGACTTGTAGAAAGTCATATTGGAAAAGGAACTTATATTAGCTCTCCCCCTACATCCACTACTGTAACTTTACCCGTTGATTCTACTTCCCAGATTTGTTGTAGTCACATTGGCGTGCCTAGGAATTTTTTTCCGTCTTCTCTCTGTTTAGATTTAGCTACTGAAATTATAAAAAAAGACAGTTGGGAAGCCTTCAATGACCCTCTTTATAGAGAACGTAATCTTCTTAAACATACTGTTTCAGACTTTTTAAAACAACTTTGTATTCCTCACCATTATGCACAAGTACGTATTATTAAAACTATGGATCAATTTTTACTTGATTTGTTTAGAGATTCCCCTAAAACAGGGATTTGCGTAGAAGCCATTAGGGATTTAACTTGTTCCTGCTATCTTCGGTCTTTAGGCGCTAAAATCTATGAAGTACCTCTTACATCTGAAGGTATAGATTTAAATATCCTTGAAAAGCATCTCCATACTGGTAATATTGCATATATCTTTATTTCATCCATTCTTCAAAATCCCACTGGTCTTTGCTACAGTGTAGATTGCAAAAAACAACTTATTGAACTAGCACAAAAATATAACTGTACTATTATTGATGATATTACTTATGCTTCTTTTATGTATAAAACTCCTACGACTATTTATGATGACGGTGCACCTATTATTTACATTCACCAATTCTCTAAAATTTACTTACCTTACATCAACTATACCTTTGCTATTTTACCCACTACTTTTAATAAAAGACTAAGAGATCCTATTGAATGTAGTTTCAACGAACGCCTGTTACGTCATTACCTTATTTCCCCTGAATTAAAAACTATAGAACAAACGATTTTCTCTACTTTTGAAAAGCACTACTCCCTGCTTTATGAAGCTTTTAGCCAATTGCCTCTTCGTATAGCTTCTCTTAATGGTGGTGTCTTCTTCTGGCTTCGTGTTCCTATTAAACAATATGAACTACTTTGCCAGCATTTACTTGAACATGAAATCATTATTTCTCCTGGAGATTTGTTTGCTACTACTAACTTGAAAGGTTATTTTCGTTTATCTATTACACACCTAGACTCTGTAGAAATCTATCAGGTCACTCAAGCTTTTAAAGACTTTTTCGCTACTACATATCTATAGACATTTTGAGAAAATTAATAAAGGAGCGTGACTCACTATGCTCCCTTATTAATTGACTCGAAATATTTAATAATCCCCAAATAAATGCTCCACGCCATTTGATCCTGGTAATCCTCATTATTCAGGAGTTTCTCTTCATCCGGATTAGTTAAAAAACCACACTCTACAATAACAGCCGGTATAAGAGTTGCTCTTAGTACATAATAATTGGTATTACTTTTTGCTTCTCTTTTATTCTGGTGATCAGTATAATCCTTTATACTTTTTTGAATAGCTTCGGCTAATACTTTCCCTTTTTTTGATTGAGCGTTATAAAAAGTTTGTGCTCCTCTTATACTAGGTTGTGTAAAAGAATTCTGATGAATACTTACTAATATATCTCCACCTTCGGCTAATTTCTTTCTTTCTACCATATCCTTACTCTTATATTTCATACCCTCCATGCCATCTACATCATCATCAGTTGTTCTTGTCATAATGACAACTGCACCTGCTTGCTCTAGATAATCCCTAAGTTTCAAAGAAATTTTTAAATTCAAGTCTTTTTCATCTGCTCCATTTATACCTGGTTTTCCTGGGTCAAATCCACCATGTCCAGGATCAACAATGATAATTTTGGATGCTATAGAAAGCCCGGAGGTTTCTAATGCTGCAGTTGCAAACTTAAAGTAAGATGCAACTGCAATCATCACTACTAAAACACCCATAAATAATGGCACTTTTACTTTTATCATCATAACACCCCCTATTACTTATTTATGTTTTTATAGATGTTGACAACTCTCTATTAGCATATGCAAAAAAAGATATATCAATTCATATTATAGAATTAAGCTATTCATTTTTTTCTTGTAAAAATCGTTTAAAAGCTAATTCTAGCTTCATTATATCTGAAGAATGGTAGCAAAAATGTCCAGAATCTTCTAGTAATAATGTTTTACTATTACTCAGTTCACTTTGAATAACTCCTATTGCCTTTAATGATACAAACTCATCTTTTTTTGATTGAATGATTAGAACTGGCTTTTTAATCTTCTTTAACTGTTTTCTGGTATAGGCAATTAATATAAAAAGCTCTATATATCTTGGAATCCACTTGATATACGTACAACCTTTTGTTTTTCCTACACTTATAGCCTTACACTCAGCAATAACATAAGGCTCTTTTTTAGGTATCTTTCCTGTAGCAATTTTAATGGCACCTTTGATAACTCTGGGCTTTAGTTCAATAGCTAGTGGTAATGCAAGAAGTACTAACGCCTCTATTTTTCCCGGGAAATGGGCTGCATATCCTATGGCTAATAAGCTCCCCATAGAATGTCCAACTAAAATAATGTGCTTATATTGTTGCTGCATTTGATAAATATGCTTATTAACATAGTCTATCCATTCTTTTAAATTAACCTCAGCAAATGCCTCTCCTGTTTCTCCATGCCCTGGTAATAATAACAATGAAATAGAATACCCTTCTTTATACGCTATGGCACCTAAATTTCTAAATTGCATACTTCCTTCTAAGATTCCATGTATAAAAATAACTACTGTATCTGAAAATGGCTTTTTCTTATAATAGGCTCTATTCTTTTGATGTACAGCCCATCTATCAATATATTTCATTTTTTCTTCCTTCTATGTTCTTTTTTACATAAAAAAAGCAAAGGCTTTTTTATAAGCCTTTGCTTTTTTTTACTTTATTATTCTCTCATTATTTAACTTCACTTAGTACATCCCATATATCTGAACTCTCTAAGCCTAGTTTCCAAGCCCCATAACCTGCAAGTTCATATTTTTCCATAATAGCTATACGTTTACTAATTGAGCTATAGTCTTCAATCCATAATTTATAAGTTTCATTACCTTTTTGTACTTCTGCATAATATTGACCACTTACCGAATCTAGCTCAGGTGTAATTCCCCATTGATCTACTAGTTGTTTTGCTGAGGTCATACCATATGGCTTAGATGATAAACCTTCACTTGTTTCTATCCACAACCTTGTGTAAAAAGGCATTCCTAATACTAACTTTTCTTTTGGTACTTCTTTTAATGTGTTTTGAATGCCCTCATCTACCCAACTGATCTCTGATACAGAACCAGCAGTTTCAGACCCAGACCAATGTTGATCATACGCCATAACAATGAAATAATCACTTACTGCTGAAACTTTTTCTCTTTCATAATGACCTGACCAGTTAGATGGCATATACACGTCTACGCTAACGATAAGTCCTTCTGCTTTAAGCTGTGGATAAAGCTCTCTCATAAACTGTACCCATGCAGCACTCGTTTCATTTTGTACATTTTCAATATCCACATTAATACCATCAAAATTGTATACTTTAGCTTTATCAATAATTTGTTGAATCACATATTGACGCTTTTCACTACTTAGCAGAATTTCCTTAGTTAACCCAGTATTAGTAAAACTATGACTTATAATAGGCCATACTTGAAGTCCTCTGTCATGAGCAGACTTCACATACTCTGCTGTTCCTCTATCTACTAAGACTCCTGTTTCATCTGCAAATTCAAACCATGTTGGTGAAATAACATTTAATTTATCTACATTGGCATATTTAGCTGAAGTCCAGTTTCCAACATTAGCATTTGTCATTTGATCCCATACTAACTTTACTGTTTCTCCTAATGGATTAATTGGCCAAGCTTCTACTTCTGGTACTGCTTTAGCTTCTATCGTTTCTCTAGCCTTTAAACTAGAAGAAGGCACATAACCTATGATACCATTTTCACTTCTAACTCTTGCAAATCCATCTTCTTCAGCATAAATAATGACGTTTTGTCCTTTTCCTAGATTTTCTACTACTGTTGATTTTTGTCTAGGATGTGTACGCAAACTTGTTTTTCTTGCAATAGTTGCTTGTTCTTGTTCTTCTCTATCATCATAAGCTATAAATAAGCGCTCATCTTTTCCTTTTTCTATTCTTACATTAAAGAAGTCCTCTAATAAATGAGCTGATACATAAAGCTCCCCATCTTTTTCCTCTAAAGAATACTTTCCTTTTATCCCTGCAAACTCAATCTCATTTTCTTTTCCAGGATAGAGTCTAACTATTTCTCTTGCATTTGTTAAAGTCATTACTTTTTCAACTTCATCATAGAAAATAATATCACTTACATAAGTATTGGCAAAACTATATGAAACATATATCTGATCATTGATTATAATCACAGGTTCTGTTAAGCCTATTCTCTCATCTTTATAAACTAAGTTATTAGTATTATTCTTAAATTCATCAAAGTATGTTAGTGGGTCTACTAATTCCCCTACTTTTTGTACTTTATTTACAGTAAAATAAGCAGTTACTACTAATGCTACTGCTATTACTCCTAATATGACTTTTTTTAGCATCATTCTATCCTCCTCTAACTTTTATAGTATAACATATATTTCTTTTTTCTACGTATTTCTGACCAAATTGTAATAAATATTATTTTGTCTCCTGCCCAGACAACCTTCTCTATTAAATTATTTGACTATTCTTTATTAACCTATTATGCTTAAATAAGTAATCTATTTTATACTGGGAGTTGAAATAATTGAAACATCATAAACGTTTTTTATTAATACCTGTTATTTTTTTATTATCTTCTATTTTGTTAGTAGGTTGTAGTTCTCCTAGAGGTGCCAACTTCATTGCACTTGATTTTTATGAACTTATTGTTAAACAAAATGCTACTCCTCTTATGGAAATAGGCTTTTCTGAAGAAAGCGCCCAAACAACTATAGACCACATAACAACCACTTTAAAACAAAATATCCAATCGGCTCTTACTACTGAAGATGGTGTTAAGATTACTGAAACTCAATTGCAAAATTTAACTGAAGCTTACTTGTCAGCTCTTCATAAGCTTAATGCCACAGCTAGAATTACTTCATCTGAGAGTTCTAAAAAGTGTACCGTAGAACTTTCAACCTCTTATCTTGATTATAAAGCTATTGATGCAAGTGCTGTAAAGGTCGCTCTAGAAACTATTGATATTAGTACCTATAAAGACGAAAATCTTTATTTACAAGATTTAATGAATACTTACATAGATGAATTAATAAAAGGCTATAAAGTAGCTAAACCTTCTACTGATCTTCATGCACAAAGTTTTGAATTCAAATTAGAAAATAAAGTATGGGTACCTGTAGATTATGCCCATTTTCTTTCTTCTATTTGCACAATGATTGCTGCTAATGATTCTATTTAAGCTATTTTTTCAAAAAACATCATAATAAAAGAGCTATTCCTAGTAGATTAATTTTTCTAATCTATAGGAATAGCTCTTTCTTGTGATACGACTTCTCTTAATACGTATTAATCTCTACTTCCAAATATCCTTACTAAACTGATAAAGATATTAATAAAATCAAGGTATAAAGTTAAAGCACCTAAAATACTTGCATTATTTAATGTGCCATTTGAATCTGCTTGTGCATAAGCATACTGTTTTATTTTCTGAGTATCCCAACCTATTAATCCTATGAAAATAAATACAGTTACATACATTAATGCCATAGTATAGCCTGGTGTATTAATGAAAAATCCTACAAATGTTGCAATAACAAGGCCAAATAATGCCATTACAAATAAATTACCAATCTTAGAAAGGTCCGTCTTAGTAACATAACCATAAATAGTCATAACGGCAAATACACCTGCAGTTACTAGAAAAGCATAACCTATTGTTCCTATCTCGTATAACAGAAATATGGATGATAAGGTAATACCGTTTAGTATTGAATAAACAATAAACCAACCTTTTGCTGCAAGGCTACTCATTTTATGTGCTCTTGCACTTAGTGCAATAACTATCACAACTTCTGCAATTGCAAATATCCAATAGCTTTTAACAACTGAATAAAGCATATTTATATTACTAGCAACATATAAGCCCGTAACAGCAGTTATAAGTAATGCAACTGTCATCCAACTATATACGCCCAACATCGTTTTCTTTGCAGCCGCCTCCCTATTACTTTGATCATAATAGGTTGCGAAATCTCTGTTCATTCCATCTGAATTCATACATTTTCCTCCTTAAATAAGATATTTTTATTATAAACTATTTTTTACTTTTTTAAATAACATTATAACTTATTTCCAAAAGTTCAATCACTTCATTTAAAATTTGTATTATTAGTTTATCTAATACATATGATTTTATAATGAAGATAGACATACAAAAAATTTTATTATATAAATGCCCTCTCTCATCAAAAATACAGCTTATAGTGTATAAATATAGAGAAGAAGAGAGTGTTCAAAACTGCTTACCTCGTTTTGAACACTCCTTTTTCATTTCTACTTATTAATAATAATGTTTTGATCTCTGTTAGGTCCTACTCCAACCATTGTAATCTTACATCCAATAAGTTCTTCGATACGAGCAAGATATTTCTTTACACTTTCAGGTAATGCTTCATATGAACGAATATGAGAGATATCTCCCCATCCTTCCATTTCTTCATATACTGGCTTGCAAAGTTCTAGGTCTTCAAGACTTGCTGGGAAATATTTAATAATCTCACCATTAAATTCATATCCAACACAGATTTTAACAACATCTAAATCTTTAAGAACATCTATTTTATTAAGTGCAATTTCTGTTAAACCACTTGTTCTTACTGCAAATTCACCAATAACAGCATCAAACCATCCACAACGTCTTGGACGACCTGTTACTGTTCCAAACTCATGCCCCTCTTCTCTGATACGATCTCCAATTTCATCATTTAACTCTGTTGGAAATGGTCCCTTACCTACACGAGTAATATACCCTTTCATAACGCCAATACAACTATCAATCATCGTTGGTCCAATTCCTGCTCCGATACAAGCACCACCAGTTACAGGATGAGAAGATGTAACATATGGATAAGTACCTAGGTCAAGGTCAAGAAGTGTTCCTTGAGCACCCTCAAATAGAACTTCCTTACCTTCTTTAATAGCTTCATATACACTTACAGTTGTATCTTCTACGAACGGTTTTAATCTTTCTGCATATTTTTTATAAGCTGCAATAATTTCCTCTGCATCAAATTGTTCTTCTTGATGATACACATATTTTAGCATATCATTTTTAACTGCAACATTTGCTCTTACCTTTTCTGCAAATACTTCTTCATGATAAAGGTCACATATACGTACGCCTGAACGTTCTGCTTTATCCATATAACATGGACCAATTCCCTTCATAGTTGTCCCTATATCTTTACCATCCTTTGCTTGGATAGACTCTTTTGCACGGTCTAATGCTTTATGATATGGCATAACAAGGTGTGCTCTAGAACTAATTCTTAACGTACTTACATCAATCCCTTTAGCTACTAAACCATCTATTTCCCCCAAAATACCTTCTGGATCAATCACAACACCGTTGGCTACAATACATTTCTTTCCAGTATATAATATTCCTGAAGGAATTAATTGGAATTTATAGACATCTCCATCTACTGCTACTGTATGTCCTGCATTGTTACCTCCTTGGCAACGTACAACTACATCTGCTTTTTCAGATAAAATATCTATAATTTTTGCTTTTCCTTCATCGCCCCATTGTGCACCGATAATGACTTTAGTTGGCATTGCTTACACACCCTTTCCATATTTTAAACATTTTTTTACATTTGAAACATATTTATCATATCAAATGTCAATTTAAAAATCAATATTTACTCGAATATTTATTGATATTTTAATAAAAACGTTCGATATTCCTCTTTAAATTCTTCTATTTTAAATTGGGTTCCATTTCATTATTGACATTCAGTAAGTATATTGCTATCTTTATTTTATCCTGTGCCAAATAAGGCATGATATTACTGAATTTTCCACTAGAATTTGTAATAAATTTATTTTTAGTTATTCACACTATAATTATACATTTTTAGCACATCAAGTTAATTTTTACTATAAATAAAGGAGACTCTATGGATAAAAAAATATATATTTTCGGACATAAAAATCCTGACACAGATTCAATATGTGCATGTATCTCGTATGCACACCTAAAACGTGCATTAGGTAATGAAAATGTTGAAGCTGTTCGTTTAGGTAAAATAAGTAAGGAAACACAGTTTGCCTTAGATTATTTTGGTGTTAAAGCACCTCGTTTACTTGAAAATATCAAACCACAAGTAAGTGATATGAATTTTTATAATGTACCTCCAGTTTATGTGGTTGATTCAGTAAAAAAAGCTTGGAATGTTATGACTGAAAATGGACGTCAAATGATTCCAGTTTTGTATCATGACCACAAGCTAGCTGGTGTTATTTCTATATCTGATATTGCTAAGACTTATATTGGCTTAACAGATGGATCTGTTCTTAAAAATCATAAAACACCATTTATCAACGTTGCTTCAGTTTTAGATGGTAAGGTTATAACTGGCTCTTATCCTCATGCTTACGTTTTAGGAGATGTTTATACAACTGCTTCTATTGATGATCATACAGAGCTTGCTGATACAGATATTATTATTACTGGTCCAAGTAGTGACCGTATTCAAAAAGCTTTAAATTCTGGAGCAGGGGCAGTTATTATTACAGATCAAAATATGGATAATATCAATTTAGAACTTCCTACGGATTTAAGCTGCGCTGTTATCTGTACACCTTATTCTTTCTTTAAGACAATTAAAATGATTTCACAAAGTATTTCTGTAAAAAATATTTTAAAGAAAGATGATATCACTTATTTTGAAACAGATGATTATCTAGATGAAGTTAAACAAGTTATGCTTAATACTTCTTACCGTCACTTCCCAATCTTAGACCAGGAAGGATTAGTTAAAGGACTTATTTCTAAGCGACACCTTTTAGATATTCAAAAGAAAAAGGTTATTTTAGTAGATCATAATGAAAGAAGTCAAAGTGCAGATGGTATTGAACAAGCTGAAATACTAGAGATTATTGATCACCATCGTATTGCCAATATTGATACAGGTAATCCTCTATTCCTTCGTGCTGAACCTGTAGGATGTACCAATACTATTATTGGAAAGATGTATGAAGAAAAAAATATAATGCCACCTAAAGAGATTGCAGGTATTATGCTTAGCGCTATTTTATCTGATACACTTATTTTTAAATCTCCAACTTGTACACCAGATGACGTGCGTATTGCTAAAAAACTAGCAGAAATTGCTGAAGTTGATTTATATACTTATGGTGCCGAACTGCTTGCTGCTGGTACTTCTTTAGAAGGTACTTCACCAGCGGAACTACTCAATATTGATAGAAAAGCATTCGCTGTTGGAAAATATAATATTAGTGTAGCTCAGGTTAATACTGGTGACTTTAAAAGCTTATTTAAGATTAAAGATAAAATCTTAGAAGAAATGCACCATTTAGAAGAAAAAGAAAATCTTGACCTCTGCTTACTAATGGTTACAGATATTGTAGTAGGTGGAACTGAACTTATCGTTACAGGACGCGAAAAACGTTTAGCTGAGGTACTATTTGGTTTAGATCCTACTGATGATAGCATTTTCCTTAAAGATGTGTTTTCTCGTAAAAAACAAATTGTTCCAAAACTTATGGGACTCTCTTAATTTTAAGAATAAAAGTTGAAAACAAGTCACATTCTACTTATAATATAAGTAGGATACAAGATTTGTATTACTATTAGGTTTAAAATAAATTTGAAATGCTTATAAAAGAAAGGAGTTTTGACATGGCAAAACAAATTACAAAAGATATGATTATCGGAGAAATTCTCCAAGTAAACCAAGGTGTTATTCCTATTTTAATGAATTCAGGTATGCACTGCCTTGGATGTCCATCTTCACAAATGGAATCTCTTGCTGATGCATGTATGGTTCATGGTATTGATGCAGATGCATTAGTAGCAGAGCTTAATGATTTTCTTGCAACTGTAGAATAATAAACAAATGAGAAAAACATCCTTCTTTAGGATGTTTTTTTCATTTGTTTCTATAAATATTTTCTTATAAACAAGGCATCCTAATCATGTAGTTAACACTTTATTATATTTCTAGGAGGCTTATTTATGAAGAAAAATCCAAGCATTGGTTGTACAGTTGATTCTTGTCTATATCATGCAGGAACTGAAAACTATTGTACGTTACAACAGATTATGGTAGGTACTCACGAAAAACATCCTACTCAAGTTGAATGTACTGATTGTGAATCCTTCGAGCCTAAGTCTTAGATTTTAACTATCCTCTAAACAGAAAAGAGTGATTTTAAAGTATATAACTTTAAAACCACTCTTTTTGTTGTTATAAATATTTAGTAAGTACATCTATAGCATGTAAATAAATCATTACTTTACCATGCTCTTTAAGGAAACTTTCATCAAGCTCAGTAGATGGACATTTACTACCAAATTCTTCTAACAAACTTGCTAATGCTTCACTATTCACATTGGCTTTCTTGTTTTTTCCAAATACTAAAAAGTATTTATCGTTGTATTTATATAATGAATTATCTCCCGCAAACATTGGTTGTATACGATGTGCAGCCATACATGCACTGTCAAATTCATTAAATAAAAACGTTAACTGTTTACTACTACTTACAGGTCTCTGCACCTCAGATTGATCAGTATCTCTTCCCATCAATGCTAAATCCGTTAATCTATCTTCCTCTGGTTCTTTAAATGTTCTATGTGTAGGCCTTTCTCCAATAGCTTCTAATTTTTGTTCAATTTGTGATGGATCTTCAACTTTAGTAACAACAATCATAATGCTGTCTGTAGATAAAGGCACAGCTTCTATCATTAATGGCACATTATCTGTTTCAAAACCAAAGTCTTCATAAGCTCTAGCCATCATATCTTTAAATAAAGCTTGGGCTTTTTTAGAACCATAGGCTAATTCACTAAGTTTCAGATTTCTATCGATAAGATCTGAGTGATTTAAAGTGACCTGAATTTGAGTATCGCTTATCTTTTCTATTTTCATTCAAATCACATCCTTTCTAGATGAATTGCTCTTATTTATATATAATATCTTATTCACTAAGTATAATGGAGATGATTATAAGTGTAAAGAGGTTAATAACCTAAAATAAATTAAGCCTTTAACTTATTCTTATTATTTATCTTCCTTATCTTAATTATAGTATAAAAAACATAAAAAAACTATACTTCTACCATCTTATTATTACTATTATTCGTAATAATATTATATAACCAAAAATTTCTATGATAATGTTCTATTCTTTGTAATTTATTTAACACTAAAAAACTTGACGTGTATACAGTATACATTATATAATATATTCGTATTAATCAAATGATTACTTTTAATTATTTATTTTTTAACTTGACAGCGTAATTATAACTTTCTCAAATTATCTTAAGGAGATGATGATTAATGTTTGAACAATGGAATGGTTTTGAAGCAGGTATCTGGTCTAAAGAAGTAGATGTAAGAGATTTCATTCAAAAAAACTACACACCATATGAAGGTGATAGCTCTTTCTTACAAGGTCCAACAGCAGCTACAACAGCTCTTTGGAAACAAGTACTTGAACTTATGGACGAAGAAAGAAAAAAAGGTATTTTAGATGCTGAAACAAAAGTACCATCTACACTTACTTCTCATGGTGCTGGCTATTTAAATAAAGATCTTGAACAAATTGTGGGTCTTCAATCTGATAAACCACTTAAAAGAAATATTATGCCAAATGGTGGTGTACGTACTGTTAAAAATGCACTTAAATCATATGGTTATGAATTAGATTCTCAAACAGAGGAAATCTTCTCTAAATATCGCAAAACTCATAATGAAGCTGTATTCTCTGCTTATACAAAAGATATGAGAGCTGCTCGTCATAGCCATATTATTACAGGTCTTCCTGATGCTTATGGACGTGGACGTATTATCGGTGACTACCGCCGTGTTGCTTTATATGGTATTGATTTCTTAGTAAAAGAAAAACAAGAACAAATGAATCAATTAGACGTTACACCAATGACAGAATCTATTGTACGTGATCGTGAAGAAACATCAGAACAAATTATCGCTCTTAAAGACCTGGCAAAAATGGCTGCTAACTATGGTTTCGACATTACAAAACCAGCAAAAGATACAAAGGAAGCTATCCAATGGTTATACTTCGGTTACCTTGGTGCTATTAAACAACAAGATGGTGCTGCTATGTCAATCGGCCGTACATCTACTTTCCTTGATATCTATGCTGAAAGAGACCTTAAAGAAGGTACATATACAGAAACAGAAATCCAAGAATTCATTGATCACTTCGTAATGAAACTTCGTATGGTTCGTTTCCTTCGTATTCCTGAATACAATGAATTATTCTCTGGAGACCCAGCTTGGGTAACAGAATCTCTTGGTGGTATGGGTATAGATGGACGTACACTTGTAACTAAAAATACATTCCGTGTACTTCACACATTAGTTAACCTTGGTCCATCACCAGAACCAAACTTAACAGTACTTTGGTCAACACACTTACCAGAAGCTTTCAAAAAATTCTGTTCAGATTTATCTATCCAAACAAGCTCTATTCAATATGAAAATGATGATATGATGAGATCATTCTGGGGCGATGATTACGGTATTGCATGTTGTGTATCTGCTATGAGAATTGGTAAACAAATGCAATTCTTTGGTGCTCGTGCTAACCTTGCTAAAACATTACTTTACGCTATCAATGGTGGTCGTGATGAAATGTCTGGTGAACAAATTGCACCTAAATATCAACCAATCACATCTGAATATCTTGACTTTGATGAAGTAATGGAAAAATTTGATGTTATGATGGACTGGATTGCTAGAGTTTATGTAGATACTTTAAATGTTATTCACTATATGCATGATAAATATTGCTATGAATCATTAGAAATGGCTCTTCATGATAAAGATATCGTTCGTACATTTGCTACAGGTATTGCTGGACTTTCAGTAGTTGCTGACTCTTTATCAGCTATTAAATATGCCAAAGTTAAAGTAATCAGAGACGAAACAGGTCTTGCTACAGATTATGAAATTGAAGGGGAATACCCTGCATACGGTAACAACGATGACCGTGCTGATGATTTGGCTGTAATGGTTGTTTCTAGCTTCATGAACAAAATCAGAAAACTTCACACATATAGAAATTCAGTGCCAACAACATCTGTTCTTACAATTACATCAAACGTTGTTTATGGTAAGAAAACAGGTAACACACCTGATGGACGTAAAAAAGGTCAACCTCTTGCTCCTGGTGCTAACCCAATGCACGGAAGAGATGTTAAGGGTGCTTTAGCTTCTCTTGCTTCAGTTGCTAAACTTCCATATAGAGATTCCTTAGATGGTATTTCTAATACTTTCTCTATCGTTCCAAGTGCGCTTGGTAAAACAGCAGATGAACAAACTATAAATCTTTCTGCTCTTCTTGATGGATACTTTGCACAAAATCCACATCACATCAATGTTAACGTACTTCAACGTGAAACATTATTAGATGCTATGGATCATCCAGAAAATTATCCTCAACTTACAGTTCGTGTATCTGGATACGCTGTTCGTTTCATTCGTTTAACAAGAGAACAACAATTAGATATTATTAATAGAACATTCCACGAACGTTTCTAATTTCATCATTATCTATTTTACATAAAGAGGGTGTTTACATCCTCTTTATGTATACTTTATAATAATAAAGTAATTTCATTCATTTATAATATAAAAATAATCAGGAGGAATCAGTCATGAAAGGTAGAATTCACTCAATAGAAACTTGTGGAGCCGTAGATGGACCAGGTCTTCGTTATATCGTCTTTACACAAGGATGTCCTCTTAGATGCAAATATTGTCACAATCCAGATACATGGAAGCTACAAGATGGCAAAGAAGCTGATACAGAGGAACTCATTAAAGATATACTAAAATACAAAAGTTTTATGAAAGCATCTAACGGTGGAGTTACTGTTAGTGGTGGAGAACCTTTCTTACAAGCAGACTTCGTAAGAGATCTTTTCATAAAATGTAAAGAAAATGGCTTGCATACTACTATCGACACTTCTGGTTATGTAGATATTGAAAAAGCCGATCCTGTTTTAGATTATACAGATCTCGTTCTTTTAGATATTAAGAGCTACAATAAGGATATTTATAAAGATTTAACAGGAGTTCCCTTAGATCGTACATTAGCTTTAGCTAAACATTTAGAAAAACGTGGTATTCCTATCTGGATTCGTTATGTACTTGTTCCTAATCTCACAGATAATGAAGAAGATATCGAAGCTCTAGCTAGTTTCCTAGATACCTTAACTAATGTAGAGCGTATTGATATACTCCCATTCCATAAGATGGGTGAATATAAATGGGAACAACTTGGATATGAATATGAATTAACAGACACAATAGAACCAAATATAGAAGCAACTAATAAAGCATCTCAAATTTTCAAGAAGCATAATTTACCTATTATTAATTGAGTAAATTCTAATAAAAAATAGACACGTTGAATGACGTGTCTATTTTTTATTTACTTATCCTAATTAAACCTATTAATTTATAAAAATGCCCTTACTCTTCTATTATTATAGCTCTGCTGCTTGATTTTTTTCTTTAAAAAATCTGTTCCAAAAGGAAGCTTTTTCTTTTTTATTGTCTCCTTTATCCTCACTCATTTCTTTTCTCATTTTTTGTACTTCTCTCATTGCTTCATCTAATTTTTTATAATATTCTTCATCTTTATTAGCTTGGAGCACTTTGAGTTCTGCTATTTTTTCCTCAACTGCCACATCAACTTCTTTTTTTATTGTTTCTTTCATTTCCCATTTTGATTGATCACTGTATTCTACTAAAGCTTGCATAAACATTTCTTTCATCATCAGTGAGAATTGTTTCACCTTACCATCTTCCATATCTGTGATATCTACATCTAATGTTTCTTGACGTTTTAAAGCTGTTACAGGAGCTATTTGAATGGTAGTTAATTGCTCATAGGTTTCTCTTACTTCTTCGTTAGATGCATGTACAATCCCTTCTATAGCCTTTAATTGCAACCCTTGCTCTCTCATCTCCTGGATCTTCTTGAACATCTCCACATCTTCCATACTGTATACTCTATGGCCCTTGTTATTTCTCTTAATTGTCAAATTAAGTTCTTTTTCATAAAATCTTAAAACGTAAGGTTCTGTTTCTAGCATTTCTGCTACATCCTTAACCGTCAAGAAATCTTTTTCATGTAACATATCCTCACCTCATCATTTGTAGCCTTCTGAAGATATTATACCATATTTTTACAGTATTACAATTCTTTAATTACATAATTGTTAAAATTTAGTATGTAATTATTTTTTTATAATATTTTTTGATATGATAATAAGTCTAGCCATCTATTAAACTTATTTCCTACTTCTCTATAGTGAGCACATTTCACATACCCACACTTTTCAAATAATGCTATACTTCCTTTATTTTCACCGCAAATCAATGCAATTAATGTATGTAATTCTTTTGTTCTTGCACGCTCTTCAATAAACGTAAGGGCTCTTTTTCCTATTCCTTTTCCTTCATAGCCATTCTTAAGATAAATTGTTACCTCGGCAGTTTGATCAAATGCCTCCCTTACTTTATACTGAGTTAAGATAACATATCCACATATATCTTCTTTTAACTTTATAATATAACTTTCATACTTAGTATTTTCAAATAAAACTAAATCTGCCATCTCTTGTCTTGTTATTTCTTTCTTATGAAAGGTGGCTGTTGAGTTTTTAATATAATACATATAAATTTCTCTTATAGCGTCTATATGGTCTTCTGTAATTTTTTCAAATTGATAATTAATCATTTCTATTCCCCTCTATAACAAAAGTTATCATTCTGTTAACTCAAATATGCACTTCATTATTCTAATATCATTTTAATAAAAGCACCTTATAAAATCATAGCATTAATGCTTATTTTATAAAGTGCTTTTATATGTTATTTAATATTAATGTTGCATATTAGCAAACTTTGTATATTGTCCTAACCAAACTAATTCTACAGTCCCTGTAGGACCATTTCTTTGTTTAGCAATAATGACTTCACCCACATTTTTCTTTTCTGTATCTGGATGGTAGTATTCATCCCTATACAAGAACATAACCACGTCTGCATCTTGCTCAATGGCCCCAGATTCACGTAAGTCAGATAACATAGGTCTATGATCTGTTCTAGTTTCACAAGCACGTGAGAGCTGAGATAAGGCAATAACAGGTGCATTCATTTCTCTAGCTAATGCTTTTAAAGAACGTGAAATATCTGATATCTCTTGTTGTCTTGATGCACCATCACCTGTTCCACTCATTAATTGTAGATAGTCAATCATGATCAGATCTAAGCCTTTTTCCATCTTTAATCTACGACATTTAGCTCTCATCTCCATCACATTAATCCCTGCTGTATCATCAATGAAGATTCTCGAATTGGCAATATTAGGAATACTTTGAGCTAATTTATCCCAATCATCTTTTTCAAGAGCGCCTGTTCTTGCCTTCTGTGAATCCACCATTGCTTCTGCACAAAGCATACGACTTACTAATTGATCCTTTGACATTTCCAGACTGAAAACTGCTACACTCTTCTTATTCTTAATACCTGCTGTCTGAATAATATTAAGTGCAAATGCTGTCTTTCCCATGGAAGGCCTCGCTGCCACTAATACTAAGTCTGATGGTTGAAGCCCTGCTGTACGATGATCTAAGTCAATAAATCCTGTTTCAATTCCTGTAATCCCACCTTGACTTTTATGTGCTTCCTCAATCTTTTCAATAGAAGTTAATACAATCTCATCAATCCCTGTAAAATCTTCCGTCTTCTTATTTTGAAGAATATCGAAGATTTGCTTTTCAGCAAACCCCATAATATTATCTAATGGCTCTTCACCATCAAAACTCTTAGCTGATATCTCATTACTTGCCTTTATAAGTCTTCTAAGTGTTGCTTTTTCCTCTACAATCTTTGCATATTGCTTAATATGTGCTGAGGTAGGTACAGAGCTTGCTAGTTCAGCAATATAGCTTATACCTCCAATTTGCTCTAATACACCTTTCTGAACTAGTTTATCTTGAATGGTAATAAGGTCTATTGGATTACCTGTGGTGTATAACTCCATAATTGCTGCATAAATTTGTGCATGATCAGGTCTATAAAAATCTTCTGATCTTAATAATTCACTTGCAACAATAACTGCGTCATGATCCATAATCATTGACCCAATAACAGATTGTTCGGCTTCAATGCTATGTGGAGGAATTCTCATGTTTTGTATTTGCTCCATAGGACAGTTCTCCTCTTTCTTATTACATTTATACTAGTCGTATCTTAGTAGGCTATTATGCACCAACAACTAGTACTTGAACTGTAGCTACTACTTTAGCATGTAATTTTATAGTCACTTTTTGTCCACCTAAGCCTTTGATCGCTTCTTTTAGTTGAATTTTCTTTTTATCAACCTTAATACCGTATTCTTTTTCAAGTGCTTCAGCAATCTCTTTAGATGTTACAGAACCAAATACTTTTCCACCTTCACCTATTTTGACTGCCAATTTTAGTTCTTTGTCATTTATTTTATCTGCAATGGCTTGTGCTTCATCTAATTCTTGCTGCTTACGCTTATCTTCAGCCTTTTGTTCTAACATTCTTTGATTTAAATTAACTGCATTAGCTTCTACTGCTAGTCCTTTTGGAAATAATGCATTACGTGCATATCCATCTTTAACCTCTAATACTTCACCTTTTTTACCAACTTTTTTTACATCTTGTGTTAATATTACTTTCATTATATTTCTCCTTCCTCAAAGTACTTATTAATTGCATCCCTTAAATAAGTTTTTGCTTCTTTAATTGTTGTGTCTTTAAGCTGTGCACCTGCAATTCCTAAATGCCCGCCTCCACCAAGAAGTTCCATTATCCGCTGTACATTAGTATCTGCTAATGCCCTAGCACTAATAAGTACACAATTATCAACTACAGTTAATACAAAGGATGCCACTATACCTTTAATATTTAAAAGTTCATCAGCCACTTGTGCTGCAATAATATTTGAATTTGCCACTTGACTATTAACCTCTGTTACAGCCATATTCTCATTCCATATTTCAGCATTTTGTATTGCGATAGCTCGTACTTTATATGTTTCCATATCATTTTGAAAGAGCAATCTAACTCGGCTGCTATCAGCTCCATTCCTTCTTAAAAATGCAGCAGCTTCAAATGTTCTTACGCCTGCTTTAAATACGAAATTTTTAGTGTCAATTGTAATACCTGCCAAAAGTGCATCAGCTTCAATAGGTGTTAATTTAACTTTATCGGTTAAATAGTTTAAAATCTCAGCTATCATTTCACAAGTAGATGAAATAAATGGCTCTAAATATGTTAAAACAGCATCTTCAATATAGTCTGTACTCTTTCTATGGTGATCGAATACTACTACCTTTTCTGCTTTATCTAAAAGCTCAGGGTATTCTAAGTAGCTACGGCGATGTGTATCCACAATAACTAATAAAGTATCTCGTTTTATTTCTTTCTCTGCTTCTTCATGGGTAATAAATAGGTCTTCATATTCTTTAGATTGTACTATTCTATCATACAATCCCTTAACTGCAAAGGTAGGACCATCTAAAATAATATGAGCCTTTTTACCCATAATAGAAGCTGCTCTATATACACCCATAGCAGCACCTAAGCAATCCATATCAATGCCTTTGTGTCCCATAATATAAATTTTATCTGCTTCATGGAGAAGTTCCTTGAATGCATAGGCCTTTAACCTTACTTTTACTCGTGCACTTTTTTCTACTTCCTTTGTTTTTCCACCATAAAAAGTATATTTATCATTGTTTTTAATAATAGCTTGATCTCCACCTCTACCTTGTGCCAAATCAAAGGCTATTCTAGCATCTTCTTTTGAACTTAATAAGGATTTTAGGTTAAACCCTATTCCCAAACTTACAGTAACGGGTAGTTCATTTCCTACTTGAATATTACGCATTTCATCTAATATATCAAATTTAGTTTCTTTCATGCGTTCTAATTCTCTTTTATTAAAAACCATAATATACTTATCACGTTCTATTTTAGCTATAACAACTTCTCTTTCTTTAAACCATAAATTAATCTTTCGATCAATTATAGCCATCAGCATTGGACGCCTTACTTCTTCTATGCTGTGCGTAATCTCATCAATATTGTCAATGCATAAATATCCCATCATGCATCGTTCTTCTTGAATTTGATTTTTAAGCTTTTCATTTTCAGTGTAATCTAGAAAATAAACAATCTGTTTATTGATTTCGTCTTGTTCTCCTCTATGAAAACTCTCCACAATAATTCGGTAAGTATTTCCGTTTAAATGAAAGCATTTATTAATAGCCTGTTTATTGTTAATCCAATCGCCTAATTTCAGGTCCGGAAATAATGACTTAATATTCTTCCCTAATAATTCCTTATCTTTACACATGCCCTTAAATGCCACATTAGTCCATCTAATTGTGCCTATTTCTTCAATTATAACTACTGGTATCTGCACATTTGAAAACATACTATCTTTAATAGTAGTTATTTCATCTACTTGTTTACCTACCTGCAATTTAATATAACGATTAACTTCTCGTTCGCTAAATATACTAACGATTAAAAGAATAGCATAAATAAGTAGGCTTAATATGGCTTGTGGTGCACTAAATACCCGTTGTAGCTGTGTAAGTAGCCCCAAAGTAACTAAAGCCTGTGTAAACCTAAAAATGACCATGGCATACGAAAAACTCTTTTTTCTCTTGCTTTTCATTTTATTTTCCTTTCCTCACTTAAACTACAATTTTAACCTTTCTATAATTAAATATGGTATCTAAACATCCAAAAAACATAACTAAATAAGGTGATATTGAAAGTAGTATAAATACAGTAACTAAACCTAATACCTTTATTCCTTTACTAATACTTGCTCTATTTACTATTGCTACTAAAGCAAGCGCACCTACCATCTGAAATAGTGTCATTAGGAAAAATACCACATTTAATCCTAATATACTCCATCTAGCACTTTCATCTCCATTTGAAGCAATAGCAATTGTTGAAATAAATAAAATGAGTACTGACATTTTTGATAACCTAAAATTAAGGAGCTCTACTAATGATGGGAATTTCTTGTTTTTATGTCTAATCACTATATTAACTATAATAACTGCAATACCTGTAGTTATAAGTAATTGTAAAATAATTAGAGCACTGTAGACAGATTGCATAGCATCTACTACTGAATTGATAAGCTGTTTCATTTCTAAGCTTAGCTCAGTTACATTAGTAGATGTAAGGTTTGTGTTTTGTACGGCTAGCCATTCCTTAATACTATCTAATGGAACATCTTTTATGCTCTCTAAAATACTTAAATAATAGGCTTCAAAATCTATACCCAAATATTTCATTAGTACGAAAAAAACTAAAACCACTACTGCTAGGGACAAAGTAGCATACATAATAATATTAGGTAGAGGAAAGTCCTCTTTATAAAAATATAAAATCACATATGTTGGAACACACACGCTCACTAGGTAAACTAGTATACAAATTAAATTACTAGTTACTAAATATATTCCTATACTAACTATAAGTTGAAAAATTATATGCTGTCTTTTATCCAATTTATTTGTTATAAAATAAATGATTGATGGCACTGCAATAATAGGAAATAGTGCTAAGCCTATGGCATGATATAGTCCCACTATACCTAATGCTATATATATTGCTATTAAGCATATTCTACTTACTATGCTCTTTGCATTTGAATCCATGAAATTGTGCCTCCTTTATTCTGCTCAAATACTATGAATTAATATTTCTTTATTATATCATACTGAAGACCTTTAATTCTAGTGTTCATTGCAATTCTATACTATATCCCCTACTATTCATACTTAGCTTATGCACAACAAAAAACCACTGCCGAAGCAGTGGTGTGTGCATATTGGTGTGTGCTTATTTATCTCTTTATAAGTTTATAAAGTTCATTACTCTTAGTCTTGTGTATATGGTAAAAGTGCGATGTGTCTTGCACGTTTGATAGCAACTGTAAGTTTACGTTGTGCTTTCGCAGAGTTACCTGTAATTCTTCTAGGAAGAATTTTACCTCTTTCAGAGATAAATTTCTTTAAAGTGTTAATATCTTTATAGTTAATCTTTTTGATATTATCACCAGCAAATTGATTTATTTTACGTCTTCTACGATTGTGTCTTTTTTGCATTGCCATTGTGTATTCCCTCCTTCTTTAATTAATATTAATTAAAATGGTAAATCGTCATCTTCATCAAAGTTAGTAGGTGTAAACCCACTTGCCATATTTCCTGAAGAGGGATTTGGTGCATTTACACTTGTTGGAGTATCCATCATTACACCACGTGATTCAGCAGAGGATCTACTTTCAGCAAAATGTTGCTCTTCAGCTATTACATCTACTGACGTATGCTTAACTTTTTGTGCATCTTCCCAAGTATTTACCTGAAGTCTACCCACAACTGCAATCATTTGACCTTTTTTAAAGTATTTTTCTGCAAACTCTCCTGCTTTTCCAAATGAAACAATATTGAAAAAGTCTACATCTGGCTCACCAGGTTTAGTAAATTGTCTTCTTACAGCAATACCATATCTTGCTACTGCAACAGGATTAGCTGATTGTGAATAACGTACTTCTGGGTCTCTAGTTAGACGTCCCATTAACATAACTTTATTCATACTCCGACCCCTTTCTTCAGGTAATTACTATTTTTCATCAAGAGATACGATTAAATAACGAAGAACAGTTTCCATAATACGAATTCTGCTTTCGATTTCAGCTGGAACAGATGTTTCAGCTTGGAATTGGATAAAGTAGTAGAAACCTTCTCTTTGCTTATTAATTTCATAAGCAAGTTTTCTTTTACCCCAATCGTCAACGTTTGTGATTTCTCCACCAAAACGTACGATAAGATCTTTCACTTTTTCAAGTGTAGCTACTTTTTCTTCTTCGCTTAATGTTGAGAATAACACAACTGATAATTCATAATTTCTCATTAGAGCACCTCCTTTTGGACTTTGGCCCCACGTCATAATGCGTAGAGCAAGGATTACATTACAGTATAATATATTATCACACTTTTATATATAAGACAAGCCTTTTTCAATATTTAATGAGACAATATTTTACATTTGTTATGGATACACTTTATTGTATCTTTTTCTTTACACTCTTTTCAAACTTTTCTCTAGATATCATTATTAGATGATTACATGCGCAACATTTCAATTTAAAATCTGCGCCTACACGAACAATTTCCCATTTATTAGTACCACATGGGTGTGGTTTTTTCATCTCAACTAATTCTCCTATTTGATAACTCACTCTTGATCCTCCTTATTAAGATATAACCTCAATATTAATATTATTATACATTTCTTATCTAAGAATTCCATCCTATTTATTTAAAAAGACCCAGAATTCTTTTAGAATTCTGGGTCTTTTAGCTTTAAGGCGGCAACCAGATTTGAACTGGTGATGAAGGTGTTGCAGACCTCTGCCTTACCACTTGGCTATGCCGCCATATACTCCATTATATGCACTGTAAGTAATTATAATACAAAAACTTTGTGTATATAAAAACTCCCCGAGTAGGGTTCGAACCTACGACCCTCCGGTTAACAGCCGGATGCTCTGCCGCTGAGCTATCGAGGATTACTTAAATATTATTATTTATTTTAAGGCGGCAACCAGATTTGAACTGGTGATGAAGGTGTTGCAGACCTCTGCCTTACCACTTGGCTATGCCGCCATAAAATGACCCGTACGAGAATCGAACTCGTGTTACCGCCGTGAAAGGGCGGTGTCTTGACCGCTTGACCAACGGGCCTTATTAACTCCCCGAGTAGGGTTCGAACCTACGACCCTCCGGTTAACAGCCGG
>JAEWMQ010000111.1 GCA_023393125.1 Bacillota bacterium
AAAATCGCTAAAATAGCAGCTACTACTTTGGCCCTACTTGCACTTTTTTTAAATAAATGTGCGCGTTTATCCTTTTTATTCACTATCTCTTTTACTTTATCCACTGTTTTATAAAAAGTATCTCTTAACTTCTTTTCATCAACTTTATCTCTACGCCTAAATAATCCTTTAAAGAAAATCTCTTCTGCTTTGTCTGTTCCATCATAGTCTTTTAACTTTTGAACTTCAAAAGAATTAGGTGGCTTTTTCTTACTATCTTCATCACCTATATCTACGATTCTTAGATACCCTTTTTGAGCTAAACTAAATAATAAAGATATTGCATCTTTATTGCCTGCTTTTCCCTTGTAGATCATCCCTACTTCTGTACTACTCAGTCCTTGTGGCGGATACGTACATTCTTCTATCCGCTCTCTTGGATCTCTAGCAAATATGAGCCAAAGTAGTATCACTACTATAAGCGTTACTACGGGAATTATCATTAAAGTATTTAAATTAATACTCCAGTTTACATTATTTCTAGTAGCTGTAAAATAACCCTCTGGCAGCTCTATACGAATCGTTAGGCCCTCTCCTGGCTGAAGTGAACTTTCAAAAAAACCTGAAATAGTATTTCCTGTTACCTCATAATAAACACCTTCATGATTTGTACTTCCTTTAGCCCCTACGGAAAAACTTATTTTGCTAGTATCGAAAGCCTTAGGCATTTCTATGTCAAAGCTTACATTGCTTATAGTCGTGTCCCACTCATTACCAATAATATTAAAATAGAATTCATCATAACCTCTCCCCACATCTTTTCCTAAATCATAGGTATAAGTTAATGTATAGTACTGTTTTCCTGTTACAATTTCCTCAGGATCACCTATTTTTAGAACTTTATAGTTTCCTTCTGTATAGTAAGTGCTCACTGTGTTAGTTTTCATATCCGTTACCTTGGCACTAACCTGTGAAACCGTGCCATTTACATGTGTGACTTTATTTTTTATAGGTATTTTTCGATAAATTCCATGCCTATCAGCTGTAAAATTGACGTCTATGTCTTCCCTAATGCTAAATATATTCTCCTCGCTCACTTCAATTTTCACATTGTAAGCTTCAATGCTATACCCTCCCTCATCTGCATAAAGTGGTATAACTAATACAATAAAACTTAATAAAATCCCCAGTAAACGTTTCACCCTTCTCCCCCTTGTATCTTTAAATACTTTCACCTCTTTTATTATATATTATTTCGACTTTTTAAACAATTTATGCATCTAAGCTTGTTTTGAAGATACATAATAAATTTTTAGCTGATTATCTTCATATTTAGCTGTACTTATGTCGTGATTTTTAAGTTTTTGAGGTAGGGTAAAACGTCTCTTCTCATTCTTAATGGTTAAAGTCAGTTCATCTCCTTGCTGAGAAAGCTTTAATTCTCTCTTGTCTACAAAAGGAATATGAATATTTAAACTATACCCTTCTTGTAACTTCTGTACTTCAAATATTTTGTCTTGGAATAAAATATCCTCTGGCAACTGCTCTTTATAAATCTGACTTCCTACTTGTTCTAGCATTGAATAACACCTAAGTTCTTTATCCATCAACTCTACTTTAAAAACAGGTAGACCTTTAAAGCTTTCCTCTATATCTTCCAGACTTTCCTCCTGCAGTTTTGTCCATGCATTAAAATATCCCTCCATAGAATCTTTTGGGAAAATCTTATTAATAATAATGGCATCCACATTATAGTCATATAAATGGAGATAGGAAAAACTTCTCTTTGCCTCTTTTATAACTATTTTTTCAGGTGTTGTTACAATTCTAATGCTTACTACTTTTTTATCCATCATAAGCCCATGAAGTTCATCCATTTTACTATAGAGCTTTTCCATCTCTGCAAATACGTCATCTTTAGGCATAGGAATTTTCGTGGTACTTTCCACTATAGGCCCTGCAAGCTTAGCAGCTTTTCTTTTAAAAGGGAATAATTTCTCCATCCACCCTCTAAATACATCAGGAAATTTAAGAAGAGACATGGTTTCTCCTGTGGGTGCGCAGTCTACAATTAAGACATCATATAGACCTTCATCATATATTTCCTTGATTTTAATAAGCGACAATAATTCTCCTACCCCTGGAAATACTAATAATTCTTCTGTTTCTATACCATCCTTAGCTTTTAAAGTTAATAGCTGTTTAAAATAAGCCTTGATACTTCCCCAAGCCATTTCATTTTCTGTAACCGTATCAATCTCCATTCCGTAGAGGTTCTCTGCTATTTCTCGAGGTGAGTTACCTAACTTTATATCAAAGGAATCACTTAAGCTATGTGCTTGATCTGTACTTACAATTAATACACGCCTTCCCCTTGCTGCTATATGAGCTGCTGTGCATGCGGCAATACTAGTCTTACCAACTCCGCCTTTTCCTGTATATAATATAACTCTCATTAAAATCACCCCTCACTAAAATCAATTTCTATCTTTTTAGTCCTACCACTAGCTCTCGTACTTTGTTTAATATCTTTATTATTTATATCTTGCCTTTCCTTTTCTGGATTATAACTTTGATTATTCGCCTTACTTCTAACCCCCTCTGCATCTGCAGATTCTCTAGAATTATCCTTCCAAAACATTGTCCAGGCAACCTCTTTAATAAAACTCAATGCTTCCTCTTCTACTAGCTCTACATGTGCTCTCATTGCTTCTGGCATTATTTCTTTCACTGCTTCATATTCAAGCTGTTTAGCTTGTAATAATTTTTTTAATGCTAGCTTATTCATATGAACACCTCTCCCTATTCGAAATAAATATTTAGTGCTCCATTTTCCCATTTAGCTGAAGCAATGCTATACTTCTTCATTACATTTGGTAGTGGAATATTTCTTTTAAAATTGCCAATTTTAATAATCACATCTGTACCTGATTCAAACAAATCAAAGTCTGCTTTAGTAGAAAATGGGACCAGGACTTGAAGCTTGTAGCCCTTATCCGTTTTTTCAAAGGTTTCACTTTGGGTTAACTTCAGAACTTTAAAAATTTCTCTATCTTGAAGTGAGTCTCTTGTAATACGGGTAAGTGCTTCTACACCATTCAAATCTACTTCATACCATTTCATGCGATAAATAGGGATATGAGTGAATGCTACTTGAATTTCTTCTAAATACTTTTCTTGAAGAAGCTGCCACTGTTTGAAAAATGGATTACCGACATCCTTTGGTATGATTCGATTAATGTATATAGCATCTACATTAAAGTTATATAAATTTAAGTACATATAACTACGTTTAGTTTCTTCTACCACCATCTTTTCTGGAATAGTTACAATCCTAATACTGCAAATCTCTCTATTCTTTAGAAGTGCCTGTAATTCACTTAATGTCACATATAATCTCTCTATATCATTCATGGCAGTTTGGTCTGGCAACTCTACTTTAAAAGCCATTTTCGAAATAGGCCTTAGTACCTTAAGAGCTATTTTTTCTATTGGTAAAAACTTCTCCATATACCAGGCAAAAAGCTCTGGAAATTTTAAAAGTGATAAGGTCTCCCCTGTTGGTGCACAATCTACAATAATAAGTTCATATTCTCCTGCTTTATAAAGCTCTTGTATTTTAATAAGTGAAAATAATTCCTCAATCCCTGGAAATACTATGATATCCTCTAACGTTTCCTGAGTTTCCTTATTCTCTCCTGGCTTCATTAAATTTCTAAATGCTTTAGAAATGGCGCCATAGTGTTTCTCCATCTCATAATTATGATCTATCTCCAAGGCATATAGGTTCTCTATCACCTTAGTTGGCTCTTCTTTTATTGGTTTTCCAAATAAATCACTCAGATTGTGTGCAGCATCTGTACTTACAATTAGGGTTTTAATGCCTTCTTTAGCTGCTTTAACCCCATGAGCAGCTGCAGTGCTAGTTTTACCTACGCCACCTTTTCCTGTAAAAATAATAATTCTTCCCATAACAACACTCTCCTTAATTCGATTTACGATTAGTTCTTGTCTCGAAGTATTTATTTAAAAAAATAACTTAGCTCACTAAGTTATTCTATTGTTATTCGTTTTACTGGTTTAGGTTCTATCATTTCTTCTGACTTTTTCGTTCCCTTTTTTAAAATCATTATTGCTTTATTTAAAATACTGTACAGTACTTGCTTTTCTTCATCATCTAACTCTGCATTTAGTGCTTTAAAATAATACGTCAGTTCTTCTATTTCCTTTTTTACAAAAGCTTCTCCTAGTGTTGTAAGACTAATAAATACTACTCGCTTGTCTTCTACATCTCTTTGACGCTGCGCTATTTGTTTCTTTTCTAGTCTCGTAATAACGCCAGTTGCTGTATTAAGTGGTGCATGAATGTAATCTGCTACTTCTGTCATATTGACTTGCTTCTTCTTATACAAGAGTATCAAAGCTAGAATCTCATTCTTGGAATAATCTAAAAAAGCACTACTCCACTCTTCTGGGAAGAATAGAAATTTAAATTCATCTATATATGCATAAATAAGTTCTTCAATATTAAATTCATCTTTTGTCATAGTTATACCTCATCATTTACTTCGTGTCTCGAAGTATATTTTTATATTATGCTTATATTTCTAAATTGTCAACTTTTTATTTTTTAATTTGGGCTCTAATAGATAAATTTGTTGATATTTGAATATAACACAGTGGTCTTACTCCTAAAGATCCTTTATTAAATAAAATCTACTTTTGCAAAAGCCAGAATTTCATCTAAGAAGGACCTTGAAAAATTGGAATCCAAAGCAAAGGACAGTGAAAGGCCATAACTTATCTGACAGAATAGAAAAATCTTTATGGCTTGAAATTTGGCCTCCAATGACAATAGGAAGAAACTATGATAAAATGCTACATATAATTCGTCATATAATATAAATAAGAAAAGATGATGATAGTGAGACCAAGTGAATATGTGGAAAAAAGATTACAAATAACGTTAAATCAACACGTGGAAGAAATGATTGACCAAGATACAAAAGTTGTATTATTTCCAGCTGGGCACACAGTGCTCTGGGAGGGTGATACCTCATCATATCTATATTATATCATTCAGGGGGTTGTAAGAGGATATTACGTTGATGGTAAGGGTAATGACCTAACAAAATGTTTTTGTGCTGAAGACGACTTCTTTTCAACAGAGGGCTTTAGAATATCTGCCCCCTCGACGTTCACTATCGAATGTTTAGAAGACTGCAAATGCTTGCAATTGCCATATACATCACTCAAAAGCATTGTGAATACTAATAAAAGCATTGGTGATTTAATAAGTCATTTATTTCAAGTGGAAGTAAGTAAACAAGAAGATAGAATTAAAAGTCTTATGTTGTTAAATGCGGAAGAACGTTACTGCACTTTTTGCAATGATTATCCACACTTACACAACAGAATTGCTCTAAAATATATAGCGTCCTACATTGGTGTGCGAGCTGCTTCACTAAGCCGTATAAGGAAACAGCAAAGATTATATGAAAATTAACATAGGTGAATTACAAAATCACTTCCTCCAGTCATACTTGACTATATCGGAAGGAGTGATTTTTATGGAGAATGTTCTCATTACAGGTGGAACCAGCGGAATTGGTTACGCACTTGCAAGAATATTTGCGGCAAATAAATATAATCTTATACTTGTTTCTTCGAATTATGAAAATTTAAAGATAGCATCACAAAAACTTCAATCAGAATTTCCTGTAACAATAAATATTTTTGAACAGGATCTATCAGAGCTAAAGGCAGCTGAAAATCTTTATACCAGTATACAAGCTAATAACATTAATGTAGACATATTGGTAAATAATGCTGGATACGGATTGGTAGGGGCAACAGAGCAAATCAACCTCCAGGATGATGAAAAAATGATGATTTTGAATATGTTAACCCCTGTAGAGTTATGCAAATTATTTTTGCCTCATATGTATGAGAAGCAACACGGTAGTATCCTGAATATTTCTTCAACCGGAGCATTTCAACCAGGGCCGTTTACATCTACCTACTTTGCAAGCAAAGCATTTGTTTTAAGTTATAGTAAAGCAGTACGTTTTGAAGCTAAAAAGTATGGTATACGAGTTTGTACGCTATGTCCGGGTGCAACGCGAACTAATTTTTTTACTCGCGAAGGAACTACCTTGCCTAAAAATTCAATGTCTGCTGACGAAGTTGCTGAATATGCCTATCGGCAATTAATGAAAAACAAGTCAGTATTTATCCCTGGATTTATAAATCGGATAATGCAAGTACTTCCAACAAACATAAAAATGTTGGCAGTTGCAAAAATGAAAAGAGAAAAATTTTAAACGTTATTAACTGTAAGCCCTAACAACGCCCTCATTTTAAATAGACAAAAATTATTCATTTATCTTTATTTCTGCTTTTCTACTTCGATAAAGTTCACTTATATAGGTACTTCCTAGAATTAATATTCCTCCTACTATTTGCAACCAAGTCATCTCCTCTCTTAATAACAGACTAGATAAAATAATAGCTGAAATAGGATCTATATAACTAAAGGCTGCTATAGTTTGTCCACTAATCTTTTGAAAAGCTCCAAAATAAATTAAGTAACCAATACCTGTATGTACAACCCCTACAATAATCAATAAAATAATAGATTGACCATCTAATTGGCCTACACTAAATCCACCATTTAATAATACATAAGGCAAAATAGCCAGAGCTGCAAAACCAAGCTGAGGAACAGTGCTTTCTAGGCTAGTCACATCTTTGAGGAACTTATTCATAATCATTATACTTGCATATAAAATCGCAGCACCTATGCCATAAGCTACACCAAGAAAATGATTTTGTCCTGTCCCACCTTCTCCTGTGCCTGTAATACATATCATTCCCAACATAGCTGCTAGAATACATGCTATCTTAATGCCTGATAAACGTTCTTTCAAAATCAAAGGTGATAAAAACATCACTATAACCGGTGCAAAATAATAGCAAATCGTTGCAGTAGCAATAGTTGTATACTTATATGCTTCAAATAAAAATATCCAATTGAGCCCTATGGCTATACCTGAAGCAATTAAAATGCCTAGATTAGGCTTAATACGTTTCCAAGATAATGGTTGTTTAAGGATAAAACTAGCTATCATTAAACATAAGCTTCCTATTAATCCTCGAGCCAACGCAATTTGGCTAGAAGTACAATCAATCGCCCTTACAAATAAACCAATACTCCCAAATAATATCATCACTAAAATCAAACTAACTTTGGTTCTTTTCACTTCATTTCTCTCCCCTAATTTTTCTTTTATTATATAGTTAAACCGTACATAATCTTTTTTATTATACTCCATTAACCTTACTTTTTCAGAATTTTTTATTTTAGCTATCACATACCTCTTTATTTTCGGCAAAAAAAGAGGCCACTCATGTAACCTCTCTTATCCCTTAATAACGCCTATGGTTTTCAATTTCTTAATAGGTGTAATTAAATCTAACTGATTTTCAATAACTTCATCAATATCCTTATAAGCAAAGCGGCACTCTTCTGCTACATCTTTCTTGTTATTCTTACCTAATATAACTGCTTGCTCTTTTAAGTCACACATAACTGTCTCCACTGAATAAAGCTCTTTTGCCTTTGTTCTAGAAAATACCCTGCCAGCTCCATGAGAACAGGACTCAAAACTTTCTGTATTCCCTTTTCCTTCTACAATGTAACTATAAGACCCCATTGAGCCAGGGATAATTCCCCTTTCTCCTGCCCCTGCCCTAATAGCTCCTTTACGGTGAACCCAAACGTTTCTACCATAGTGAATTTCCATAGCTGCATAATTATGATGAACGTTAAGCTTGTTGGTATAAGTTACTTCTAAATCACAATGTTTTTTAAGTAAAGCTGTAACTTCCTTCATCACTGCTTCAAGTATTTTTTCCCTATTTTCTTCTGCAAAATCTAAAGCCAAGTTCATATACTCTAGATATAAACGTCCTTCATCACTTCTAGCAGGCAAAAAGGCTAGATTATAGCTTTCTGGCACTGAGCTATACCATTTTTGATTAAGCTCCTTGGCTATCTGATTAAAGTAATCCCCTATTTCTTTTCCTAAACGTCTACTTCCTGTATGAATCATAATCCCCACTTTACCTGCTTCATCTTCTTGAAACTCAATAAAGTGATTACCTCCTCCTAGGGTTCCTATTTGATAGTAAGCATCTTCAATCTGCGGAACTAAGGTTGGAGCCTTCATATATTTCTCTATATTTTTCATAGCTTCATCAATCACCTTAGAAGGTTTCATTTTATTATGATGTACTCTCCCAACTGGTACCGAGCGCTGAATACTTCCAATAATAGCCTGCATTAAAACACCATTACCTGTTTGCACTGTTCTTAAAAGCTCAGCATCTATATTGGTTTCAACAAAAATCATTCCACATCCAATGTCACTACCTACTGCATGTGGAATAATCACATCCTTCGTTGCAATAACACCACCTATAGGCATCCCCATACCCGTGTGTGTATCTGGCATTAAAGCTACCCACTGATGAATAAAAGGTAAGTTAGAAAGATTATATGCTTGTTCTAAACAGCTTTCCTCTACACTTTCTCTGTCCTTCACCCATATCTTTATTGGTTTTGCAGTTTTTTCTTCTTCACAAATAACAAACATCATCTTTCCTCTTTTCTTGTTTCAAATTTAAAGGCTCAACCTTGATACTTCAATGCTAACACTTTACTAAGCTATAATCATGAAAAAAACTTTACGATTTAATTTTAACTATGTTTAATTTTGTATTATGATATATATAATTACCACTTTATAGAGATATAAGATGGCTTATAAAACAAGTAAAGTAGTTTATTACTTAAAGGAGAGAAACCTATGGCTACCTTTAATGAACTTATTAAGAACTTCGATAAGATTAGAGAGTATATGCGCACGTTTGCCATCTATGGCTATAAAACAAGAGAAGATTTCACCCATAAGAGTACTCGTACCTATGATAATGAACGAAGGCGCATCCAAAGCTACCTTGGGCACTATATAGATGAACAAACTTCAGCTCAAGGGAAAAAACTATCTATTCACTTTGATAGTATGCTCCTGACTTCTAATCCTCTTTTTGAAGGCTTTAAAACAAAAAGTTTCACCAAAAATGATATTATGCTTCACTTTATACTATTTGATTTACTTCAAACTTATCCTAGACTTACTTTATCCGAACTATACGAAAAACTTCTTTCAGACTATCTAGAATCCTTCCCAATTGAAAAAATTATTGATAACCGTACCTTAAGGCTTAAACTCTCTGAATATGTCTTACAAGGACTCCTTGCAGAAGAAAAAGAGGGGAAAGTAATATACTACCACTTAGTGCTATCACCACTTGCTGATTTATCTCCACATACTATTACTGCTCTTAATCATGCCCTTACCTTTTATCAAAATGTATCTCCCTTAGGCATTTTAGGTCACTTTATCTTAGAGCAAACCTCAGACTTTAAGTCTTACTTTACCTTCAGAGATATTCGCTTTAGCCATACTTTAGATGACCTCATCTTTTATGAACTTCTACTAGCAATTACTCATCATCAATATGTAGAAATAACCCATGCTGGTTCTAAGGTGAGCACTGTTCTACCTCTTAAAGTAGTAGATAACGTAGACCAAGGTAGGCGCTATGTAATGGCCTATTCGTATAAATCCAGGGAATATAAGTTCTTTAGGCTAGACCGTATTGTAGCTGTTTCCACCTTGAAAACTATAGATGAAAACTTTAACCAAAAGCTTTCTATTATTAATATTCTTCTTAATAGCAGCTGGGGCGTCTCCTTTAAAACCATTGATGCTCCAATAACTTTAGATACTTGGGAGCTTTCTCTATCCATTGATGAAGACCTTGAAAAGCCTCTAATTCACAAAATAAGCTCTTTCCATAAAGAAGGATGTTTGCAACGTATTGGTAAAAACACTTTTTCCTATACCATCAGCGTTCTAGAGGCTAATGAAATGGTTCCTTGGCTTAGACAATTTATAGGACGTATTATCTGGATTAACTGTACAAATAAAGAGGTATTACAACGTTTCACAAGAGATATTTCTTTGATGTATGCGTATTATGAGGAGGACCGGGATGTCATTATTTAACGAACTACATAGCAAGTATTATACCTTAGTTAATCATATTCTTACTTCCATCCCTGATGAAGGCATTAGCCTAAGCACTCTTAGAAAAATAGTGGCACAAGAAGGTTTTCTAGAAACACCTCCTATTCTCCTTCCCCTACTTACCGCGCAGGATGATGAAGGTTATCACTTATTATGTGAAAAAGAAAATACCTACTATAGTGTACTTCAAAATAAGCCTATGACCTTTTTAACTTATACGCAAAAAGCTTGGCTTAAAACACTTATCCTAGATTCTAAAATTCAATTATTTTTAGATGAAGATGAACGCTATCAATTAAAAAAGGCCTTAAGAGATATAGAACCTCTATTTTTGCCTGATACTATCCATCATGTTCATCAAGCCTCCTTAAACAAAGACTTTGTTAATGATGCTTATGTGACCCTTTTTAGAACCATTTCAAATTGCTTACACCATAGTCAGCATATGAAAATAGCCTATATGGATGAAGACGATTCACTTATGACAAAAAATATAGCTGGCTATAAACTAGAATACCGTATTACTCAGGATTCTTTTCATCTTATTGGTATAGTTTATACTCATGAGCAAATAACTCGTATCCTACGCATTAACCTTAGTTCAATTCAAGAAGTAACTGCTCTCAAAACATATTTCAATCCAAAGGAAGTTGAAGCAGCAATGCAGGCTTATAAATGTAAAGAGCCTCTTTACTTTGAACTGAGCAATGCTAGAAAAGGGTTTGATCGTGTATTTATGCACCTTTCAAACTATGAAAGAATAACAGAGTTTAATAATGAAACACATACTTGCTTTGTTCAACTCTTTTACTATCCTTTTGATGAAGAGGACCTTGTTAATATCCTTATTTCCTTTGGTCCTATTATCAAGGTTATTAGTCCTACCAGTATTCGAAATAAACTTATAGAACGCATTAAGAATCAACGCTTACTTTTTAAAGCGTACCGAAAATCTTAGCCTTCGCAACTATTTTTTCATGATATTTTTGAGGTATCCGAATATACTGTACATATAAGGTTGCTTACAGCCAAACATGCACTCACCTTTTAAGTGAAACCGCAAAGGCAACCTGTTATTAAAAGGCACATGCAGCTACTCCATTTTAGGGCTTGTGGTCATATGACCTCGCTGGTTCAAATCCAGCTTAATACTTATAGTATTAGTGGCGGAGTCTGGATAACGCACAAGTTTAAAAGCGTGCCTTGTAAACATATCTAAAGGTACTGACAGCTACTTATAATTTTCAAGATCGAAAACAACACTGTACCTTGAAGGGTAGTATAAAGACATGAACAGCCATGTTCTTATTTAAGGGTTTAGAGGTTGTGAGTTGAAATCTCACCTATAATAGCTCTTTTCTAGAAAGATCACTATTATGGTAGCTCAAATGATTAGGAGCGCTGGCTATAAATAATAATGTCTTGTTTACTACTATAATAAAATAGCCGAAAGACACTAACAGCTACTAACCTATTGGTTAGCTCACTTCTCCACTTGGGGATTTGAGGGGTTCAATTCCCTTTACTTTTAATGTGTCTTGAAGGCTATTTTTTTCTTTTTTTATTAGCCCATTTATTATCTTTCATTGCTTCATCTCCTTATATCTCTCAACCAATCTAAAACCTTCCTTTAAAATCTCTTCCTTAGTGATATGTTTATCTAAATGCATACAAAATACTTTGCTTCTATAAGGCTCCTCTACCACCTCTTTTAGCCTCCTTAATGCCATATGACTATTTCCTTCATAATCTAGTCCACAAGTATCATGATAAATAGCATCTATTTTCCCCTCTTGCAAGCCTTGTATCACTTCACAAGGTAGCCTATTAGCATCCCCACTATAATAGATTGTTTTCCCTTGCACCTTTAATATGAAACCATAAGCTTCTATAGTCTCTACATGGGTTACTGGTATATGCCTAATACCTATTACGCCTAAATACTGGTCTTGTATATCTATTTCTTGATTCTCTTGATTGATAGATAAAAGCTCATACATCTCCTCACTCACACCTACTGAATCCAAAAACTTCGTTATATGCTCTTTATGAGGATATATAATAGTAGCTTTTTTACCCCGTAAATAATAAAAATGAAAAATAACCTCGCCTACACTACCTACATGATCTGGATGTGTATGCGTGATAATAATGTAGATATGATTAACACCCTCCAGTAATTTCTGCTTTTGAAATTCATGAAATACTGTTCCACCACAATCTATTAAAAGCATCCTATCTTCTTTCTTGATATAAGCACTGGTATTACCTAAGTCTGTGTTAAACGCGCTACCGATTCCAATAAATTTTAACATTTCTCACCTCGCAAACTTTTTTTCATGAATTTTCTATCAATTAGCTTTATTATAAGCTTACAAGGTTACTTACAGCAACTTTTCTCTCCTGCTAAGTGAAAAGCTAGTAACCTGTTCTAGAAAGGCACCTACTGCCATATATTAAGTTGTCACTAGTTCGATTCTAGTCTAATAAAGAAGCAGCTTTATTAGTAGCTCAGTTGGTAGAGCGCGAAATGTGTGCCTTGTATCTAAAGACGCCTTATCAGCAACAACCTTATTGCTCCAAACTTTAAGTCCACGTCAGGAGTATTCCTTTGAGAATATTAAAGGTTCGAATCCTTATGCAATAGTGGAAGGCGTCTTGAATTTACTTTTTTATTGAGGAGATGATTTTTATGAAAAACAAGTTTTTGTCATTCTTACAAAAGGAAACGAATATTACATATACAGAAAATGGAGCAGTTGCTCTTAAAACAACTAATAGCAGCCTTGTTGACCTCTTTGGTACTATCGGTAGCCTTAGAACACGTGACCAAAGTGAAATTGAACGACTCTTTAGTGCTGCCTTAGCAGAAAATCCTTTACTTGCTACTAAAATGGCCTTTTATGCACGTAATATCCGTGGTGGACTCGGTGAACGTCGTACCTTTAGAGTTATTCTTAAATATTTAGCTACATTAACACCTGAAATAGTGATTAAGAATTTTGATGCTATTGCCTTACTAGGTCGTTATGATGACTTTTATACCTTAGTAGATACGCCTACAGAAGAAGCTATGTGGAACTACCTCAGGGAGCAGCTCACTCTAGACTTAGCAAATTACCATGCTAATGAGCCTATTAGCTTATTAGCTAAGTGGTTAAAGTCTGTCAATGCTAGTTCCGATGATACAACACGTCTTGGTAAGTTAACTGCCAAAAGACTTGGTCTTTCTGAAAAAGCTTATAGGCAAACCCTTTCTAAGCTTCGTCAGTATATCGATGTGACAGAAGTTAAAATGTCTAGTCAAAACTGGAGCGAGATTGCTTATGAACATGTACCTTCTAGAGCTATGTTTATCTATCACAAAGCCTTTAAAGCTCATGATGAAGAAGGCTTTAAGAGTTACTTAAACGCAGTTACTAAGGGAGAGGCTAAGGTTAATGCAAGTACCTTGTACCCTTATGATATATTTGAACGGCTTGGCCTAGTTCAACATGGCTCAAACTTCTCTTTTTATCACTATGATGCTTTGTTAGAGGAACAATGGAAGAGCCTCCCTAACTATGTGACAGGTGAGCAAAATGTACTAGTTATGGCTGATACTTCTCTCTCTATGATGGGCCGTCCTATGCACTCATCTATTGGTCTAGCACTTTACTTTGCTGAACGTAACAAGGGTGCTTTTAAAGATACTTTCATGACTTTCTCATGTCAGCCTTCTTTAATTAAAGTGAAGGGTAATACCTTATATGATAAGATCAAGTGCATTCCTTCTATTGTAGCTAATACAGACTTAGAAGCTGCTTTTAACCTTATTTTAACTGTTGCTGTAAAAAATAAGCTTAAGGCAGATGAACTTCCAGCTTCTTTGGTCATTATTACAGATATGGAGTTTGACCATGCAACTACCTCCAGAAGCAACTGGACCTTCTTTGATAGCATGGTAAAAAACTATGCGGCTTATGGTTATGCCATGCCTAATGTCATCTTCTGGAATGTTCAGTCTAGACATGATGTGTTCCAAGTTACTTCAAACTATAAGGGCGTACAAATGGCTAGTGGTCAGTCTCCATCCGTCTTCAAATCGATCTTAGCCAACATTGGTAAGGCACCTTATGATGCAATGCTTTCTGTGTTAAGCGATCCTATATATGACTTAATCACTGTCTAAAATAGTTTTCTAATACATTATACTGATACCACAAGAAGGCGATACTACAATTTATTAGTATCGCCTTTCTATGGTATCAGTATAATGTTGTGATGTAATCACAACTACAGTTCAATAGTTGAAACAAGCTACTTAAATATATCTGTAACAGCCTTTTTTGCCATCGTAAAGTCTTCTTACTACCGGGCAAACGGCTGCACTACTTGCAATAACTGCACTTGCTACAACAAGCCCCGTCGCCACACACGCTATCCCTGCAACTTTTAATGTTGTTTTTCCAATTCTTCTAACATCTACTTCCATACGTTTCACGCCTCCTGTTTCAAACCTATATTTTTACTTCTTTCAATGCTTGCTATTCCTGCTGTCTTTTTTTCATATCCGCCTTGGCAGCCTGTTCGCGTTCTTCCTGTTCTTTCCCTAATCGCTTTTTTGCGTCTTCGATTGATTGCCCTTCTTTAGTTAAAAACTTATCTACAAACTTATCTGACATCTTCTGGAAACCTTCCACTGCACCATTTTCAATTTTTTTATAGCCGGATACCACACCTTCCTCAATCTTTTTGTATCCACTTACTACACCTTTTTCGATTTTTTTATTTGCTACTACTAATTTTGATTTTGCCATTTTTTTATTCTCCTTTTCAATGAAAATTACGTTATTCGTCATAATACTTCTCTTCTTCGCTATATTATTTGCTGCTGTCTTTTAATCCAACACACATTGGAATTAAGCAGAGAAGTAATACGATACCTATGAGCCCAACTATGATTCCCGGTATCATCCTATTTTCAAATACCATAGTCATACACATACCTACGCCAAATACCAATGCTGCAAATATACCATAAATAGCTTTTCCAACCACTTTTGCATTCAGTCTGATTGGCTGTTTTCCTGACATTTTACGATACACAATCCATGTTGCCAAAAGCTCAATTGCTCCAATCACCCCCAAAGTAACTCCTTGATTAAATACTCCCCATTCAGGTAAAAGGCACATACACATTCCTAATGAGACTAACATTCCTCCGATAACACTCATAACTAACGCAATAAAATTTTTCTTTTCCATTTTTGTAAGCTCCTTTTATTCAGTTCTTTTTTATTTGTTGAATTTATATTAACCTTTTATTGTTTGAGAAATGTTCGTGAAATGTTTATGAATTGTTTAGTTTACTTTTCTGGCAAAAAAATACTCTGATTTATCAAAATCAGAGTTCCATGAATATCATAACTATTTACTTAATTCTTCTGTGAGTGTAAGTATCTGTGGTGCCAACTTTTCCCGTTGCTTTTTTGTGATTTTTACATAATTCGGATAAGCCATTCCCATAATTATCATACCAATAATTCCAAGCACAATTCCTAATGCAAAGAATGAATCTGCCCAAACCGTAGTACAACACATTCCAATGCCAAATAGCAAACAACCAATAATCCCTATCACTATTGACCATATTGTTCCCGGCTTAGTTACATCTTTATCAAGTTTCCTAAGCAGCTCCATCTTATCTTCCTCTTTAGGCATGTACTTTCTTCTGATTATTTCAATTTCCTCCTGTTGCTTTGCTGAGTATGTATACTCAAATGTTTCATTATTTTTTTCCATTTCATTTCACCTCATTTCCTAATTGATGAACTCATAGTCCTTGGAAACAACAGCTTCCAAAGCATTCTTTTCTACTTATCCATTCGCATGCCTCCTTAGCTTAACAGTAAAAATACTTCCTTCGCCTAATTGGCTACTTACAGATATTTCCCCACCACATATATCAATTACCCGTTTTACCAGCGCAAGCCCCAGACCATTCCCCTTAGTAGCGTGGGAAGTGTCACCTTGATAAAACTTTTTGAAAATATTTTTACCGGTCTCCACACTCATGCCACACCCGGTATCTTTAACCTGAACATATACAAACTGTTCATCCTTGTGAAGTGACAAAAATACTTTTCCTTTGGCATTAGTAAACTTTAAAGCATTCGACAATAAATTGATCCATACAAGACTAAGCAATTCTTTATCAGCCTCAATCTGAACTTCCTCATCAATATCCGTACCAATTTCAATACTTTTATCCTCCCAGACAGACTCAAATTCAAGCATACACTCACAAAGCTGCTCTCCCAGATAATACTTCTCCACATTGGGATAAATCTGCTGATTTTCAAGCTTATTCAGTTTCAAAATATTCATGACAAGATTAGATAACCTCTTTATCTGCTCTTGTATAGCCTTACCATACTCAATTCGCTGTTCCTCACTTAATTCAGGACTTTGAAGCAGCGTCCCATAATTTTGCATTACCGCAAGCGGTGTCTTTAATTCGTGAGATACATTTGCTATAAAATCCGTTCTTAAAGTTTCCACTCCTGAAAGTTCTTCAATCATCTTATTAAGTCCTGTAATAATCATGTCAAACCCATTGTTACTATCTTTTCCCCTGATATATTCAATTCTAGTAGTAAAATCTCCTTTTATTACTCTGCTAATCCCTTCTTGAATCCGTTTTACCGGTTTCGTAATCATCTGTTTTCTGCGAATAGCATCAATCATGCAAAATAGTAGGGTAAGTATCAAAACATTAATGAATGTGATTGGGGCAGCCTTCCTTATTGCAGCTTCATCCAAATCAATAAAATTTAAAAACAAAAGTAAATTACAGGTAACCACAAAAGCAATAAGCAGAAAGAATACTATAAACTTCCATATACTATCTATCTTTGCTCTGATTTTCATTTTATTACCGCCTTATATCCAAGCCCATGGACTGTCACTACTTCAAAATCTTCACATTCCTTAAACTTATCCCTTAGTTTTGTCATATATACATCCACAACTCTGGGACCAGATGATGATTCCACCTCCCAGAATTCATCCATAAGCTGAGAGCGGGTAAATGTCTTCTTCGGATAAGACAAAAGCTTATATATAATGTTAAATTCTCTTACTGTAAGCGTAATTTCTTCCTCACCTACAAAAGCTGAATGTTCTTCCATATCTAGTACCGTACTTCCAATGGAAAGCTTATGATTGGTTGCAATCTTTGCTCTTCGTAGAAGTGCTTCTATTCTTAGCAAAAGTTCGTTTAAATCAATAGGCTTTACCATATAATCATCTATACCTACACCAAAGCCTTTTCTTTTTGATTCAAAATCTTCTCTGGCTGTCATAAAGAGGATTGGAATATCTTGATTCATTTCACGAACAGTTTTTGCAAACTCATATCCATCAATTTGTGGCATCATAATGTCGGATATAATCATATCAAACAAGTTTCCATACATCTCATTATAAGCATCATTTGCCGATAAACATCCAATGGCTTCATATCTATTTCTATTTAAATATGCACACACTGTCTGGTTCAAATCTTTATCATCTTCTACTACCAAGATTTTAAACATAGCCAGATACCTCCTTTTTCGTTATAGATTATCTTATCACATGGTTGTTAATGAAATGTTAAACCTTTCGCTTGTGCCTATTTTTTCACAAAAAAGAAAACAGCAGACATAGATGTCTGCTATTTTTCATAAGCTATTCGTTTTTAGATGCTTGCTAGTGTCCTAATGGAGATCAATGGTCCCTTTAGATTAGCCATTTGTACAACCTTTGCTAATTGAGAAGGGGATATGTCTTTTTTATTTTCTATCCAATATGTTATTAAGCCAAGCTGTGCACTTGCAATATATTCAAGTAAATACTTTTGTTCTATAGATAGCTCACTTTCCTCTATTCCTAATTTGTTTAATGCTACTCGTTTACCACATTCTTTAATTTTCCTTTGTAATGTAACATCTGGCTTTTTTGCAATAAATAGTGTCATCATTCCTTCATGATCTTCAAACAATTGGTTCATTATTATAGCAATTTCTTCTAAATTCCCATTCATAAAGCCTTCTATCATCCTGGATATAATACCTATTACCTCTTCAAAAATTTGCTCTTGTATTTTAGCTAGTAAGTCATAAATGTCTTCATAATAGTAATAAAATGTCCCTCTATAAATTTTAGCTTCTTTCGCAATCTCACCTATTGTAATTTTTTCTATTCCCTTTTTTTCATAAAGCTTTAAAAATGCACTTAATATTTTAGCTTTTGTAATCTGTGTATCTTTTACCATTTTAGATTACCTACCCATCCAACACTTTTCTAATAATTGTCTATTTTATTTTTATTCCATTTTATTTATTATAACCATATATCAATTCAAGATTGGAATCAATATTAATTGTAAAGAAGGCGATTTAATGTCTACATTATCCACCCCCGCTATATGCCTAGAGCATATTAATAAATCCTTTGGAAAAAAACAAATCCTCTTTGATGTTTCTCTCACTATTCCTGAAGGCTGTATATATGGCCTCTTAGGACCCTCTGGCTGCGGTAAGAGTACCTCTGTTAAAATTATGGCTGGTATTTCTAAACCAGACTCAGGAAAGATCCATATATTAGGCCAAGAGATGCCGAATCTCAAACTGATGGCTCAAATAGGTTATATGTCGCAGTCTAGCGCTCTTTATCCTACACTTTCTGGCTATGAAAATCTAAAGTTCTTCGGAAGCTTATACGGTTTTAATAAACAACTACTCAAAGAAAGAATTGACTATGTATCTACACTCGTTAACTTAACTGACTACTTATCTAAATATGTTGCTACCTACTCTGGTGGTATGAAGCAAAGATTAGCTTTAGCTATTTCGCTCTTAGCTGATCCCAAGATTCTCATTCTAGATGAGCCTACGGTAGGAATAGATCCTCTTCTTAGATACGGTATTTGGGAGGAATTATATAAGCTTGCTAAGCAAAAGGTAACTATTCTTGTTACAACTCATGTTATGGATGAAGCTGCTAAATGTCATGAGCTAGCTATGATGTATAATGGCATAATCCTTGCTTCGGGTACTCCTGAGCAAATTCTCGAAAAGGCTCATGTTACCAATCTAGAAGATGCCTTTATCTACTTTGGCAAGTCTCATACTTCTTCAAAGGAGGTACTTTCTCATGAGAATTAAAGCTTTAACTATAAGAATTCTAACTCAAATCAGCCATGACAAGAGAACCATTGCTCTTATTCTTATTGCTCCCCTTGTTATCTTAAGTCTCGTTTATTTCATTCTCAATTCTGAAAGTAGTTCTTATAATCTGGGTATCGTTTCTGCACCTGATGCTTATATTGAAGAACTCACTCATAATGATGATTTGGATATCAATCTTATCTATCTTAAAAATGAAGCTATCCCCGATGCTATAAAAAATAAAGAAATCCTGGCAGCTATTGATATGAACTCAAGTATGACTGAGGCAAAAATTTATTTAGACGGTACAAACAGTTTAGATGCTACAAAAATTCAAGCAATAATAAAAAGTACCGCACTAAAAGTACTTCAAAATAATATGAAGCAAAATACTGAAGCTACTAAAGAAAAACTTAGCACCCTCTTAGATAATCTCTCTCAATTAAATGCTAAAATGCCTCAAAATCAGCTACAGATTCCGGAAATAGATCTATCTGAGCTCAATATGACAGAACCAAGCTTCACCACTGACTATATTTATGGTCAGGAAGATGCTTCTTTCTTTGATAACTTTGGAGCTGGTCTTATTGGGGTTATTGTCTTCTTCTTTGTCTTTCTAATGGCCGGCATTAATTTTCTTACTGAAAGGACTTCAGGTACTTTAGAAAAACTACTCTCTACTCCCATCAAAAGGAGTGAAATTATCATTGGTTATGTATTAGGCTTTAGTTTATTAGCTTTGCTTCAAACACTCCTGATTACTTTCTTTGTTATTTATGTTCTTGGCTTAAAAGTAATCGGTAATATATGGTATGTACTTCTTATTAACCTTTTAACCGCCATTACCGCCTTAACACTTGGTATTTTGCTCTCTACTTTAGCTAATAATGAATTTCAAATGGTTCAGTTTATCCCTATTGTGATTCTCCCCCAAATCTTTCTATGTGGCTTATTTAATTTATCAAATGGTTGGGAGATTGCAGGATACTTGATGCCTCTTCACTATACCACTAATGCCTTAACAGAAGTCATGCTTAGAGGAAGTGGTTTTGAAAGGATTTGGCTAGATTGCCTCATCCTCTTAACTTGTTCTTTAGTATTTATGTTGTTAAATATACAACTACTTAAACGTCATAGGAGCTTGTAAAAAAATTTTTAATTTTTTATTAGGGACTTCTTAGGCACAAGACATATATATAAGTGTAAAAGTAAATCAAACAACTTCCTCGGCATAATTACCACAGCATCAATCTGAGGAACTGACCGGGTCGACCAAGTCTCATCCTGTCGTTACAGGTACCTCTGGCTCTAAGGAAAATGTTCACTGATGCGCTGCAAGGGAGGCGCCATTTATAAGTTGTCTTTCACACTTTTACATTCTAGTATTTCCAAATAAAGCTTTAAACCAGAGTCTTAATGCCTTAGCTTCCTAATCATAGAGGGTGCACCGGCTAAGGCTTTAAGGAGCTCCTCACTCATTGGTTTAGCTTTCATAACTGTCCTTAGTAGGCACTATTGCTTGTCGTAACAGTGCTGAGGAGCCATTCTATGCCTTCTATAGGTCTATTTAGGCAGTCATGAAAGTTTTTATCAAGGGTCTGGAACAAAAAAGCGAGAGTACATACACCGTTACGATGTATGTACTCTCGCTTTTTAATTTCATTTTATCTTCATCACTCTTTCACCGTTACAACACATTTTAACTATATACTATGTTTATGAACCACATAATAAATTCGCTAATTTAATGATAAAGGCCTAGAACACCTTGCTCCCCTTCACTTAATGTTCTAGGTCTTTATCATGCTATTCTAAAGAAATCTCCGTTCCTTCAATCACTATACTTTGTATCTCTTTATTTCCCCGCTTCTCACCACATTATAATACATATTAAAGCTTAAAAATCTTGGCGCGAATTGCAAAAAATATGGCATACATTGATGTTAATACCCTTGATTCATTAGCGTATAATAATCCTATAAATTCAAATACTTAAGCTAAAAATAGGAGAATGTGATTATGAAAAATAAAACTGCATTAATTACAGGTGCATCGAGTGGAATAGGTAAAGAATTTGCAATATTACATGCATCCAAAGGTGGGGATTTAGTTATTATTGCGAGAAATTCAGAAAGTCTTAACCAGCTCAAAAAAGAATTAGAACATAGATACAAGGTTAAAGTTATGGTTATTGTAAAAGATTTATCTTTAGATAATGCTCCACAAGAAATTTATGATGAAATCAAAGCAGCAAATATTGAGATAGATTATTTAATTAATAACGCTGGATTTGGGGGCAGAGGAGAGTTTCATGTTCGTACTATGGAACAGGATATGCAGATGATTGCAGTCAATATAATCGCACTGACAAAGCTTACAAAACTCTTTTTGCCAGATTTCATTCAGCGTAATAGCGGAAAAATCTTAAATGTTTCTTCAACAGCCGCTTTAATGCCTGGACCATTACAAGCAGTCTATTATGCTACTAAAGCCTATGTTACCTCTCTTGGAAATGCAATCTGGCAGGAAGTCAAAGGAACTAATGTCACCATTACTACATTGATGCCTGGAGCTATGGATACAGGTTTTGCCAAAGCAGCTGATATGAGAAATACACCATTATTCTCTAAAATGGTCAGTCCTGTTGATGTTGCAAAAGCTGGTTATGAAGGAATGTTAAAAGGCAAAATGAATGTGGTTGCAGGCCTAACAATTATGCAAAGATTATTTTTGATACTAGCCCCATTTGCACCTAAGAAAATGATGTTGAAACAGATTTATGATATGCAAACCGAAAAATAGACAGACATCTAGGAGGTAACATAGATATGAATCGATATGCTCTTGAGGGGAGATATAGCATGCTACTTTCTTCTATGGGTATTCCCATAGGAGAAGTATTACAGAAAGCACATTTACCTAATGATTTATTCAGTAGAAAAAATATAAGTTTAACACAAGAGGAATATTTTCGACTTATGGAGTCGATCAATTCATTTATTCTCAATGAGGAAACCTTATTAAAATTATCTACAGCTGAAAATATTGAAACCTTTTCCCCACCTATTTTTGCTGCTTTTTGTAGTAAAAATGCGGAGTCCTGTATAGAACGCTTAGCTAAATATAAAAGACTTATCAGCCCTATGATTTTTATTACTAGTAAAGATGTTAATAGTTTTACAGTTGAACTTACTACTGAATCTCCAAGTCATAGTTTACCAGTATTCTTAGTAGAAATGGAGTTTACATTTCTTATTAATTTAATACGAAGTGCAACAAAAGAGCACATTACCCCACTAAACATAACTTTACAAAAATCTATAAATAATAGAAGTTTACAAGCATATTGGGGATGTGAACCTAAATTAAGTATCAGGAACACACTAACCTTATCTATTAACGATGCTCACAAACCATTTATCAGTCAAAATGATGCCATGTGGGATTATTTCGAACCAGAACTTAAACGCAGGCTATCAGAACTAGAAATAGATGACTCTTTTGTTGCAAGAGTGAGAAGTGCACTTATTGAATTATTACCATGAGGAGAAAGTGGTATTGAAGATGTTGCAAAAAAACTTGGTATTAGTAAACGAACTCTCCAACGAAAGCTAAGTGAAGAAAAAACAACTTTTCAAAAACAATTAAATCACATTAGGGAATTGCTCGCCAAACATTATATTATAAACACAGAAATGACCACCGATGATATTGCATTCTTACTAGGCTATCAGGATTCAAACTCATTTTTGAGAGCATTTCAACTTTGGACAGGTATGAATATTAGTAACTATAAAAAGTCTCTTGTGCTACAAACATCCAAATAAAAGCATTATATTATAAACCTATGGAGCGGAAACTCTGCAAAAGTAGAATAACAGATAATCTTGGATTATCTGTTATTCTACTTTTGCAGACTATATATGAAGGAATATTCTTCTGATGACTAATTCCTTATGAGTTATACTCAACTAAACAATAGTTATTTAATTTAGTTATCTTTTTTTCTAATCGATATACTCATTCCTGAAGACATTTCACTGTCTCCTCCTTGATCTACTTTCTCTAACGTTTTAAGCAGTTGACCATTTGCGATATCTTCTGGATTCACATCATTAATCATTACCAGTGCATCGTTCGTGTCAGAAAATAATCCGTAGCCCATAAACTTATAACCTTCTTCTTTTAGGATAGCATAAGACTCTTTTAATATTCCTTCCAGATTTTTAGGAGATGTATCGGTTAGTTCTACTCTAATAGCAATAAACATATTAGATGTTAATTCCTTATTAAAAGGCATATCCAATACAATACTTTCCTCTAATGATTCTCTTTCACTTTTCTCCAATCTTTCAGGATCTACAAAGTTTACCATGGCAGTATTGTTCTCTAACTGGGGTATCTTCGATAAAAGCGAAATGACTTCTTTGGCACAGGTTTCTTCTAGCCTACGTTTTGTATTAAATTTTCCTTGTACATAGCTTTCATATTCATCATATTTTATTCTTCCTTTTCTATACTCTATAGTAAAATGAGTATCTATGCTGTTTTTTGAACTTACACTTACGCCATAGGTCTTAAATTTAAAATTATAACTGGCCTTTCCAATCTCTAAATCTAGCTCTGGATATTTCTCAGCTACATACGCCTTCACCGTATGAGTAGCCAAAGCAGCTGAGATAGGATTGCCCAGTAAATCATTGGCTCCCCATAAAACTACCCACATAAGTAAAATCCCCAATATCCCTGCAATACCTCTCTTTATCCATGGCATTTTTTGCTTAGCCTCCCTTCCAAAAACATATCCCAATAAAGCACCAATGGCCGTACCTATTCCTACTAAAATAGTATAAATAATACTTAGAAACAGGGGCATAATAAGTACTTCTGGTATGCGACCCAACCACTCTATATCCTCTAAAATGCTTTGAATCATAATCCCTAAATAAGATAATATAAAGACTCCTACTGGTACCCAATAGTATTTCTTTCTTAGTAAAACATACCCTACTATCCCTACACACGGCATAATAAGTACATTATAAAACATGCCTTGAGAGTTAGATAAATAAATACCTAACAAGCCACCTATAATTAATATAGTAAGACCAACGGAAACCATTTTCTTTTTTATATCCCCAATAACCTTTTGGTCATCTACTTTATAATCCTTATTGACCTCTTCACTACTAAATAATGCTTTGCAGCTCTCACAGTTGTCTATATGTTTAGCAACTAACATCTCACTATCATTACTGGCTACGTTGTCTTTTACTAGTGGCATTAAATCTAAACAGACATCACAGCTAATGTCTACATCTTCTATTTTTTTCATCCAAGTCCCTCCTCTAATAATTTCTCCCTTAGCCATCGTTTAGTTCTAAACTCTATTACTCTTGCTGAGCTTTCTGATATATCTAGCGCCTTACCTATTTCAGCAAATGCATATCCTTCTGCTCTCATATAAATAATTTGCTTTGTCCGCTCATCTTTTTCCCCTAAAAGTTCATTAATCCTCTTTATGATTTCCTTATCTATCAAAGCTTGCTCTATTCCATCTGTTACATAAATCTCAAACAATGTGCTGCTATTTATAGACTTATCTTTTCCTCTTAGTTGTTGTAACCATACATTCCTTGCGATTCCAAATAGCCACGTCTTTATAGAGGCATCACCTCTATATGTGCCTATCTTTCTAATGGCAATCACAAATATCTCAGAAAGTAAATCCTCCGAAAGAGATGGATTATGTGTTAAACTTACTAAATATCTAAAAACATCTTCCTTGTACATTTGATATAGCTGTTCTATCTCTAACACTTAACCCCTCCTCTCTCTTTATAAGTCACACTTTTAAAGAATTCGTTACAATAAAAATAAAAAATAAGTAACTTGTTTCCAAGCTCTTATTTTTTATAGGATTACTTATTTAAAATAGTTCGGTTCTTATCTATATCTGGATAGAAATAACTTCTACCTTCTTTCGCATTGACTTCTCCAGCTATGGTATAAAATTGTATGTCCTCCATATTTACACTCGTTACTAGATTTATGTAATTAATCATATCCTTCATTTGGCTATTAGTCTTTACCCCTTTTAAGATGTCTATTGCACTACTAATAATAGTACCCATGTCCCTCTCCTCTCGTATCTTGCTTAAGAAGGCATTCATTACGTATTGTTGCATTTGGATACGTCCAATATCACCACTTGTATAGCCCTTTCTATATCGTAACACCCCTAATACATCATTTCCATTTAGGTTTTGAAGTCCTGCTTTAATATTAATACTGAGTCCTTGAGAACTGTCCCTATAGTACATATCTTGAGGGATATCTAGTTCTAATCCTCCTATACTATCAACTGCTTTTTCCACTGCTGCAAAGTCAATAATCATATAGTTTGAAATCTGAATATTTAACATTTCTTCTATTTCTTTTACAGCTAACTCTTCTATGTATTGTCCCTGGCTGTAGGCATACATCTCTCCTATTTTACTTACAGAAACAGATTCTAGCTTTAGTAAGTTACTTTGATCTTCATCCCACTCAATCTTTGTATCCCTAGGAATAGAAACAATTTTTACTGCATCTTGATTTTCATTAAAATTCACTACAAAAATAGTATCTGTTCGCATACCATCCGCATCAACACCAAATACTGCAATATTATATGCTCCCTGCAACGTAGTAGCTCCATTATCACTTATATCACTTTGCTTAGCACTGGGTGTTATACCTTCATCCTTCTTCGGTATAGCATTAGTTAAACAAACTAAAATAACCCCTATTAAAACAAGTCCTCCTACAATAGAAGCTCCTAGCTTGTGCTTTTTAAACATTGCAATTTCTAAAACTCTCTCTTTAATATGCTTAGGGTCTTCTCCCATTCCTTGAACTAAATATTGCCGGCTTTTAGGTGTAAGAACTATGTTTAACAGCGTATTCGCATACTGCTTTCTATTAATTCCTAAAGCCATTACTCTTTCATCACAAGCTATCTCCATATCTTCTTTCATTAATTTCATCGCCATCCATGATAAAGGATTAAACCAATGAAATGCTACTGCTAGGATTTGAAGATACGTTACCTTGTTATCTCTATACTTAAAGTGAAGTAATTCATGATATAGCATCATTTCTATTTCTTCTAAACTAGATTCCTCAGGTATACAAATGATTGGTTTAAAAAAGCCAAAGATCATTGGACATTTTCCTTTAACCATACTAATATCGGTATGAATATGTGCTTTTTCTTTAATCTGCTGCACACATATAAGAATTTTTTCATCCGTTATCTTTTCTGCACCCTTTATTACTTTCCTTAATCTACAATAACCATATCCAAAATAGCCAATTACTCCTATACTCCCTAATAGCCATATGATTATCAGTATTAAACTTACTTTTTCTCCAAGTATATTGTTCCTTTGCAAACTATTGTTATTGAATGTACCTACTTCTACTTTCGCATCTTGCACAGGTGCTTCATTTTCTACTACGTTTTCAGGGCTGAATTCCGCTTGTACTCGCTCCTCCTCTTGCAAATTAAAGTCATTTTGTGCATTTATCCTAGCACTAGTACTTGATATACTCGTACCTAATAAATTAAAAATACTTATTTTACTACTTGGCAGTACTGGTACAATTAGTCTAATTAAAACTACAACCCATAAGCCATAGATAAAACCTCTTTGTATTTTCCCCTTAAGTAATAACCGTAATAGCAATATAATCCCAATAGTACCACTAGCCATTAAGCTCCAATTTAAAATCTCCCCTATAGCATTCATGTTATTCCTCCTCGATTTTATCTATGAGCCTGCGTAATTCCTCTTGTTCTTTGTCTGTTAACTTACCTCTTTTAGCAAAAGCAGTAACTAACATCCCCATGGACCCGTCAAATACTGTATCAATTAAATTCTTAGCTTCTTTTATTTGACACGCTTCTTTCTGAACCAAGGGATAATACTTAAAAGTACTAGTCGTTTTATCTGCATCAATAAACCCTTTCTCCATTAATCTCACAATCAGTGTACGTACTGTGGTATTAGACCACGCTTTTTCTTTTTTTAATTCCTCTATAATTTCTTTTAAACTTAATGGGGACAGTTCCCATAAGACATGCATGATCTTCCATTCTGCTTCTGTAATATTTTTTTCCATCTTAACCTCCATTACTTTGTCTCCTCTAAATTTTCATAAAGTACTTGATTCATAAAATCATCTATACCTTGTTCTTCTATTATGTAATACCATATCCCATCTATCTTTTCAGACTCACCTGGTAGTGTATAAAACTTTATGTTTTCTACTTGTAAGCCTTGAGCATACTCTAAATAACACATCGTCTCTTCTAACTTAACATAGTCTTTAGAAATAACTTCTTTAATTTTTTAGACTGCAGCTTATTCACCTTCTATCCTCCTTTATCTAATGACACCAATTCTAAACTACAGTTGTAGTTGTTTATAGACTACAACTGTAGTTTAGAATTGTCAATACTATTCTAATATTTATTTATCACTACATAAGATATTATTGGGGACATAATTGAAAAAAAGAATATAGAGTGTTAGAATGCAGTTAGTAATAACTAATCAAAAGGATGAAGCAATTGCAATGAACATATATGAATTTGATATTCGATAGGGGAGGTATTAGCATGGATTTTACTTTTGGAATTTTAGGTATCATTGGAGGAATTGTTTGTGCATGTGGGGATCTACTTTTAGATTTAAAAGGTAAAAACAACAAAATATTAGGAAAGCATGAAATTATTAATAGCAACTGGGAAGAAATGAAAATTTGGAGATTTAAACTTTCTATTTTACTAGTTATGGTAGGTGTACCTTTATATTTTTTAGGCTTAACTTCTATGGCAAGTCAGCTATCAATAAGGAATTCTTCATTTGGCCTAACCTTTTGGATTATAAGTATGATCGGAAGTATTGGTGGATTTTTTATTCATGTTTTCATTTGTCTACTCCCAATAATCTATAAAACAATGCAATCTACCAGTGAATTTCCGGTAATTGAAAAAGTAATTAACACAATCTACGATGCAATAAAAATACCGTTTCTTGCTATGTATATTTTTCTTGTAGGAATTACCTCTTTGATGATAATGTGTGCAATTATTATGGGCTATTTATCTCTATCACCCTTTGCAATTTTATTAACACCATTAAGCCTTTTAATCATTGGTGTTACTTTACGACGTATTAAATATGATTGGTTTTATGACTTACCCGGCATTATTATGCCAAGCATTGGATTAAGTATGATAGGGCTTATGTCAGTATTGAACATGGTCTAACATCACAAGAAGAGGCGATATGCACCCCTCTACGAGTACATATTGCCTCTTCTTATGATCAAGCATTTTAGTTTTCATTATCTACACTTATAAGCTAGCAAATATACTTTGTACTAATATCATATAAAGAACCGTCCCTCCACCAATACTAAGGAGCGTATTTCTCTTCCATAGATGTAGTAGAACTGTTCCAGCAACTCCAATTAATTCAGGTAATCCAAATGGCATTGTCGTAAGCGAAATGCCTTTTAAACAATAGACTACTAATAAGCCAATAACAGCATAAGGAAGTACCTTACCTAAATAGGCAATATAATCAGGCACCTCTTTATGGTCTGGAAACAAAATAAAGGGCAAGAATCTAGTAGTCATGGTTCCTAAAGCCACACAGCCAATAATGATTAACGTTTGTATGGGTGTTAAATACATATCTGCTCATCCCCCTCTATCTTCGGCTCTAATTTTCCTCTTAGTAAAGTTAAACTAGCTAAAATAAGAATCATGGCTGGAATAATAAAATCACTTGGGCCAAATATGACTAAGCTTACAGTAGCAGTGCCTATCCCTAATAGGGCAGGAACCCTATTTTTCTTTTCTTTCCATTGATCCAGAAAAATAACTACAAATAATGCTGTTAATGAAAAATCTAATCCTTCTGTATTAAACGTAATAAAGTTCCCCAATAATCCACCTAATACTGACCCTACTGCCCAATAACTGTAGTTTAGAAATGAAATAAAAAAGTAAAACCATCCCTTATCTACATTCTCAGGAACCTCCGCGCTATAATTAACTGAAAAGGTCTCATCACACATCATAAAAATAAGAAAAGGTTTTAATTTTCCTACTCCTCTATATTTCTTAAGCATTGATAAGCCATAAAACAAATGCCTTGCATTAACTAGCAAAGTTAATATAAGCGTTTGTACTGGAGCAAACGCACTTGTTAATAATGTAATTGCTACAAATTGCATGCTTCCGCAAAAAGCTATAGTACTCATCAAAAATGACCACATCGCTCCATAACCTTTGCTAGCCATAAGTACTCCATAAGCTATTCCTAAAAACATAAATCCTGTTAAAACCGGAATAGTATGTGGAAGGGCCGCTTTTAAGGCATTTTTCTTTGTATTCATTTTTTTCCCCCTTAATTTCATTATATATCTATGTTCCATTACTATCTTCTTGTTATGTCACTATCTTTTATCATATTACTTATAATTACAAATTGCAAAAAATAATAGCCACCCTTATTAGCAGTAGGCTATTATTTTTTAACTACCTATCATCTACATATTTAAAAAGTGGCTCAGTTTTCCTGTATGACACAATGCTAATCTGTGAAGTGCTCTAGTACAAGCAATATAAAGAAGTTGTTTATCCTCTGGCTCATCATAATTCTTCTCACTCACTTCATAAACAATTACTGCATCATATTCTAAACCTTTTGCCATATAAACTGGCATAATGTGAATACCTTTTTGGTAACCTTCTTCTTCCGGATTTAATTGGTGAATATCTAATCTTCTAGATAGCTTACTATACACATGATTAACCTGTCTTTGAGATTTACAGATGATCGCAATCGTTTCATATCCTTCTTTTTCATAAGTCTTAATCTTATCTTCCATCCATTCTAACTCTTGAGCTTCATTTTCATGCTCTGCAATAATAGGTACTTCATCATGTCTTTCAAAAGCAATAGCACCTACCTCTCCTTCTCTTAACTTAGAGGTAAACAAACTAATTTCATAAGATGAACGATAGCTTTTAGTAAGGCTTAACTTTAATGCGTTTTTAGGTTCTAGGCATCTAACAACCTCATCATATAAATCTTCTGTCTCTGATTTTTCAATAGTTTGGCCGATATCTCCTAAGATTGTATATTGTGCCCCCTTAAAGATTTCTGCTAAGACTTTATATTGTAATGGATAATAATCTTGAGCTTCATCTATAAGTACTTGTTTAATCTGAGGATAAAGTCTTTCACTTTCTAACTTTAACTTCAAGTAAAGTAGTGCCATACCATCTTCATAAGTTACTAAATCTGCCCTTAAACTCTTTGCAGTAAAAGTGCGAATCGAGTCACTAGACTTAGGCAACTTTAACCCTGATGCGACGCGGTTAAATAGGCTTTCATCCTTAAATAATTTCTCATATAATCTAAAACAATTAATTTTAGTAAAACTTCTTATTGTACCTAATGTTTGGTCTCTATAGCTATTTAACTTTTCATTAACCTTTTCATCTATATCATAGCCGCCTTCACCTTTAAGCTTTTTAAAAAGTTCTTTTCGTTTTGCTTTTTCTAAATCTCTTAGCTTTTTCTCTAGCATATTTTGAATTCTGTCTAAACGTCTACCAACAGCCATATTAATAGGATTGTCTAAGAAATTCTTCTTAAGACTTTTAGCATCTGCAATAAGCTCTCCTGCATAATAAACATCTTTAAACTGAATCAGTTCTTTTTCATAAATATCAATTAAACGGTCTAACATGTCTGCAAATTGACTAGACCCTTTAAAACGAATGGTATTTCTAATCGCTTTTCTATGCTTACTCGTAATCATGTATTCTAATTGACCACTTCTAGAACGCATACGAATACTCTGTTTAAAGTATGCTTCAAAGAAATCCTCCATGGTACTATACTTTACATTATCTTCTCCTAACTCTGGTAAAACAGTACTTACATATTCCCCAAATAAGTGGTTGGGAGAGATAATCATAATATTATCACTAGTAAGTCCCTCTGCCATACGTTCATATAGTAGAAAGGCAATTCGGTGCATAGCAATAGATGTCTTTCCACTTCCTGCTACCCCCTGAACAATGAGAACATCATTACCTTTATTTCTAATAATCATATCTTGTTCTTTTTGAATGGTCTCAACAATGTTTTTCATATAGGTCGAAGCATTGTTCCCTAAAGCTTCCTTTAACATATCATCTGTAATGGTTAATGAACAATCAAAGAAATAATTAAGCTTTCCTTTTTCAATCTCGTATTGTCTCTTTAAACTTACTTCTCCATGAATCTCTCCACAAGGTGCCTCATAGCTAGCAGTTCCTAACTCATTACGATAAAACATACTTGCAATAGGTGCTCTCCAGTCATAAACCATTACATCATAGTTATCATCATTCATAACGTTTTGATAACCAATATATACAGCTTCTGTACTTTCCCCTTCTTCTGTAAAATCAAAACGTCCAAAGTAAGGTTTATCTAACACTCGTTTATATTTTTCTAACTTACCTAGTTTATGTTCATATTGAGAGGTTTCTATTCTCTCCATAGTATGATACTGAGTAAGCTCAATATTTCTATCATAATCATCAGCAGCTGGTACTCCCCCTGCCCACATCTCTCTTCTTAGGGCTATAAGGTTCCTCTTTTGCTCATCAACTGCATCTCCCCCTAATGAGATCTGCTCCTTAAGAAACTCTGTTACTTTATCTAAGTAAGCTTGCTCTGCTTTTAATACTATTTCATAATCACTCACTACTCTTCCTCCACTTCTATCTGTTTATGATAGCATTTATGGAGCTTACTGACTAGCTGTAGAATTTAGCAAGTAATCTATGCTTATAGTTTTACTCTGCTTATTCTATTTAGGCTAACTTGATATTATTTCACTACACTTATATGGTTGCAATGATAAATAATCTCTTAAATTCAAATATCACCTTATTATCTACCTGTGGCTTATAATGGGGCATTATTTCTTCCAATAGATCTTGTAAAAATTGCTCTTGTAAAACAGAAGTATTAAGCTGATTTAAATAAGGGCGTAGTGCTGTCGATTTATAAAATTCAACAATATTATTAACAGACTCAAATATGTGATAATAATCAGTCTGCCACATATCCATCTTCTTTGCACGCTTACAGAACATATTATAATAAGCTTTTGGCTCATAATGGGTTGGTAACGGTACTGACATAGTATTAAAGTATGATCTCCAAGCTTCCTTTTGGCTAACTACCTTTGTACATTTCTCTATCTCTAACATTTGAAACATTGGAATTTGTACTGCTATAGTGCCACCTTCAGATAATCTGTCAAACCACTGCTCAATGGCTTTTTTATGATTTGTAAGCCACTGAATACTTGCATTTGAAAAGATAATATCAAACTGCCCAAATTCTTCTAAAGACATATTACAATCCTTCATCTTCCAATTTACAGATACATCTAACCTTTCAGCAGCTTGTAACATACTTGCTGAGTTATCTACTCCTATTACTTCTGCCCCCGGCCATCTCTTTACTAACTGAAGTGTACTCATCCCAGAACCGCAGCCTATATCTAGTATTCTTTGCGGATGTATTTTGTTAATCCTTGAAACTAGATCTATAGAAGGCCTTATTCTCTCAGCTTCAAATTTTTCGTATTGTTTTACATCCCATTCTTGCATACTATCCCTCCAATGTATTCTGAATTTTTATTTACTTTATCAGATAATGAATTATAATAAAACTATCAAATACTTATATCATTCATAACTGGGGGTTATATCTTGATTAGCGAACTTCATTTATATCATGTATTTTATACAGTTGCTCAGTATCAAAGCTTCTCTCAAGCGGCAAAAGCTCTTTATATTTCTCAACCTGCTGTTAGTAAGTCTATTAAAGCACTAGAGTCTGCCTTAGGAACCCCGCTTTTTTCTAGACGTTCGAAGGGAATCTCCCTTACACCAGAAGGTGAGCTTTTTTATAAACATGTTCAAACGGCCTTAGAAGCTTTAGAAGAAGGAGAGAAGCTTCTTTCAAAGCTTCATTCCTTAAATGCAGGGCAAATTAATCTAGGGGTTAGTTCTACTTTAGGAACACATTTTCTCATGCCTCTACTAAAAACCTTTATGGAACGTTACCCCCATATTAAGCTACAAATTATTAATGATTCTACAACGAAGACATTGGACCTAGCCAAAAAAGGGGTACTTGATATTGTTATTGTAAGTTCATCTAGCTACTATGATGGCCTTAGTTTCATTCCTTTAAAGGAGATTGAAGACATCTTTGTTTGTAGCCCTAGTTACTATGAGTCTATTTCTTCTTTAACCTTGCCGGAACTTTGCGAAAAGGCTTCTTTTATGTTCTTATCTAAAGATAGTGTAACGAGACTCTACTTAGAAACTGTCCTAGCTAATCAGGGGATTTCTATTTCACCCGATATTGTAGCAGGCGACATGAATTTCCTTATTGCCTGCGCAAAATTAGGGCTTGGTATTACTTCTGTTATTAGAGATTTTGTATCTGAGGAGCTAGAATCTAGCGCTTTAGTAGAAGTCCCCTTTTTCCCTTCTCCTAGTAAGCGTTCTATTGATATTGTCTATGCTTCAGATACTACTTTTTCTAAAGCAACCTCTTGTTTTATTGAATTTTTAAACCAAGAACTATTATAAAAATAAGCCTATTAAGTAGTCACAAATCTGTGATTTACTTAATAGGCTTATTGCTTCTTTAATTCCTAGTGTTGTTGATCCCTTTTAAGACTTACAACTTAAATGTATTCATACTCTGATCTAAACTATCTGCAATCTGTTTTAATTGATTTGCACTTTCAGAAACATTAGTCATAATACTACTTACCTCTGTAGCAGAAGCTGATGTCTCTTGCGTGCTAGCTGCATTTTGGTCTGCGATAGCTGATAGATTATGTACAATATCTATTACTTTTACTCTTGCTTCATCCATCTTCTTAGTTCTTTCTAGAATAGATTGTATACCCTCAATAGAATCATCTATTCCCTCTTTGACTTCACTAAATATTGTATTGGTTTTTTCTACATTTTCATTTTGCGCTTCTATAACTTCTTTCACTTCTTCCATGGTTCCAACAGCAGTTGTAGAATCTTTAATTAAAGAAGATATAATTTGCTGTATCTTTTTAGCTGAATCATTAGATTGCTCAGATAGCTTTTGTATTTGAGCTGCTACTACTGCGAAGCCTCTTCCTTGCTCTCCAGCTCTTGCTGCCTCAATAGCTGCATTAAGAGATAGAAGGTTCGTTTCATCTGCAATAGAGGTGATTAAAGCTGTCGCTTCTTTAATTTTTAAGGCTGATTCATTTGTTGTATACGTTTGCTTATAAATAACATCGATAGAATCACTTGCTTTTTTATTAATATCATCTAGTTTTCTTAGAGTCTCTGTTGCCTCTTCGCTAGATATCTTTATCTGTTTAGCATAGTCGTTAAGTGTAGCTACAGCTTTATTAGTCGCCTCTATCATATCACCTATGACGATAACCTGGTCTGCTGCTCTTTGTGTTTCTTCTGCTTGATTAGTAGCACCTGCTGCCATATCATGAACAGCATTTTCTACTTGTTCTATGGTTATAGCTGTCTCAGACGCATTTGTACTCAGGATTTCAGATGCAATAAATAAATTATTTCCTTGTTCTTTAATGTGAGTAACCACCTCTAATAGACTTTCTCTTAAAGCTGTAATAGCTCTACTCATCTCTCCTGTTTCATCTTTACGTCTGCTAAGCTTATCTTGCTCTTTATCTTCAATAAAATCTAACTCTGAGATTTTAGTTACTAAAGCAGTAGCTTTTTTAATAGGACGCACTAGGTATCTAGTAAACATATACCCCATAATCAAAGCTACAATAGTAGCAAATATTCCTCCCCACATACTTCTTCTTATAATTTTTTCTATAGGCTTTAGAATATCTGCCTCATCTGCTGTAATGACTAATATATCATTGGTAGATCTTGTTATGTAATAAGCTGAATATTTTTTAACCCCCTGAAAATCATAACTTGTAACTGTCGCTTCTGGCCTTTTTCCTTCACTTAGCTTACTTACTACATCTGTTATAACTTCATTCTCTACCGGTTTACCTATCTTTTCAGTTACAGGATGATATAGCATAGTTCCATCTTTGCTTACTATATATGCATAGCTTGAATCTATTCCCTTTAACCCTATTCCTGTCACTAATTCTTTTATTTTTTGCATATGTTTTTCGTCATGTTCTAACAAAATTCTATCGATCTGATTCCCATAGGACACAGCTAAATCATATAAGTAATTCTGATTTACCTTTGATATATTGTCATTTGCTAGTGGAATCGCAGTCCATAGATTTATACTTGTGGTTATTATAATGACTACAAATAATAAAAGTATGATTTTAGAATTAAGCGAGTAAATATTTATCTTGCCCTTTTTATGTGCCGATTTTGTATCTTTCATGTATACCTCTCCATCTCTAGTATCTTATTAACCTAATATAACCTGTCACTTCTTTGTTTTCAATACTTTATATGTTTTTTGACATCTTCCACATAGATAGTCCTTCATTCATTCAGCTTTTCCTCTATTATTTTGTATACTCTTCTTTAAGAATAGCGTATTCATAGGTATCACTCCAAATCGGATTACCCTCATTATCCTTTTTAAAATAGATATTTTGCCTTAAATGCCCCTCTCTTCTCATTCCTAAACGCTCTAATAGTATCCAAGATGCTGTATTAATCGGATTACACATTGCAACAATTCTCCTTGCCCTCCTGATATGAAATCCGTAATCTATAATAGCTTTCGCTGCTTCTGTAGCATATCCCTTCTTTTGATAGTGGCGATTAAACACATAGCCTATTTCCCATGTTTTAAACTCTTGCTTAGCAAAATAAATATTACCAATAAGCTTATTATTTCCCTTCAAACAAACTGCAAAAAATGCAGGGCTTTCCGCCCTACATTTAGCTTCTTTTTGAGCTTTCTCTATTGTGAAGACCTGATAAGGTTCATAACGTACTACTTCCTCATCAGAAAGATATTCGTATAAATCCTCCCAGTCCTCTTCTTCAAAACGTCTTATGATTAATCTTTCTGTTTCTAGCTGCTGCATCCTACACTCCCCCTTAACAAAGTTCATTTCTCTGCTTTATTAGATCTTGGTATTTGTTATCTAGCTTTTCATATAACTCTGTCCCCTGTTTCTCTTTACTTAACTGCCCTATAATATATGCTATTTCATTTTCTAATAACATATGTGCTTCCTTACTACTTGTTAACCCCACTTCACTAGACTTCCTTTTTGCTATTTGCCCTTGTCCTCTTCTCTCTAAATATTCCCTAAGCCCATACTCGCAGCGCCTAATAACCTGATTTTCGAAAACCAACATTTTATCACAAAGTTGCTCTAACATATATCGGTCATGAGTCACTAAAATCATAGTCCCATTGTACCCTTTAAGTAATTCTTCTAATTGTTCTCTTACATGAAGGTCGATATGATTTGTCGGTTCATCTAAAATAAGCACCTCACATCCTTGATTAATCAAGAGTAATAATTTTAGTTTCATACGCTCACCTAAACTAAGCACCTTCACCTTATCATGTAATCGATCACTAGAAAATCCCATTTGTACAAGCGACATACGTATTCTACTTTCCTCCATCCTATTGTCTGGCTCAAAAATCTGCAAGATAGTTTTTTCCTCACTTAGATCTAGAACATCTTGACTAATATATCCTATCTTCCTTTCTTTACTAAGCCTTAACTCCCCTTGGAATGTTGTTTCACTCAGAATAGCTTTGATTAACGTTGATTTACCACAACCATTGATACCGTATACGCCTACTTTTTCTCCTCTTTTAATGTAAAATGAACTTTCCTTGAAAATCATTTTTTCACCGTAAGACTTACAGATATCTTTTGCTTGTAAAATAATATCTCCAACTTTTTGAGCAGCCTCTAGTTGAAATAAGACTTTTGACTCTTCCTTAGGCTTTTCTAGCCCTCCTATTTCTATTTTCTCTAATCTTTTAATTCTAGATTTGACTGCTTTATCCATTTTCTTTGCTTTGACCCTATTGTATTCTTTTCCTCCAAATTTATTGCCTGAAGCGATTGCCTTTTTACGTGAATCCTTATGGGCTATTTCAGACCAACCTTTAAGCTCCTCTATCTGACCTTTTATCTGTGACTTACGCTTCTCTTGTTCCATATATAGATGAAGCACACTCTCATATCGTCTTCTTTTTTCTTCTCTATAAAAAGTATAGTTGCCCTCATAATTTATAATTTTCCCTTCCTCAATCTCCATAATACAATCTATACATTCATCTAAGAAAAAACGGTCATGAGAAATAATCACAACGGCTCCCTTGAAAGATTTTATTTGTTTGATAAGCCACTTTACCCCTTCATAATCTAAGTGATTAGTTGGTTCATCTAGTACTAAAAAATCTTTCTTACTATAAAGTAGCTGCGTTAAAAGCTTCTTTGTTCTCTCTCCTCCACTTAAATTCTCCCCTACATTTAAATACTCAGTGGCTTGTTTCATATAGCCTATATCCATGCCACTATACTGCCAAATAAGCTGACCACTTGTAGGCTTAATAGTACCTGTAATAATATTGGCTAATGTTGTTTTACCCGCACCATTAGCTCCTACTATCCCTATCTTTTTACCTGCTTCAATTTCAAAACTAAGATTATTGAGTATGATTTTATCACCATACTCTTTATAAATATGCTTTCCTTGTAAAATAGCCGTCATTCATTTCACCTCATATTTTACGAAAGCATTACTCTTTTCATCATGCAATTTACACGCTCATACTATTTAAATTAAATAAAAAAGACTATAAACGAACCCATGCTCATTTATAGTCTTTTATCCCTATTTACATCCTTAGATTTAAAGTGCAACATAGACAACCTACGTTTTACTATAAACCCCTCTATAGACTTAGGAAAATGACTCTTTGAGTATGATTAGCTTCGTAGATTTTTGCACAATAAAAAGAGTATGCTTTCTCTTTAAATTGTAAAAATAATCTCCTCATTAAGCTAAAATCATTCTCATTTCATTCTCCTTTTCTTAATTCAATATTTATCTTCATACTACAACTTTAAAGCGTATATTTCAAGCCTAATAATACATCAGTTAAATAATTTTATGCTTTATCCTGCATATACTTATTAGCCTTGTCTATAAGCTTATAATAGATAGGTAAAATTTGTGGTTCGCTGCAATAATTCTCTAGTTTTTCTATTGGAATCCACATAACACCACTATTTTCTTCATGGTTGATTTCTAAAGCTTCCTTCTCATCAGCAATAAGTATATAGGCTACTGATAAATGCATATGAGTTGGTACATACTGCCCCTTCTTAATATGTCCCCATACAGGTAAAATATCTAATGAGGCTATAGTGTCCATAAGCGGCTTAATGTTTTTTACTCCAGTTTCTTCTGTTGCCTCTTTAAGTGCTACATATAATAAATCCGCATCTCCATCAGCATGTCCACCAGTCCACGCCCATGTCTTGTAAATATTATGATGAACCATAAGTACCTTGTCTAATGTCTCATTCATAACAAAACCAGAGCTTGTTAGATGTGCGAATTCATTTTCTCTAAGTAATATATTATCAGGGAATTTTTCAATGTATTCTAGTATCACTTTTTTCTCACTTATTTCCTGATCATTAACAGGAGAGTAAGCCTGTATTTCTTGCTTATAATTCATGAGGTCCTCCTCTACTTTAGCTACTACCTAAGCTGTCTACTACTATATGTTTTTAATCATACTTTTATAATAGCATAAGTTAATAAGTGGTACACCCCAGTTCATAATCCTATCTTAAAGTTTTTCTTTAACTTTTTTGATAAGTTCTTCGTATTCTGCTTCACTTAAGAGAACTTTAGGGTTTGGCATCATCTCAAAAGTCCCTCCAAAATCTGGTCCTCCTTCATATTTAGGAACAATATGATAGTGTAAGTGAGTCATTTTATCTGCATAAGCTCCATAGTTGATTTTATAAGCACCGAAAGCTTCACTCATTGCTTTAGCTACTCTAGCTACATCTTTCATAAATGCATTTCTTTCATCATCTGTTAAATCAAATAATTCGCTTTTATGTTCTTTATAGGCAACTAAACATCTGCCTCTATAGGTTTGTTCTTTAAATAAATAAAGTGTACTTGCCTCTAAATCACAGATTTTAATCATAATATCTGTTAAACGATTATCTTTTACGCAATAAAAACAGTCATTATCGAAGTTCATTTTCCTTCTCCTTTAGTTTTAATATTTACAACTGATTTTATTATATATAATTTATAGCAAATTACCTGTTCATATTTTGTCTTCATTAGCTTAAATCTTACAATTATAGCTTATTTTTATGCCTATGATAACTTCATCAAATCATTATAAGCTTATAGCCTACTTCTTACCTTACCTACTTTAACCTTCTTCTATATCAATCTAAAACAGACTTAACTGCTCTACTTCATGATTTTTCCTACTAGCCTTTATAATATCTGACATCTTATATAGTAATCCATACTTTTCACACTCTTTAACAAATAACTTTCTAAGATTATCAAAATCAACACTCCTACATTCATATTGATTACCATAATGCTGAATATACTTTTCTTTAATTCCCGGGAAATATCGATCTAGTTTTTCAAAATACCATTCTCTTTGATTCTCTCTTAAGGTCATTCCAATAGCAGGATAGATAAATCTAGCTCCTGAAGCTGCTGCCTCTATTACGATTGATTTAATATTTTCTTCATTATCTGCTATAAATGGCAGTACTGGCATCATGAGTACCCCGGTAAAAATACCTGCTTCAGCTAAAGCCTTGATTGCTTCGAATCTTTTAGATGAAGGAGCTACCCCAGGCTCTATTATCTTACACAAATCATCTTTATAAGCAGTTATAGTGATTTTTGCAATAACTGGTGAATGATTATTGATGGCTTTTAAAATATCAATATCTCTAGTAATTAACGGGCTTTTTGTAGCAATTGCTACTCCAAATCCATATTGATTGATAAGTTCTAAGGCTCCTCTTGTTAGACCATATTGTTTTTCAAATGGATTATAAGGATCTGACATAGCCCCTGTGCCTATAACACCTGTCTTTACCTTACGTCTTAGTTCATTATGCAGTATGAGAAGTGCATCTTTCTTTGCTCTAATCTCATCAAAACTTTCTATCCCATAGCAGCTACTTCGGCTATCACAATAAATACATCCATGTGAACATCCTTTGTAAATATTCATATTATAATCAATTCCAAACCAATGCTCTCCCTTAGCATAAGATAGCATTGTTTTTGTTGGTATAAACTCCATTTCTTTTCTCCTTATCACCCAATATTCATACCTATAATATAAGGCATTAAATATGACAGCTACCTGTCACATTTAATGCCTTTATTATAACCTATTTAATGCCATGAAATAGCTCTCTTACCTATTTCGCATTTCATTGATAGCTTCACGTATAAAGTCTTCTTCAAGCGCAATGGAGTAATTGCCATCATCATACTGTTTAATCTTACCTATTCCTTCTTGGAAAACAAAACGTATTTTTCCTTTTCTCACCTTTTTATCTGTATACAGTTTACTTACTAATTCTTCAGTTGTAATATCTGCTGGAATAGTAGTACTAAGGCCTGATTTTTCATAAAGTGCAATAACCCTATCAGCTTCTTTTTCACTAATGTAGCCTAATTTTTGACCTATTCTAACTTGACTAGCCATTCCAATAGCAAGAGCTTCTCCGTGTAAAAGTGTATAGTTACTTAAAGTCTCTATAGCACGGCCTACTGTATGACCTAAATTTAAAATCTGTCTTAAATTAGTTTCTTTTTCATCTAACTTAACTACTTCATACTTAATTTTACAATTCATTTCTGCAATATGAGTACATATCTCTTTTTGCTTTTCACTAACCCCTTCATTAGTTAAAAGCTCAGCTATATGCTTCTCTAGGAACTCAAAAAAATCTGCATCTGCCATACAAGCATGTTTAATAGTCTCTGCTAACCCATTACTTACTTGTTTAACAGGTAAAGTCTCCCAAGTTGCTAAATCAATATATACTTTTTTAGGCTGATAAATAAGGCCTATTAAATTAGTGGCAAGCTCTGTGTCTACGGCTGTTTTTCCTCCTACCGAAGCATCTGCTGATCCTAAGATAGTCGTTGAGTAATTAATAAAAGGAATGCCTCTGCCAAAAGTTCCTGCCACGAATCCAGCTAAGTCTGTTACTACACCGCCGCCCAGTGCAATAATACAGCTATCTCGCTTATGGCCTCTCTCTAGCATGGTGTCCTCTAATATTTCCTTAGTACGTCTCACTTTAGATGTCTCTCCAGCTGGGAAGCTTAATAAATCCACATCAAACCCTTCTTTAAGCATGAGCTCATACAGTTTATTCCCATATAATTCTTTTACGACTGAGTCTGTGATAATGGCATATCTATTAATGCCTTGCCCTAGGCTCCCCTTTAACTCTCTAATCAATGTATTAAAAAGGTTATGTCCTATTTCAATATCATAAGAATCATCTACCACTCTTTTTAGTTCTACGTAGAATTTACTCATTATCTGCCTCCTTTTATGTATTAGTATAACTTATTCTAGCATATATTCTTTAAATTTTAATATAAATTATAAATATCTGAGAACTCCATTTTGGTTTGTTCTATTCTAGGTTCGAATTCCATTAGGTCCATTTCACTATATTCATCTATGGTCTTAATAGGAATTTCTATGATAATTTCAGTTCCTTTATTTAACTCACTTTTAGCTTTAATTGTTCCTTCATGCATTTCTACAAGTGACTTAACCAATGCTAGGCCAATGCCACTACCTTCACACTTTCTTGTTAACAGAGACTCAACTTGAATAAATGGATTAAATATTGTACTAAGCTTTTCCTTTGGAATACCTACTCCTGTATCTTTTACTTTTACTATAAGATTTTCATCTCTTAAGGATAGATTAACTGATATTATTCCTCCCCTTAGCGTATACTTAACAGCATTAGATAATATATTTAACACGATGCGTTCGAGCTTCTCTGCATCACATGCTGTAATAACTTCCTCTACATCTGTATCAAATATTAAAGTAATTCCTCTGCTCTCAATGTATTCTGCCACAGATAAAGTTGTCTCCTCTATAATATTAACAATATTTAGGTTTTCTAACTTCATCTTATAATGTCCAGCATCGATACTTGTTAATTCCATAATATTATTTGCTAATCTTAATATCCTATAAGTATTCTGCTTAACTGTACTTAAGCACTTCTCTAAATTAAAATCAACTTCTATACTAACATGACCTTGTCTTATCTCTTTTTCTAATAATTGTACTGTAGCTAGAATAATATTAAGTGGCGTCCTAAACTCATGAGACATATTCGCAAAAAATTCACTCTTAATTTTTTCTACTTGCAGTGCTTCTTCATAAACTTTTCTAGCTTCCTCTTGTTCTTTTTCCTTGGAGACATCTCTACCTGTACAAATATAATGCTGCCTATTACTAACATATCTCATACTCCACTCAATCCACTTATATCCTTTGTTTTTACACTGTCCTCTATATATAATTCCTCTTACAGTATTTGTATTATTTATATAAGGCTTTTTTTCATCAAAATATTGCATATCTTCTGTGTAAACAAATTGACTAAAGTGCCTTCCTATTAACTCACTACTAGTCCAGCCTAATACAGATTCCCATGCTCCGCTTACTTTCTTAATATATCCATCTGCTGTTGCTATAACCATAAGATCACTTGCTGTTTCTGCAAAGCTTTGTAACTCTTCTTCTAGTTCCTCTCTTTTTTCTAACTCACACTTAACAGCCTTTGTTAATATCTCATTCTGTATTATTAATGCTAGCTGTTTTAAAATCTTGAAAATCTGTTTTTCCTTATTAGAATCAATACTTTTTGAGCTACTATAATTACAAATGAGTACCCCTAAAATATCATTCTCTAATGCTATGGGATAACATCCTAAATAATTAGAATCATTTGCTTTAAATTTATGTCTCTGCTTAATATGTATATACTTATAATACTCATGTGCTGCTCTTACACCCCATAAGTTATTCTCATTAAGCATTTTACCTTTGAGATTACTCACTAGTTTAATCTCATCTAATAACTCTACCTCACATAGCTCCATTCCTTCTTTATAGGTGCAATATAAGCTATTTCTATCTTTATTATAAACACCTATAATGATTCCTTCAGCACCTATTTCTTCTAGGACTTCTTGAAGTCTTCCATTTATTCCTTGCATCTGGTATAAACATCTAACTTGCTCATTTTCCATTTCTAAATCTTGTGTATATAACTTGTTTTCCATGTATTCCTTATAATAATTTTTATCTAGCTGAAGTTCCATCTTTTTATGAAGTGTTATCTCTTCTCTCATTCCTAAGATGTATTGAATCTCCTCTGTGTTATTCTTAATGGGAATAAAATTAAATTGATACCATCTTTTTTTATTGTTTACCTCTATACATCTTTCATAACAAACTGCCTCTTTAGTTACTAAAACCTCATCTTCTCCTTCTTCAATAATTTGAGAAAATTCCTCATTCCAAACATCCCTATCATCTTGTTGCAATATACTGTTTCTTTCTAATGGATTTGTTAATACTGATACTTTATTAATAAAGCATTGATTAACAAATCTATACTTTTTTGCTTTATCCTTGAGCCATATTACAAAAGGTAATTGGTCTAATATTTTCTCTAAATCTTCTATATTATATACCTGCTGATGATCTTCTAAAACAATATAATATAGCTCTTTGTCATTGTGGTTTGTTTTATTTAATAATCCTTGATAAATTTTTTCTTGATGATTGATATCAATAACGATTTTCAAAAATTGTTTATAGCCTTCTTTTAATAGCTGTTGCCAATTTAAAATTCTCTCTTGACCTACAATCAAAAACTTGTCTAATTTTTTATTTTTAAGAGAGGATAACGTGGTTTGTAAGTCTTCTAGTAAACATTTGTTGCAGAACTCTATTTCTCCTTTAGTATTCATAATTAAAATTTTACTATTTATTGTATCTAGAAGCTCTTCCATATCTTTCCCTCTCCCATATCGCTCTATATTATTACATAATATTACATTTTTACTTTTTTTTTAATTATTTATTATTTTAATACAAATGCACGACATTTGATAGTGTTTTTTTGCTTTTTTCAGAAAATACTGGTATTATTTTGTGCTATTATAGCAATTACTTTCCCCTGTCTAAAAATATCTTGCACTTTTCACTTATTTTTTGTTCATAAAAAAAATCGATATACCACGAGGACTGTGGTATATCGATTTTTATGTTAATCCACTTTAATTTTAAATGTTCCTTCTTCTAAACTAATTTTACAGCTTCCCCCATTACTTAGCTTTCCAAATAAAATTTCTTGCGCTAAAAGAGGCTTTATCTTATTTTCTATTAAACGTGAAATTTCTCTTGCTCCATACTCTGCTGAAATACCTTTATCAACTATATACTCTATGCATTTACGGTTAAAACTCACTTTAATGTCTTTCTCTTTTACAGCTTCTTTAAGCTTATTAAGCTCTTTTCGTACGATTAATAATGCCATATCTTCTGTAATATGATTAAATGTAATAATAGATGATAAACGATTTCTAAATTCTGGAGAAAATACCTTCTTAACTTCATCATTTATAGCTTCGCCTTGAATCTTTCTCTCGCCAAATCCTACAAGACTTTTCCCTATCCTTGAAGCGCCTGCATTAGATGTCATGATTAAAATAACATTTCTAAAATCAGCCTTTCTTCCTTTGTTATCTGTAAGTGTGGCATAATCCATGACTTGAAGTAAGATATTATAAATATCTTGATGAGCCTTTTCGATTTCATCAAGTAAAAGTACACAATAAGGAGATTTTCTAATTGCATCCGTTAATAGGCCACCTTCTTCATAGCCAATATACCCAGGTGGTGAACCTATTAATTTTGAAGCCGTATGCTTTTCACCATACTCGCTCATATCAAAACGTATGAGTTTTACTCCCAATTCATTCGCTAAGCATTTCGCAATTTCTGTTTTTCCTACTCCTGTAGGTCCTACGAAAAGCAAACTTGCTATCGGTTTATTGGCATCATTAAGTCCTGCTCTAGATAATTTAATACTCATCGCAACTTGTTCAATTGCTCTATCCTGCCCAAAAACTTGTTTCTTCAAATTCTGTTCCAATTGACTTAATACCTGTACTTCATTCTTTTCTACTTTTTGCTGTGGTATATGACATATCTTAGATAGTGTTTGTTCTATAATAGATAAATCTATAATAGGTTTCTTTTTACGATTTTTTAAACTGCTATCATATACCGTATAATAGGCCCCCGCCTCATCAAGTAGATCTATAGCCTTATCTGGTAAAAAACGATCATTTATATATTGCTGACTTAATTGTACAGCACCACTAATAGCTTCATCTGTATAGGTTACTCCATGATAAGCTTCATAGTTAGCCTTTAATCCTCTTAAAATAGCAATTGTCTCTTCTATACTAGGTTCTAATACTTCTATAGTCTGAAATCTTCTAACAAGCCCTTTATCTTTTTCAACATACTTTTTATACTCTTCAAAGGTAGTTGCACCAATGAATTTTATACTTTCCTCTGTTAAATAAGGTTTTAATAAATTAGATGCATCTAAAGAACCTGTTCCTAGAGAACCTGCTCCTACAATATTATGAATCTCATCTATATAAACAATAGGCCTGTATTGATTTTTTAAAACATCTAAGATTTTCTTTAATCTCTTTTCAAAATCTCCTCTATACTGAGTACCTGCCAAAGTGGCTCCTAAATCTAGACTGAAAATTTGTGCTCCTTCTAATACCTTAGGAACTTTTCCTTCGTTTAATAATCTCGCAAGTCCCATGGTAATAGCTGTTTTTCCTACCCCAGGCTCACCTACATGAATAGGATTATTCTTATTCTTTCTACAAAGTACCTGTATTGTTCGTTTTAAGATTTCCTCTCTTCCTATAAGAGGTTCATTACTTTCTTCAGCTACTTTATTTAAATTAGTTACATACTTAGCTATACTAGCAATATTTTTTTCTTCTGAAATAGCCTCGTTCTGCTCTTCATCCTCTTCATCCATAGACTCTTCTAATTGCGTAACATCCCCATCTTGTAAATGGCAAAGTTCAAATAGTAAATCTCTTAAGGTAACGCCTTGCTCTAGAATAAAATAAACACCATAACTCTCCGGCAAACACATAATACCAGAGAGCAAATGATCTAATTCCATTTGTTCTTTACCACTATTTATTACCTGCTCGCTTGCTTTAAGAAATGCTTGTTGCAAGCTAAAACTCTCTATTGGCTCTATATCCGCTCTCTTTTCTAAATTCTCCTCTAGATATGCTTTTAAATTAGATTCAAGTACCTGAATATCCCCATTACAAGCTTCAAATGCTTCACCAAATGCTGTAACATCACACATTGCTATTAATATATGCTCCGGTGTCATGTATTCATGTTGATAACTATAAGCCAGTTCCCTAGCTTTTATAATAAGCTGACTGACAACTTCTGAAATATACACCTTCTACACCTCTTCTACACTTAATTTAAATGGAAATCCTTCTTCTTTTGCCCAAGACATAGCTGTTCCAGCCTTAGTCATTGCAATATCATAAGAATAAATCCCAGCTATACCTTGTCCCGCCTTATGAATATCCATCATAATTTTTTCTGCCTCTAATGCATTTTTGTTAAATATATTCGTTAACACCTCAACAACAAATTCCATGGTTGTATAATCATCATTAAACATAATCACTTGATATTGCTTAGGCAATTTAACCTTAGCTTTTATTTTTTGATTTAGATCATGATTTGGTTTCATACATTTCCTCTCCAATAGCTTAATTTATATTATTATATCATATCAAAATAAAAGATAGCTTATTTCCTTTTACTTCTTGAAATAAGCTATCTTTTATTTTTCTATTATTCTACTTTTATTTTACGCACCTTTTACCCAATAGATGCCACCTTTTTCTGTTCTACTTAAAAAGTCAAACTCTAATAACTCTCTTTTTAAAAGAGCATAGTCTATATAGATATTCATTAAGATGCGATTAACTTCCACATCTTCGTATTTTTCTCCTTTTGAAAAATACCCTGTAATATATTCTAAAATAACCTTCTTTGCTTTTTCTATATTAGGATAACTTCTTAATCTACCTGATGGTGTTATATAATTTTCTATTATTTTTTTCTTGTCTCGTTCAGGTATACTGATACCCTGATTAATAGTATAAACATATCCTTCTTGATTTGAGCATACGTCCCCTGATTTATCTTCCACGCTTTGCTTCTCTTCTAGTAATGTCATTATAGTTAAAAATACTTTTGCTTGTCTTTCTCTTTCTCTTAATTTATATCGGTGGTTACGAATAGTTGAGCCTGCCACCCCTAAATAGCTAGCTATCTCTTTATCTGCTATCCCTCTAGCAAATAAGTTAATCAGTTCTAACTGTAACTCTGATAAGCCCATGGTGGTTGGAGACATTTTTAATAAATAGGCTAATACAGAGTGATGTACTTCTTGAATATGTAATAAAGCTGCCTTTTTCGCATCAAATAATTTGCCATGTATAGAATAAATCTCTCCTTTAGAAAAATATTGCCCACATAAAAGACATCTATACCCTTGTTCTTCCTCTTTATATCCCCTTAATAGTTCTTCATTTGAAGCATTTTCCAACAATGACCTTTCTAATTGCATTGCTCTCCTCCTCTTTTGTAACCTATTTCCTATTAATGTAAATTTTTTACATTTTTATTATAATAACTCTTTTTTCACAAATTGTCCATCACTTTGCGAACATTTTATTTATTCGTTGTCCTCAATTTATCTTTATCTTCCTAAATCTATTCTTTACCAGTTTAGAAAATGAAGAATTAATAATGAAGAATGAAGAATTTTTAACTAAAACAGCCCTCATCCCCTGCTATTCATCATTCATTATTAAAAAAATAGAGCCATCCACTGGATAGCCCTACTTTTCTAATAATTTACTAACTATGCTAATGTATTATATTCCTCTATAAATCCTTGTCCTAATACTTCTCGCACTTCTGCTATGGCCACAAAAGCAGATTTATCAATCTCTCTTACTAGATCTCTAAGCTTTGTAATCTCTTTTTGTGATACAACAACAAATAACATCTCTTTATCTTGCTTTGTATACATTCCTTTTGCCTTAATACCTGTTACACCTCTAGGTATTCTATGCATAATGGCTTCTGAAATCTCTGCATTCTTGTCTGACATAATAAATACTGCCTTGGCATAATTCATTCCTTCAAGTACATTAGTAATAACTTTTGAGGTAATAAAAACTGCAATAATAGCATACATGGCTTTTGTTGAACCAAAGATAACCATTCCCGCTAAAATAATAACGCCATCAATTCCCAGCATTAATTTAGCAATAGGAAATCTAGAGTGTTTAAATTTAATAATGGTCGCTAACATATCTGTTCCACCTGTAGTTGCTCCTGCTTTTAACACAGTACCTATACCTAACCCTAAAATAGCACCACCAAATATGCCTCCTAATAGAAGGTCATTATTCACTTGTAATATATTAGGAATAAATTCTGTATACCAAAGTGCCGCAGTCAAAAGTCCTACTGCCCATAGGGACTTCTTAGCAAACTCAAATCCCCTTTGTTTAATACTAATAATAAATAATGGGATATTCAAAACTAAGTTCGTAATCCATAAAGGGATTTCAAACCCTAAGGTTTTTAGAGATACCTCTTTAACGATAATGGTTACACCTGATAAGCCTCCTGTAACAAGTCCTAAAGGGGATGTAAACCAATTAATACCTAATGCTAGTATAGTTGTTCCTAATAGAATCATTAAAAACTCTTTTTTAGTAATTAGTAACTTCCTCATGTTGTCTCCTTCCTCTGCTCTCTCTAAGTTCACTAATTAATCTTATACACACAAAAAGAAAAGCCGTTATTAGTAACAGCTTTTCCCTTTTTTACTTATTATAACCTATCAATTATATTTTGTATAATCCTATATTAAAATAATTTGACCTTCTTACCCTTTTTAAGAATCAAATTTCATGATAATATATCCATCTTCTTTTTGAATACTTAACTTCTTTCCTTCTAAATGAAGTTCAAAATTGGCAAAGCTTGAAAATAAATCAACATCTCTTAAAACGTGAATGGTTACCCATTTAGAAGTCGGTGTTGTACGAACCAATATTGCTCTAGACATAGGAAACTGTATACGAGACATCGCCGGTATTTCTAACATTAAATTAAGAGGATAGAAGTCGGTTTCAATAAAAAAATCTTGATCTCCCTCTCTATCAATGACCCTAGCCTCTAGGTTAGTTCTGAATAATTCATGCTCCATGGACTACTCCTTCTAATAATCAATCTTTTATATTTTACCTTATCCTCTTATTATTTTAATGTCAACGTCTATTTATAACTTCCTAATAAAGAATTTTAATCTTAAAAAAAGGACATTACGAATGTCCTTTTTTATACTCTACTTTTCAGATTCAATCTCTTTAATCACTTTTGCAGGATTTCCACCTACTAATACATTATCTGGTACATCCCCTAATACCACTGATCCCGGTACAACTACAACATTATCCCCTATAGTCACCCCTGGGTTAATAATTGAACCTCCACCTATCCATACATTATTTCCAATAGTAACAGGTTTTGCATATTCATAGCCTATCATTCTCTTTTCAGCATTTAAAGGGTATGTTGACGTGTAAATTCCTACTTGAGGAGATAAAATACAATTATCACCTATTCTGACTTCACTGCTATCCAAAATAACACAATCATAACTCGCATAAAAATTATCTCCAATGTGTATATTGTAGCCATAGTCACATTTAAACTGAGGTTCAATATGTATGTATTCTCCTGTAGATCCAAAAAGCTCTTTTAGTATTTTCATAGTAGACTTTTTATCTTCTACATCCGTATTATTAAATTCTCTTAGTAATCTTCTTGCACGTCTTTTATCATCAACAAACTCGTCTCCCCATGCAATATAAAACTCACCTGCTAACATCTTCTCTTTTTCTGTTGGAATATGTATATTTTTCTCGTTTGGTGATTGTTCTGCATTCTCGAGGATTTTTGCTGATTCACTCATTTCTTTAATAGGGCTAATAAGAGCTGCTATCTCTGCTTCATCTAGCTGTAACTTAGGTATTTGTATCTCTCTATCATCCTCAAATGACTCATCTTCGTCTTCTGCATAATCTTCTTCATAGTATTCATCTTCTGTATATTCATCATTATCTGAGTCATATTCTTCAGTATCATCAGCTGCATATAAAGTAGCTTCTTCTGCTATTTCTTGTATGTCTTCAACATCATCCTCAAATTCTTGATCTAATTCAGAAAACTTTTGTTCTAAAGTTTCATGTTCTAATTTAATGGAACGATGCTTTATTCTATCTATTGGAATGCCAAAGAGTGTCTTTCTTTTTTGCTCTACATCTTCTATTTGTAATGCCATTTTAGCTTTCTTAATTTCTTCAGCTTCTTGTCTTAATCTTTCAGCTTCCTCTTCTTCTTGTCTCAGTCTTTCGGCTTCCTCTGCCTCTTGTCTTCGCCTTTCAGCTTCTTCTTCCTCTTGTCTCAATCTTTCGGCTTCTTCTGCTTCTTGTCTCAGTCTTTCGGCTTCTTCTTCCTCTTGTCT
>JAEWMQ010000013.1 GCA_023393125.1 Bacillota bacterium
GCTAATTAAGCTCTTGTAACGTTTTCTGCTTGAGCGCCACGGTTACCTTGAGTAATTTCAAAGTTAACTTTTTGACCTTCTTCAAGAGTTTTGTATCCGTCACCTTGGATAGCTGAGAAATGTACGAATACATCATCTCCATCTTCTCTAGCGATGAAACCAAAACCTTTTTCTGCGTTGAACCATTTAACTGTACCTGTCATTATGCGGTACCTCCTATTATGAATAATTGTTGTAATGGATATAAACAAAAATTCACGCATTGTTAGAAACCATATATATGCGCCTTAAACATACATATATAATCTCTAATAATGCGTGAAATCTATAAACATATATCAAGTACTTTTTAAGTATATATCACTCACAACAAAATGTCAAACTTTTATTTTATTTTTGAGTAAAATATTGTGATTTATATCCAACTTAGTAAACTCTTTAGCTTGTTTGTTAATTGTTCTGCCATCTTTCTTTGTGTCAACAGACTAGGGTGCCAATCAGTACCGATTCCATCCCCTTCTTCTTGTAAATCAAATACCATGGTAGCTACACGCTCATCTTTTTCTTGCTGTTTAAAATGCTCTACTTGAGCTTCTATTTCAGGATATAAATCTGCGCCCATAACACCTAAGGTGCAAACAATATAAGCTGTAGGTTGCTTTTCTCTAATACGCTTTAAAAACTCATAATAGCATTTTCCAAAGGCTGCTATACGGTCTTTCTGTCCTTTAGTATAACTCGCATCATTAGTTCCTAAGTTAATGACTACGCAGTCAGCTTTAAAACGGCTACTATCCCATTTTTCATAATTGCTCACTCCTAATGCCTTTTCTAAACCTAAATCTGTATATTCATAAAGCTCAGGCATCAAACACTCATCACTAATTACTCCTGTTTCAGTCCACCCTGAAATCACACCATTTCCACTCCAACAAATAAGATGATAATCTGCATCAAGATTTCTTGCTGTAGAAGCCGCATAAGCTTCCCAGGGGTTCTCTTCTCTTGTGTTAAAGGTGGATTTATTCCATTCTCCTTCTATTCCATAACCACAAGTAATAGAATCTCCTATAAATTCTATTTTTCTAGTTTTGTCTGGAACCTTGCATGATTTATTACTCCCTTCTATATCAATCTCTTTAATTCCTACTGTAGCAAAGGCTGCTTCTGATAACTTCACTAAACTTAATTTTATAGGCGCTAACTCTTCTGCTTCGTAAAGTACATAATCTGCTTCTATTTCATTTAATACAAGTCGTTTATAAAAACGGTCATTTATAAAAATAGCAACTACTGCTTTTAGATGGTCTTCCCATTGATTTGCATTACTCCATAAACGTGCTTTGACTTTTTTAGTTACACAAGTGAAAACTATTCCCGTACAAGAATATCCCAAATAAAGGGTTCCTTCTCGGCTTATGGTCCTTCCACATATACTTATGTGATCTTCAGTAGGTTGATATTTCATTCTTTTCCCCTCCCCCATTTTATTAAAGCAAATATTATACTATTGACATTCAATAAATCCTACTATTTATACCCTTGATTATTTCTTTACATTGCGAATATTCGATTTTATACCTATAATAAACTCAAAACACTCGCAAAGGAGACTTTTATGTACAAATATTACCTTTTTGACTTATACGGTACTTTAATTGATATTCATACCAATGAAGAAGCCTTACCTCTATGGGAAAAACTCAGTTCATTTTATGCTTTTAATGGTGCACACTATACAGCTACTACCTTAGAGGAAGCTTACATAGAGAAAGTAAATACTTATAAAGCACTGGAAACCCATACCGCTTATCCTGACTTTCCTTTAGAACAGGTTTTTAGAGATTTATTTCTTGCAAAAGCAGTTACTCCTACTACAGACTTGACCCTTTCTGCTATGCAACTCTTTCGTATTCTTTCTACTAAGTATATTAGACTTTATCCCAGCGTTCACGAACTCCTTAGTCAGCTTAAAGCATGTGGCAAAAAACTTTTTGTACTGTCTAATGCTCAAAGAGAATTCACCTTAAAGGAAATGCGTATTTTAGATATTGAGGCTTATTTTGATGGTATTTATTTTTCTTCTGACCATCACTGTTGTAAACCTGATTCAGCTTTTTATGAAATCCTTTTAAAAAGCGAGAACCTCTTGCCTCAGGATTGCTTAATGATTGGTAATGATTATAAAGCCGACTGTGAAGGTGCTAATGCATGTGGCATAGCTTCCTTATATATTCATTCTAATTTATCCCCTGATTATCCTAAAGACTTTTCTGCACAATATAAAGTATTAAAAGGCGGCCTTGCCAAAGCCACCTCCCTTATTCTAGATAAAATTGAAGTTTAGTCCTATACCTAGCTTTAGCCATTATCTTTCTCATCATTAGGCGCATCAATATTTTCCATAAAATAAATACCCTCTGTTAAGTTCGAAGGATAAATAGGTGTGAGCTCTCCAAGTAAATCTTCTATATAGCCAGGGCAAGTGATTTCTTGATAAAGTTTTTTATTATCAAATAAAGCCTTGGCCTGCTCTATATAGTAATTATCTACTGTATTTTCTTCCATAACCTTAAGAATGTCACTTACTAAAAAAATTTGACAACCACCGTCAATAGCTCCAATATTGGTATAAAGTTGACCTATTTCAGTAGGTGTCATATTTTCATAAATTAACTCTTGATCTGCACAATAATCATTTAAACTATCATTATCTACTTCAAGGCAGTATTCTAAAACCTGCTCACTATCATCAAACCCAATAAGCTTTTGATCTGGGGAAAGCACTATATATTTCATATTTAAAACCCTCTCTCACTATCTATGCTATAAAACTTTTACCTTTATTATGAGAATAACAGTTTAGAATTATACAACTTGCCTGGATCACTTTGGTTTTCTCTTTTAACCTTCTAAAACCTTCACATAAAATCGACGTACACGAGGTCCATCAAATTCACAAAAATAAATCCCCTGCCAAGTCCCTAAAATAAGTTCTCCCTCATGTATAATAATTGTTTCACTGCTTCCTACTGTACTTGCTTTTAAATGTGAATGAGAATTTCCTTCAAAGTGAAGATATTGTTTATCATGAGTAGGATATGCCTTTTCAAAACCGTAAATAAGGTCTACTTTAACATCCGGATCAGCGTTTTCATTAATAGTAATACCCGCTGTGGTGTGAGGGCAATACACAACTACAATTCCTTCCTTCACTCCACTTTTTTCTACATCTCTCTTTACTGCACTTGTAATATCTACCAGCATTTGCTTATTGGTTATTTGCAATTCATGTTCAAATAAATTCACCCTTACCACTCCCTTTTTTCTATTTGTATTAGTATACACCTATTAGCAACGTTACTAACATAGCTTTTCCTATAAATTTCAACGTCTATTCTAAGATTCTTGTTACATTTCTTAACCACTTCATAGACTTATAACGGTAAAGTGTGAGTGGAATCTTAATAAGCTCATCACTCATTAAAAGAATATAGGTAATAGCAACTGGCCATTTAAATACGAAGGCTGATAAAAAGCCTAATAATAATGAACCACCCCACATGGATAGCACATCAATAATAAGACCGAAATTCGTATCACCACCAGCTCTAAAAACCCCTACTACTAAGTTACAATTAAAGGACTGCGCCACTACAAAATAACTCATTACAAACATCATTACTGATAAATAACCTTGCGCCTCTTTGGTCAGTGCTAAATTGCCCATTACAATAGGTCTAATAATTAAAATGATAATTCCCCCTACTAAACCGGCATATAGACTAAGATGAACAAACTTCTTACCATACACTCTGGCAGTCTCTTCATCTTTTTCTCCAATGGTTTTACCTATAATAATGGCTGCTGCCCCAGCAATACCAAAGGCTACTACTGTGGCTAATTGTCTTGTTACTTGGGCTACAGAGTTGGCTGCTACTACTGATTTCCCAATATGACCAATGATCACTGTATTCATGGCACAAGCTGCCCCCCACATAAGTTCATTAGCAATAACAGGCACTGCATATTTATAAAAATCTTTTGCTAATAACTCATGTTTTCCAAATAAGTCTTTGATTTGAAAACGAATTGTGTGATTACACTTCGTAGCATAAACTACTACAATAAGTAGTTCTACGAAACGTGCTATAAGTGTGGCAAGAGCTGCTCCTTGAATACCCATAGCTGGAAAACCGCAATATCCAAAAATAAAAATAGTATTTAAAATAATATTGACTACCAGCGAAATGAGATAAACAACTGTTGAGATCATTACTCTTTCTACACTTCGCATAATATTAAGGTAAACCATAGAAATTGCAATGAATATGTATGAAAATGCAATAATCCTTAAGTACTTAACACCTTCTGCTATAACATCAGCTTCTTTAGTAAAAATCCTCATAACTGGCTCTGTAAAAATAAGAACAACAGCTGTAAAAAGTATTGCTACACTAAGAGATATTCTAAGGGCAATACCCATTACCATTTCAATAGTTCTTGTATCCTTTTTTCCCCAATACTGCGCTGTAAGCACAGCTGCTCCAGAGGTTATCCCAAAGAAAAAGAGTGTCATTACGAATTGGACCTGTCCAGCCAAGGAAGATGCTGAAAGCACCGTTTCACTTACCTTGCCTAGCATAATAACGTCTGCAGAAGTAACAGCCACATTAATTAAATTTTGAAGTGCCATGGGCAAAACCAAGGCTAATACCATTTTGTAAAATGAAGGGGTTGATTTCGTCATTTATGTTCTCCTCTTTTAGTACATCATTATAGACTATATTGCTTCATTATATCTTTTTATAAAAGGTGCCGCAATGTAAATAAAGGAATAAGGCGCTAAACAACTCATTTACATGAATTATTTAGCACCTTCAATAGATTGTCTTACTATTAAACTGTTGGAGCCATTAATACTCTACCTGTTCCTCTATAAACATTTACAAAACCCTCTCCTGAAACAGCTGAGCCTAATAAACTTTTACTAGATTTTTCTACTTTAAACTCTAGGCTGTTTGACCATGCAATAGCCATATTACCATCTATTTTTAGCACATCATTTTTAAGCTCAATTTCTATTAATTCATCCCTAGGTACTGGACTTTCTAGAACTGCTATACCTTGTCCCATTAGGCATAAATTAAATAAGCCTTCATTACCAAGCATTGCTGAGGATAAATTACTTCTAGCTATTACCTTTTGAGTGATATGAGACTCACAAGCTAAAAATAATCCATCTTCTAATACAAGGCCACCCCACTCAGAAATATCTTCTAACAAAATATGTTTATAAGTGGGCTCTAACATCAATAAGCCTGTCCCTTGGTATTTAGGTTTAATGGCAGATTCCTTTGTTACCTTAGAAGAAATTGCCTTACCAAATAGATCTCCAATACCTTTCACATCAGCTACCATGTTAACATCTCCAGCCATCCACTGCATAGCACCTGCACTAATGGTAAAGGCATTGTTATTAAGCTCAATAAGAACCTGCCTTCTGCGAATATTCATCTCTGAAGCATAATAAGCAGCTATAGCTTGTTCTGGTGTTTTTAGGCTTAGGTCTTTTTCATGTTCGAAAACTTTAACACTGCCTAATGAAGCGATTTCTTTCATATTGCGACTATTAAATAAATTGTTGTGTGAAATCATTCCTATCTCCCCTTTCTCCTATAAGAATACCTTATTTCTAAACAAAAGTCAGTCTTTCGTTTTTTATTTTTTATTTATTCTCAATATTTCGATAAAAAAAGGATGGAAGCATTCTTTGAATGCTTCCATCCTTTTTTAACTAATTACTATTATATACTCACTTAACCTACTCTAAGCTATCAAAATCAAATGCTGCTGCTTTAGTATAGTTAGTTACTTTTGCTTCGAAGAAGTCTGTTTTTGTATTATTCAATTTAGAGAAACTATCAATCCATGCCATAGGATGAGTCGTTATTTCTGGATAAAGTTCCTCTAAACCAATAGCTTTAAGACGTTGGTTAGAAAGATACTTGATGTAAGCTTCTATGAGCTGATCATTAATCCCTAGGATTTCATTAGCTGTTACATATTGCCCCCAAGCAATCTCATGTTCTACACCCACACGCATCATTTCTCTAAACTCTTCTATCATACTATCTGTAAATAGTTCTGGATTTTCTTTTCTAAGCTCTTTAATAATATTTTGAAATACAACTAAGTGTGTAATTTCATCTCTATTAATATATTTAAAGATGGTACTAGTAGCTGTCATCTTCCCTTGTCTGGCTAAAGTATAGAAGAAGCTAAAGCCAGAGTAGAAATAAATACCTTCTAAAATATAGTTTGCCATAATCGCTCTTAAGAAGTTCCTATCATTTGGTTCTTCATTAAAACGTTCATAAATATCTGCAATAAAGCGATTTCTCTTAAGAAGCTCTTCATCTTCTCGCCACTGGTCATAAATTTTATCACGTGTTACAGGATTCGTTACTGTATCTAATATATAGGAATAACTTTGGGCATGAATCTCTTCTTGAAAAGCTTGAATATTAAGAAGCGATGCTACTTCAGGCGCTGTAATATAACGTGATAAATGTGGTAAGTTTTCACTTTGAATAGAGTCTAGGAAGTTAAGAAATGCAATAATCTTATCAAAAGCATGACGCTCTCCATCTGTTAAAAAAGGAAAACCTTTTACATCCTCATTAAGGGCAATCTCTTCTGGAATCCAAAAGTTATTCAGCATGGTACGGTATAAAGTCTGTGCCCAGTCATACTTAATACGGTTCCATTCTCTTAAATTAGTGGTATTCCCATTAATCATTTGTTGGGTACCACGATCACCTTTTTCATTAAATATACGTTTTTTTAACATATTATCTCCCTCTTCCTTAACTTGAACAGCTCGTACATTCATCTGTTTCTAAAGATTGATTACGTACATAATAAAGCGTTTTAACACCTTCTTGCCATGCATCAATATACATCTGCAAAATATCTTTAGCTTTTACTTCTGGTGTTACATAAAGGTTAAATGATTGTGCTTGATCGATATGACGTTGCCTGATACCACAAGCTTTAATGCTCCAACTTTGATTAATATGATGTGCTTCTTTATAAAGCCAGAAATTCTCAGCACATAAATCAGGTGCTGCCTTTGGTGTAAAGCTTCCCTTCTTCTCTTCAATAAAGAATTTCTTAAAGATTGGATCGATGCCTGCTGTGGTATTAGCTATATTAGAAGTACTTCCTGTAGGTGCCACTGCCATAATATAACCATTACGAAGTCCATACTGTGCCACTTCTTTTCTAAGCTCTTGCCATCTAGGTGACGTATAACCTCTTCTTTCAAAGTACACACCAGTTTGCCATTCTGAGCCTTCAAAGCCTGGATAAGCACCTTTTTCTTTAGCTAACTCCATTGACCCTCTAATAGCTTCATAAGCCATATCTTCAAACAGTTCATCTGCAACTTTTAGATGCTCTTCACTTTCCCAGGAAATATGATGATTAACTAAGTAATGATGATAACCACTTGTACCTAATCCTATTGCTCTGTATTTATCACTGGTAAGCTGCGCATCTTTAACAGGAAGTTGATTAAGGGTGATAACATTATCTAGCATACGAATTTGAAGTGGAATGATGTCCTTAAATTCCTCTCTCTCTACTCTACCAAGATTTGTAGAGTTTAAATTACAAGTTACCATATCACCTGGTTTAATGCGACTATACACTTGCATTTCACCATCGATTTCTTTTACAGCTTCTTCTACGAGTTCGCTAGCACTCATGTTTTGAGCAATCTCATGACAAAGGTTAGATGCATAAATCATTCCTAAATGCTTATTCGGATTAGCTTTATTCACCGTATCTCTAAAGAATATAAAAGGTGTACCTGTTTCTACTGCACTAATCATGATTTTTTTCATAATATCTAGAGTAGGGATCGTAATACGTTCTAACTTTTCATTGGCTTCACAAGCTAGATAACGAGTAGTAAAAGCTTTATCTTCTTCATCATCAAAATAATCCTCTAAATAAAAGCCCATTTCCTTATGAACCATGTAAGGATCAAATAAACTCCAGCTTTCTCTTTTTAAAAGTCTTTCCATGAATAAATCTGGAATACTAATAGAAGGGAAAATATCATGTGCCTTTCGTCTATCATCTCCATTATTGGTTTTTAGCTCTAAGAAATCATATAAATCACTATGCCATATGTCTAAGGTAACAGAAGCACTGCCTTTTCTTCTACCTAATTGATCAACTGCTACAGCTGTATCATTATATAACCTTACCCAAGGAATAACGCCTCCTGATGAACGCTTATGCCCTCTGATTTCACTATTTAAAGCTCTTACTTTTCCTAAATAAATTCCTAATGCACCACCATGCTTAGATACCTGGGCAAACTTTTGATTTACATCATAAATAGACCATAGATTATCTCCTACAGTAGAGATAAAGCAACTACTTAGTTGATAAAAAGCTGTTCCTGCATTAGCTAAAGTCGGTGTTGCAACTGTCATTTTTAACTGGCTTAAAAGATCATAAAACTGCTTTGCATAATAAACCTTCTTCTCACCTTCTGGAATGGCAAGGTGCATCGCAATGGTCATAAACCTTTCTTGAGGTAATTCCATTATTTCTCCCTTATAACCTTTTACTAAATAACGGTCTGATAAAAGTTTAATGCCTTCATAATTAAAAAGATCATCTCGCTCTGGCTTAATATAGGCTGCTAATTCCATAACTTCTGATTCTGTATAGCTTTCTTTTAAATAGGCCCCATAAAGTCCTCTTTGAATGAGTTCTTCATAAAGTGCTTTATAGTCACCATATCCAAAATGTGTATAACCTCTACTAATAGCTGCTTCTTTATAAAGGTCATATACTAAAAGTCTAGCAGCTACATACTGCCAGTTAATATGTGTTTGCTTTATTTGATTGCCATAAGCATCTTCATTAGTCTGAATGACCTTTTCAATAGCTGTCTGAATAAGTACCTTTTGAATTTCTCTAGTTGTCATCTTATCTCTAAATTGGATTTTAGCATCTAATTCAAGCTCTATTGGATCACAACCTGATAAATCACGGCATGCAAATTCTACCATCTTTTTTGTTTTACTGGCACAAAGTGGCTCTAATCTACCATCTCTTTTTCTAATTTGAATCGTCACCTGAACACCCCATCTCTTTCACTATAAACTTAACCTTATTTCTATCTTGTCAAATGACTATAATGTCTTAAAATATTTTTTATCATAGATAAATAAAAATTTTTAAAAAATAATTATTATCATCTTGGATGAATTCTATTATACACAATTTCTTTGAAATGTGCTAACAAAAAAACGTCAAAAAACCTTTATTGATTTTGGTAATTATCTACGAAGGGTGTTGAACAAGCACTAAGGCCATACTATAATAAATATTATGAATCAATTATTATTTCATAAGGAGGGGATTAATTGAAACGTCAAGAATATATTTCTTGGGATGACTACTTTATGGGGATTGCTCTATTAGCTGCAAAACGAAGTAAAGACCCAAGTACTCAGGTAGGTGCTTGTATCGTGAGTGGTTCTTCTCATGATGCCGCTAATGAAAATACCATTTTAAGTGTGGGATATAATGGGCTTCCTTTAGGTTGTTCAGATGATGAATTTCCTTGGGAACGTGATGGAGATTTTTTAGATACTAAATATCCTTTTGTTGTACATGCCGAACTTAATGCCATTTTAAATGCTAGAGGTAAATCCTTAGTAGGTGCTAGAATTTATGTCGCACTTTTCCCTTGTAATGAGTGCTGTAAAGCCATTATTCAGTGTGGTATTAAAGAAGTGATTTACCTTTCAGATAAATATGCTAATACCGATGCTGTTAAGGCTTCTAAAAAGATGTTTGCTGCTGCTGGTGTTAAGCTCACTCAGCTTGTACCACAATCTGATAAAATTGAGCTTTCTTTTATTCAAGAATAACTATTTTCTTATAAGCAATAAAGGGTAGAAGTAAACTTACTTAGTCTTAAGTTTCCTTCTACCCCTTATTGCTTATTCATTACTCATACTTTATTATTTATTCTTCACTATTCATTCTTCATTATTAATTCTTCATTGCTCTTAACTACCACGTAAGCTGATCATAAAGCGCTTCATACTTTTTAGCTGAAGTACGCCATGAAAAATCTGCATTCATCCCTCTTTCAATAATCTGATTCCAATCACGCTTGTGGTCAAAATAAATACGTTTTGCATAATTAATCATATAAAGCATCTCATCCGCGTTATAATTTGCAAAAGTAAAACCTGTTCCTGTTTTTCCATATTCATTATAAGGCTCTACTGTGTCTTTTAACCCACCTGTTTCCCTTACAATAGGTACCGTACCATATCTTAAAGCCATAAGTTGTGCAAGACCACAAGGTTCAAAACGTGAAGGCATTAAAAGTGCATCTGCTGCTGCATATAATTTATGTGCTAAATCATCAGAGTAATAAATATTAGCAGATACACGTCCTGGCATAATCCACTGATAATGCTTAAACATATTCTCATACTGCGGCTCTCCTGTACCTACAACAACTAATTGTACATTCTCATCACAAATACCATTCATCACCCAGTCAATAAGATCTAAACCTTTTTGGTCAGTTAATCTGGATATAATACCAATCATCAATTTCTTATCATTCACTTCTAAACCAAGCTGTTTCTGAAGACCTCTTTTATTTTTAATTTTTTCACTTCTAAAATTTCTAGCAGAATAGTTTTGATATAAACTTTCATCCTTAACCGGATCATAAACTTCATAGTCAATCCCATTTAAAATACCACATAATTCATGGCTTCTAGCACAAAGTAGGCCATCTAACCCTTCACCATAATAAGGCATCTGTATTTCTCTTGCATAGGTTTCACTTACTGTTGTAATATAATCAGCATATACAAGTCCACCCTTTAGCATATTGGCATCCTTGTAGTATTCTAGTTTATCAGGTGTAAATAAATAATCAGGCAAGCCTGTAATACCTTTAATTGTTTTGATATCCCAAATTCCTTGGAACTTAAGATTATGTATAGTCATAATGACTTTGATGTTCCTAAAGAACGAATGACTATTAAATAAACTCTTTAAAAATACAGGAACAAGTCCAGCTTGCCAGTCATGACAGTGAATAACATCTGGCCTAAAATCAATAACAGGTAAAACAGCTAAAGCCGCCTTACTAAAAAAGCAAAATTTTTCAATATCAAAGCGCATAGTACCATAGGGTGCCCAACCACTAAAATAGTATTCATTGTCAATAAAATAGTAAGTAATACCTTCATAAACCATTTTCATAATGCCTACATGGAAAGGCTCTTTAAAATAACCCATATCCATATAAAAATGGGTTACATATTCAAACTGATTTCTATATTGTTCAGGTATGCAAGTATAATTTGGAATGATTACCCTTACATCATACTTCTCTGGATCAAACATCTTTGGTAAGGTGCCCACTACATCTGCTAGGCCGCCTGTTTTTATAAAGGGAACACACTCTGAAGCTACAAATAGTACTTTTTTCATAGGCTTTCTCCTTTTGTTATTTAATTTAGAATTAATTTAATTTTAATATTTTTTCCTTAATTTTACAAGTAACTTTAAGACTTCTTCTTACTTTTGTAAGTTATAGGTAAAAAAGTTTCAATTTCCTATACCAATTTGTAATATCTACTCAAACATTATTATATAAAAGCAAAAGTTACCTATGCCCCATGATTTACCGGTATTCTTTTAAATGTCTTGTAGCATAATAAAGATGTACTCTTAAATTCAATCACATTGGAGGCCACATATTATGAGTAATTCTAAAGCACCTAAATCTGCCACTAATAATGAATGGTGTAGTGATTCATCTAATCAAAGCACTGAAGGCACTAAATACTTCCATGATAAAGCAAAAAAATCTGCTACTAATAATCAGTGGGTATCTAGAAACACACCTGCTGAATAAAGCAAAAAACCTCCAATAAATACTCAGTAGTCTGCACCTACTTCGTATTTATTGGAGGTTTTATTATGCTTTTAATCATCTAACTTACACCTATTTTAATCCTAAAATATAAAAAACAAAAAAGTATTGACTTGGAGTTCACTCCAAGACTTACAATAGACTCATCCTTTGTAGAATACTATGAAGCTAGAGTAAAACAGGTAAGCTTACTTAGGATTAATCAAACCATTAAAGGTATTTAAAATCATTAGGAGGAAACACAATGTATTTAGAACAAATAAATCAGCCATCAGATTTACATAAATTAAACGATGCGCAGTTAAAGGAATTAGCAGTGGAAATGCGTCAAGCACTTTTAGGAAAACTAAGTAAACGTGGCGGACATTTTGGACCGAACTTCGGTATGGTGGAGGCTACAATTGCACTTCATCATGTGTTTAATTCACCAATAGATAAAATGGTGTATGATGTTTCTCACCAAAGCTATTGCCATAAAATGCTTACAGGAAGAAAAGATGCCTTTCTTTACGAAGCACATTATGATGATATAACCGGCTATAGTAATCCAGAGGAAAGTGCACATGATTTCTTTAACATCGGTCATACTTCAACTTCTATCAGCCTTGCATGTGGTTTAGCAAAAGCTAGGGATTTAAAAGGTGATAAGGAAAACATCATTGCCATCATTGGCGACGGTTCTTTAAGTGGTGGTGAAGCACTAGAAGGATTAGACTTTGCACCAGAGCTTAATAGCAATCTCCTTATTATTGTTAATGATAACGATATGTCTATTGCAGAAAACCATGGTGGCCTTTACAAAAATCTTAAATTACTTAGAGAGACAGAAGGAAAGGCCGAATGTAACTTATTTAAAGCAATGGGCCTTGATTATCTTTTTGTAAAAGAAGGTAATCATATACAAACACTTATTACTGCTTTTGAAAAAGTAAAAGATATTGACCATCCAGTGGTTGTTCATATTTGTACACAAAAAGGCAAAGGCTATGCCTTAGCTGAAGAAAACAAAGAATCTTGGCATTGGTGCATGCCATTTGACATAGAGACCGGGAAACCTACCCTTACTTTTAATGGTGAAGATTACTCTAGTATAACAAGTGATTTTCTGCTACAAAAAATGAAAGAAAATCAGACCTTAGTTGCCATTACTTCTGCAACACCTACAGTCTTAGGCTTCACCGAAGATAAGAGGAAGGAAGCTGGCAAACAATTTGTAGATGTAGGAATTGCTGAAGAACACGCTGTTGCACTTGCATCAGGCATTGCAGCTAATGGTGGTACACCTGTATATGGCGTCTATAGTACCTTTATTCAAAGAACCTTTGACCAACTTTCTCAAGACCTCTGTATTAATAATAATCCAGCAACCATAATTGTATATGCCGCTTCCGTATATGGTATGAATGATGTGACACACCTTGGGATCTATGATATCCCTCTAATGGCTAACATCCCAAATCTGGTTTACTTAGCACCTACTACCAAAGAAGAATATCTAGCTCTACTTGATTGGAGCACTACTCAAAAGGAACATCCAGTAGCTATTCGTGTGCCAGGAGGGAATATGCTTTCTACTGGTAAGCCTGTCATTAAAGATTTTAGTAAGCTTAATGAATATCAAGTCACACACAAAGGAAATAAAGTCGCTATTGTAGCGTTAGGCACATTCTACACACTAGGCACCAAGGTTGCAAATGCTATTACTCAGCAAACAGGTGTAGCACCAACCCTTATCAATCCACTCTATATTACCGGCATTGATGAACCATTATTAGAATCTCTTAAGGCAACTCATGATATCGTCATCACCTTAGAAGATGGTATACTAGACGGTGGTTTTGGTGAGAAAATCACAAGATTTTATGGTGCTTCAGATATGAAGGTACTCAATTATGGGCTGAAGAAAGAATTCCTTGATCGCTACGATGTCAATGAAGTACTTTATAAAAATCGCTTAACAGTAGAACAAATTGTAGAAGATGTAACAAATCTTCTCTAAATGTTAAAAACATCTCATACACAATTATTCATATTATTAGCTTTAAAATGAGAAACTTTATTTAATCTATTAGCCCAAATCAAAATAAAGAAAAACCACCAAATCTCCCCCTTAGATTTCTCTTAAAGGGTATGTTTGGTGGCTTTTACTTTCTTCTTATCTCTGTAACCTTAAAATGCTTTCAAACGTAATATTATCATGCCATTTTTCATTTAGTAATATGTAGTTTTCCTGGCTTATTACACATTCAAATCTACTTTTGATTGATCTACTAGGATGCTTATCATTTATTTAGGTTATAGCAATGATTTAACGGTCCATTCCCTTTACCTAGGTTTAAACCATCTTCTAGTGCTCCACTTACATAACCCTTTGCTTTTTCTACACTTTCAGCTAGAGTGAAACCTACTGCCAAATTACATGCTATAGCTGAAGATAATGTACAACCTGTCCCATGGGTATTGTCCGTAGTAATTCTTTCTCCTACAAACCATGTAGCTTTTTCTTTATTATATAATAAGTCATCAGCACCTTCTGTAAAGTGCCCTCCTTTAATAAGTACAGCCCCTGACAAGTTATGTGAAATTACTTCTGCTGCTTTTATCATATCCTCTTTGCTCTTAATAGAAAAACCACATAAACACTCTGCTTCTGGTATATTAGGTGTGATAAGCGTCGCTATAGGTAATAGCTGTTCTACCAAAGCCTTCTCTGCACCTAGATTTAATAGTTTGCCACCACTAGTAGCCACCATAACTGGATCTACTACGATATATTTTGCATTATACTGTATAAGTTTTTCTGCAATCACTTTAATGATTCCTTCATTAGATACCATACCAATTTTCACTGCATCTGGCACAATATCTGTAAAAACAGCATCTAACTGTTTTCCCACAAAATCAGCTGCTACATCCTCTACACCATATACACCCGTAGTATTTTGAGCTGTTAAAGCTGTAATCACACTCATAGCATACATTTTATGTGCCATAATCGTCTTCATATCAGCTTGAATCCCAGCTCCACCACTACAATCTGAACCTGCAATTGTTAATATTTTTTTCATCTCATTACCTCTTTATCTTTATTAGTCATTAATAACTGTTTCATTCAATTAGTATCACAAATAAAAATTTGAATAATACTGCATAAAGTTAAATTGCCGTTATATAGTCCGACTAGTGTACTTGCTTCCAGCTGCTATCTCACTCCGCTAAGAAACTCTAAATTCGTAATCCTTATGAACGGGTGAAAACTCGCTATGCTCAGACACTCACCCTAAAACCCATAAGGATTACTTCATTAAGAGTTTCTAAGCTCTGCTCCAAGGCATCTTCCAGCAAGTCCACTAGTCTCCCTACATAGCTACTACTTTACAAGAACAATGTAACGGAAAGCTTTATACATTATTGTTAATGTAGAGAACACGGAGAAAATCCCTCGTTAAGAACTGCTGAGCTGTATACGTTATTATTGCTAGAGCGAAACATAAAAAACCTCTTGTACGTTTGAAGTGGTATTTTATTTTTCTTCACGCCGCTTTACTGTTAGGAACGTTTATGAGCTTAATAACGTTTGGAAGAAATGAGAGGGGAGGGCTATCTGGAAGGGTGACTTGGGAGAGTTTTTTAGAGTCACTTGGCAAGTGTTTGGGATGGATTTTAGTGCGAGTGTCTGAGCGTAGCGAGTTTTCGCACGTTCATCCAAATAAACGAGCCTAGTGCCTCTAAAAACTTGAACCGGAACACTGGAAGATAGGCCTGCCCTCTCATTTCCTCCCTGCAACCTTCCTCATAAACTCCTAGGCGAACTACCTATTACTTGTTCTACTTCCTCCCTTAAAGCGTAAGTCGCCTCTCTTATATTTTCACTAGCAAATATAGCGGATACCACTGCTACACCTACAATTCCTGAATCCTTTAATTGCATCATATTATCTTTTGTAATCCCTCCTATAGCAATAACTGGAATATGTACTGCACTACAAATGGCTTTTAAGGTCTCAATAGATACCCCTTTTGCATCATCCTTGGTTGAGGTAGAAAATACAGCACCTACACCTAGGTAATCCGCACCATTAGCTTCTGCATGTATAGCTTGCTCCACCGTCTGAGCTGATACACCTAAAATTTTATTGGGTCCTATTAGCTTTCTTACATCTCCTGCTTCCATATCCTTTTGCCCTACATGAACACCATCAGCATCTACTGCTAAGGTCACTTCCACTTCATCATTAATGACAAAGGGAACGTAGTAAAAGTCTGTTAATGCTTTTATTCTCTTTGCTTCTTCTATAAAAGCTTCTTTTGATAATTGTTTTTCTCTTAGTTGTAAAAAAGTAACCCCAGCCTCTAAAGCTTCTTTAACTTGCTCTTCTAAACTGCCCTTGCCTACCCAACTTCTATCTGTTACAGCATAAAGTAATAGCTCCTTTTTATTGCACTTCAATTTGACATCCTCCTTTTAATTCTTCATCTGTTAGTTTACTTATAGCATCAATGATGAGCATTTTATAAGTAGAAGTTCCTCCATCTATTAGCTGTAATTTTTCATAAGCTACTTCTCCGCAATATCCCATGACACATATAGCTGCTGCTACTGCTTCTATAGCCTTTAACCTATTAGCAGATACATAAGCTGCTATAACGCCAGTTAACATACACCCTGTACCTGTGATTTTACACATCAATGGATTCCCATTTCGAATCACATAAGCTTTATTGGTATTTACCACCAAATCAATAGCCCCTGTAATGGCAATAATAGCTCCTGTTCTTTCACTTAGGCCTCTGGCCAAACGAATCATTTCATCTAAATTATCTTCTGTTACAACATCAGCTTCATCAGCATCTACACCTTGTGTATTCCCACTACCTAAAGCTAAGGTTTTAATCTCTGAAATATTCCCTCTAATAACGTCAAAATGTATTTCTTTTAATAACTGAAGAGCTGTTTCTGTACGAAGCTTAGAAGCACCTGCCCCTACTGGGTCTAGTACCACTATATGTCCTAGTTCATTAGCTTTTTTTCCAGCTGCCAACATAGAAGCTGTCGTTCTTTGATTAAGTGTCCCTATATTAATGACTAATCCTTGACATAAACTTGTAATTTCCTCTACTTCTCCTAAATCATCTGCCATAATAGGTGAACCACCAGCAGCTAATAAGATATTGGCTACATCATTAACTGTTACGTAATTAGTAATACAATGTATGAGTGGTGCTTGTTTTCTTATCTTTTCAATCATATAATCAAACATTTACTTTCTCCTTTTTATAAAATTAAAAATAGTAGGCCATACCACTGGGGCATGACCTACTATGAGTTCACTCGTTGCTCCCTTCGCTGGTATTATCCAAATCAGGTTATAAAGGTCGAAGTTAGATGACTTCCTCTCAGCCTGCTCACACAAGCTCCCTTGCTACTTCTTATTTATTTTAATTCTTAATTCTTAATTCTTAATTCTTAATTCTTAATTCTTAATTCTTAATTCTTAATTCTTAATTCTTAATCAATATTATACTCCCTTCCAAAGAAAGTAACAATTATTTTATTGTAATGTTAAAGTTTGTAGTCTTTTAAAATGATTTATCTCATACTCATTTATTTTATTTTCATATAAGTAGTAAAACTTGTCACCTATATAGCAAACCCTATCTTCACTATACCCACCATAATACCTATAACTATTAGTCAGTCTTCCTAGTTTAGCTTTTCCTACTAACTTATCATTTTCCACGGCAAACACATACGCCCCATAAAAATTTTCTAAATTTCTTTCTTCATTGTAGATGATGGTAACTGGAATGGCTATCATTGCTTTTCCCTTATGCACAGTAACTGCTTTGTGATTATATTGGGCACTACTGTAGCTGCCTCTAGTACCTAAGATAATTTTATTCACTTCCTTTGGCTCATTGGGATTACTCACATCAAAAAGGGATAGTTTAATACCTGCTTGAAGAGCTGAAGCATTGCTAAGTTTATCGCCACCTTCTTCTTCATCCATAGTGGCTATCCCAATACCTACTACTAAATTTTCTGCAATAGGATGGAGATACGTACTTACTCCTGGAATTTTTAATTGGCCTTTTACCTTTGGCTCCTTAGGATTACTTAAATCTATTACAAATAAAGGATCCATTTGCTTATAGGTTACTAAATAGCCTGTTTTACCTTCAAACCTAGCACTATAAATACGTTCAGTAGGCGCTAGACCTGTTAAGCTACTTACCTGATTCATTTCTTTATCAAATATAAATAAATTGTTTATTGGCTCATAGTTCTTATTATCATAGCTAGTTGTTGCTACTCGCAAGTAACTATCATATAAATCCATAGCAAATTGATTGTATAGACTCCCCTCTATTATACCTGTTCCTGCATAATTTAAGCCCTGTCCCTCTACATTAAAGCGATTAATAGTATTATAGTTACCATAGATTTCTAGAAACATTGCTTCTTTGTCCATATAGACATGACCTGTATCTCCTAAAAGCATTTTTAGCTCAATAGGTTTATTTTGTGCTAGGTCTACTGTTGTTAATAGAGTTGTATTTAACATATATCTGGCTTTAGTCCCAGGCACATCATAAATCTGATTAGCCTTAGCTAATTGTAGTTTTCCTTCTTGTAAACTGTCTTTATAAGCTGGCAATAGATCTTCCTTTGTATAAGCATTATTAGCTTTTTCTACAAGCCTACTTTCTGTGATCAAGTAAAGTTTATCTTCAATCTTTCTCATTGTATGTTTATTTCCTTGTACAGAAATTTCACGTTTTAACCTTGGCTCTTTTTTATTGCTTACATCGTATATTCTAATATGGGTATATTGCCTAGCAATTTGGTCAACTATTTTACCACTTTCTAAAGTAATTGGAATTTCTCTAGGTTCATAACTACGTCCTTCACTACCTATGACAATAAGCTGATTACCGTCTAAGAGCATACTGTTAAACTGAACCATATGATGCTCTATCTTACTTATAACATGCAAACTAGGCTGCGTATCCATAATAAAAATCTTATTATAGTCTACTATCTTATAGATGTACCTATCGTCATTTTTTAGTACATCATCTTCATCAACTCCTTGCTCTTGAATATTGGTTTCTGAATAAGAGGCTTCTGACGTAGTACTTTCCATATTACTACTCTCTGCAATGTCATACATGTTAGGTGCGGTGTTTTCTAAGCCTCTAAGTACTTCGTACTCACTTAAAGTTTCTGGTTCCACAAGTACTTTCTTATCTGTTAATATCCTTACTAATTCTGCCTCATCTTTTATAGGTATAAGCTTTGTTTCCTGATTTGTCTTTGCACCTAAAATAGTACTGCCAGTCAGCATTATACTGAGTCCAACTATAACTCCTAACGACTTAAATCCTTTCATTTCTTCTCCCCTTCCTTTTTATCCCTACTTTTATATTGCGTTTTCCCCTTGTTTATATTAACTATAAATCAAATAAGTATATTTTTCAATTTTCAAACAATTGTTTTTACATTACTTTTCTGTTACACAACAGACCGTATTGATTCCCCTTTCTCCTCTTTAACACAAAATAAAAGGCTACTTCTAATGAAGTAACCTTTTACCTAAAATTTATAATATAGACCAGGTTAAAATAAACATACCAAATACGATTGATACCATTGCCATTAGTTTTATTAAAATATTAATGGCTGGACCTGCTGTATCTTTGAATGGATCTCCTACTGTGTCACCTACTACTGCTGCTTTATGCGCATCAGAACCTTTACCGCCTAAATTACCCTCTTCAATATATTTTTTCCCATTATCCCATGCACCACCAGAGTTAGCCATCATAACAGCCAGAATAAAACCTGTAGTAGTGGCACCAGCTAATAAGCCTGCTACACCATTTGGCCCTAATAATAAGCCAACTCCTAATGGAGAAACAACACCTAATAAAGCAATTTTAATAAGCTCTTTTTGAGATGCCCTTGTACAAATATCTACACAAGCAGCATAATCTGGCTTAGCTGTACCTTCCATCAGTCCTGGAATTTCATCAAACTGTCTTCTTACTTCAACAACAATTTTTCCTGCTGCTTTACTAACAGAACTCATTGCAAATGCGGCAAATACAAAGGTAGCCATGCCACCTACAAATAAACCTATTAAAACCTGTGGGTTAATAATCGATAAATCAAAAGTAAAATCTAAGCCTCTTTGTTTTACTAATAGTTCTATAGAATCTTTATAAGCTGCAATAAATGCTAAAGCAGTAAGTGCTGCTGAACCAATAGCAAAGCCTTTACCTGTAGCTGCAGTTGTATTACCTAAAGAATCAAGTGCATCTGTTCTTTCTCTTACCACACTTTCAAGCTCTGCCATTTCTGCAATACCACCTGCATTATCTGCTACAGGTCCATAAGCATCTGTAGCCAAAGTAATACCTAATGTAGAAAGCATACCTACAGCTGAAATAGCAATACCATATAAGCCCATATTAAAGTTATCAGCACCACCTGCTAAAAGATAGCTGGCAATAACTGAGATACCAACAATAATAACTGGTACAGAAGTAGAAAGCATACCTATTGAAATACCACTAATAATAACAGTAGCTGAACCTGTTTGAGCAGACTCTGCTAATTGCTTTGTAGGCTTATATTGACTGCTTGTAAAGTATTCTGCAAAAAAGCCAATACCAATACCTGCAATAAGTCCGCTTAAAATAGCAAAGTAAATACCTACATATTCCTGTCCTAGCACATTAACAACAAGGAAGTAGGCTGCAATGATAATGACTATAGCTGAGAAATAAACGCCTTTTCGTAAGGCTCTAAGTAACATTTTTTGGGAAGCCTTTTCCCCTGTTTTCACAAAAAAGGTACCTAAAACAGATGCTATAACACCTATAGCTGCTACTAACATAGGAATAACTACACCCTTCATTCCTAAACCTGCTGCTACAGCCAAGGCACATGAAGAAATAATAGAACCTACATAAGACTCATAAAGGTCAGCTCCAAGTCCTGCTACGTCTCCTACATTATCCCCTACGTTATCTGCAATAACAGCTGGGTTTCTAGGGTCATCTTCTGGAATTCCTTTTTCTACTTTACCTACTAAATCTGCTCCTACATCTGCTGCTTTAGTGAAGATTCCTCCTCCAACTCTTGCAAATAATGCCATAGAAGAAGCACCCATACCAAAGGTTAGCATTGAGGAGGTAATATATACAATACGTTCTGCTTCTGGTAATGCTTTATAATACCAGTCCAATATGTAATACCAAATACTTAAATCTAACAAGCCAAAACCTACTACTACTAGCCCCATTACTGCACCACTTGAAAATGCCACTCTAAGTCCTGAGTTTAAGCTCTTTGTACATGCCCAGGTCGTCCTAGAGTTAGCGGATGTCGCTATTTTCATACCTAAAAAGCCACTTAATCCAGAAAAAAGTCCTCCTGTTAAAAAGGCGTATGGTACAAAAACACTTACATAGTCAAGCCTACTTAAAATAAAAAGCACTACAAACATTCCTGCAAAAAAGATTGCCACACCCTTATACTGCCTCATTAAATATGCCTTTGCTCCTACCCGTATACTTGATGCAATTTCTTTGATTTTTTCTGTTCCCTCACTCATTTTCAGTACTTGTCTGCTAAAGTACACTGCAAATAATAATGCAATGATTGAACAAATAGGTACTAGTAATACTAAATCCATAAAATCCCTCCTATAGATTATAATGACTTGCTACTTTTATTATATCTATTCTATTTTTATATACATCTCTATTTTATTAATCTAAACACAATCTTTATACCATTTATTTGATAATTTTTTTTAATTTTACTAAAACATTTTTTGGTAGATAATCTACTTAAATTAATTTAGTAACTATGTCTTTAACATTTTATTAACATACTATTTAAAATATGTTTGCTTTTTAATATAAATAAACTATACTTAATATATATAATAAAGTACACCCAACCTAAAAGGAGTAAAAATATGTTTGATACAGAATTCTGTCATGTTTGTTACAGACCTGATTTGTATATTGTCTTTATGCAATGGAAAAAATCCTGTATTGGTAATGATTATCGTGACCCTTTTTACTTTGCTCTCTATCTTTTAAAAAAACATAGAACATCTCAACTTGTTATCGATGTGACCTCGGCTTTTGAAACAAGCTCTAACGATATGGAATGGACCTATAAAGAATTCATTCCAACCATGGCATATACTACTTGTAGTCAAGTTATTTTTATTAAAGGTAATACTAATCTTATTTTTAATGACATTAATACTATTACTAAAGAATTCGTTAAATATTTTATAGTTTATCAATGTACTACCTTTGAGGCAGCTATTAATACCTTATATTAAATATCTTTTTATTCTATTATATAAAAGCAGGAGGGTTCAGCTTAAAGCTAAACCCTCCTGCTTTTATATAATAGTTAATATTGTTCTACAAGTTCTATCATTGTACTTAACTCTAAAGCTCCTGGTACGTATAAACTCACTTCCCCTTTTGGATTAATAATAAAAGTTGTTGGAAACGCTGTTATTTGATAGTTATACATAAGTTCCGCACTTTCATCAAATACAACTGGGAAACTATATCCTTCAGCTTCTAAAAACTGAATAATATCTTCTTTGCTACCTTCTTTCCCTACATTAGGCATAGCTACACCTAATACAATCACTTCTTCTTCATTTAAGCCATATGTTTCGTAAAGTTCCTGAATATCTGGCATCTCTTTTTTACAAGGTGGACACCATGTAGCCCAAAAGTTTAAGAATACTGTTTTACCTTGATAATCACTAAGCTGATGTGTGTTACCATATTGATCTTCTAGAATAAAATCCGGTGCTAAAATAGCTTCTCCATCTACTTCTGCTTCTTCTTGTGTTTGTTCTTCTGCTAACTGACTTTGTTCTTGTGCTTCCTCAGTGGTAGGCTTAGTAATGACTTCCTTTGGTCCGGTTAATCCATTCATTAAAAAGATAAACCCAGTTAATACAAGTAACATACCACCTATTCTTTTTATGCTTAATCCCTTACTCTTAACACGATCTAAAAGCTCTATCATTTTTTCTGCAAATACTGCTAAAAGTAAAAATGGTACTACAAATCCTAAAGTATAAACACCTATTAATAAATAACCTGTTAGATTACTACTGCTTGTAGAAGCTACTACTAAAACAGATGCTAACATAGGCCCTATACAAGGTGTCCAACCAAAACTAAAAGTAAACCCTAAAATATAAGCAGCTAAAGGATTCATCTTTTTTACCTTATAGTGCATACGTTTCTCTCGTTGAAGTTCATCTATTTTGAGCAGGTCCATATAAAACAAGCCCATACCAATAATAAGTAGACCTCCTAGACCTAAAAAGACATTCTTATTACTCATTAAAAACGGTCTGATAAATCCTACCCCCGTTCCTAAAATGAAAAAGGTTGTAGATATACCTAATACAAACAATATGGTATTCATTAATAATTTTTTCCTATTACCGCCTACTTGCCCTTCATTATCAGTATTTTGAGAAAGCATGGCTAGGTATACCGGTAAAATAGGTAAAACACACGGTGATAAAAAAGATACCACTCCTTCTATAAATACTACGACTAAATTAAGCTTCTCCACTCACTTCACCTCTGCTTTCTTTAAATAGGGTACTATAAGCCTTCAACACTTTTCTGTAACTAAGTCACTTATTAATCACAAGTCAAATGGTTATTTCCCCATTCAATCATTTCTTCTATAATAGGAATTAATAATAATCCTGTATCACTTAAGTAATATGTAGACTCAATCGTATTACCACTCATCACTTTCTCATTTTTCACAATACCTTGTCTTATTAATAGCTCTAATTGTTGCAAAAGCATTTTTTTAGTACACCCTTCTATTTCACGTTGAAGTTGTCCAAACCGTTTTTCTTCTTTTTGCAAAGTCCAAATAATATTAGGTACCCATTTCTTACCCAATATATGAGATAGTGCTTCTACAGGGCAACTATAATCCTCATTATTTATTATAAACATCTTTATACCACCTTTGATAATTAGCTGTCTTTTGTAATAAAAAGGACTTATCACACATGTATCGCTATTACATCATGATAAGCCACTTCTACTTATATATGTTTAAGCAGTTTCTTCTATTATTACTGAAGCTACTTCTCTTGGCTTTCCTGCCTCATCAACAGCCACTCCAATAAATAATCCCTCTGAAGCCACAGTTGTACTACCTGTTTTTACATCCTCTATTAAAACCTTTACACATACCTTCATGGAAGTTCTACCAGTCCCTATTAATTCTCCTACGCACCTAACGACTGATTGAGCTGGAATAGGTTTTATCATTTTTAAATCATTAACAGCTGCAGTTACAGCATCTCCTTCTGCATGTCTTATAAACACTAGGCCTGCTGTATTATCCATTAACTTCATAATTTCTCCACCATGCATATTGCTCATATGATTTAAGTGCTCTGGTAAAACAAATTGCACAGTCTCTACTCGTGATAATAAATTACTTTTCACCATGTCTCAATCTCCTTATGCTTCTCAATTATGACTTTTCTGTTTGATCTTCTCTATTTAAGTAATTATTTTTATTGTAAACTTTTTATCACTTTTCTGCAACCTATTCCTACTTTGTAATAGTTATTATCTATATTCCTCAGACTCTTACGTGTAATCACAAATTGTTGCATTAAAATAAGGATAACTAAAGTTTATTTACCTCATACCTTAGTAATCCTTATTTTGATAATCCGTATCTATTTTCATATACTATTTGTACGGCTACATTATTCCGTTTTATTGAGTTCCTTAAAAAACTCCCCTAAGATTTGATTGTCTACTTTAAAACTTTGAAGCATTTGGCTATAATTCATATTTTGTGGAAAGGTTTGTAGCTCTAAACTAATTGCAGTTTTATAAATACCTTTAAAGACTTGCTCTGAATCTTTTACCGCTTCTCTAAACTCATAAGGTGAAAGCACCCCGTAAAGGTATTCTAATTTTTCTAAAGTAGATACAATACTATAATTAAAAGTCTGGATAAGCTCTGGGTTCTTTTGTTTAATGAGCTCAATATAAGAAAACGCACAGTTATAAAGTAATATAAGCTGCTCCTCTGAAATATTAGGAAATTCCACTCTTAAAAACTGCTTTTTAGGTCTTCTAAAACGTCTTTTTACAATAGGTTTCTCCACAATATAATAAGAATTCAAACAAACAAAGTGCTCCCAGAATTCTTCTGGTGACATCCCCATTTTGAACCTAAAAGCCTTTCTATAATACATGAGGTTAAAGCTTTTCCATGCTTTTACAATATCACCTTGAGCAATACCTTCTCCGCCTTTTATACAGATTGCTTTAAAACTAGCCATATGATCCTCCGTCTAATAACCTATTTAAATTATATTATATTATATCACAATAAAATGGGTTATTGATTAATACTCTATTAGAATTCTATGAAAAAAAGTTCCAATTTATTTTACTATATAAGAATATGAATGCTACATAACCGCTTATTTTTATTGATGAAACAGAGCTCTTATGTCTATACTAGTATTATGACCAATAAAGGAGGACTCAAAATGCGTGAAAAATTATTAAACCGTTTTTTAAAGTATGTTCAAATTGATACCATGTCTGATGATGCAAGTACAACTTTTCCTAGTACAAAAACACAATTAGAATTTGGTAAAATGTTAGTAGCAGAATGTGAAGCTTTAGGCCTTAAGGATGTATCTATGGACGAGTACGGCTACGTAATGGCTACTTTACCAAGCAATGTATCTTATGATACCGATACAGTTGGCTTCATTGCTCATATGGATACTGTTCCTGATTATTCAGGCAAAAATGTCAAACCTCAAGTCATTCATTATCAAGGTGGTGACATTATTCTTAATCAAGAAACAGGTGTAACCTTAAGTCCTACTCAATTTCCTGTTTTAAATGATTTTATAGGTGAAACACTTATTACAACTGATGGTACTACTGTTCTAGGCGGCGATGATAAAGCCGGTATTGCTGAAATATTAACTGCCATGGAATATCTTATTGAACATCCAGAAATTCCTCATGGAACCATTCGCATAGGTTTTACTCCTGATGAAGAAATCGGAAAGGGTGTAGACTTTTTTGATGTGAAAAAGTTTAATGCTCATTTTGCTTATACCATAGATGGTGGTGCTTTAGGAGAACTTCAATGTGAAAACTTTAATGCGGCTTCTGCCACAGTCACTATTGAAGGTGTTAGTGTACATCCTGGTAGTGCTAAAGGTAAAATGAAAAATAGTTTAGCCATTGCTTGTGAATATCAAAATCTTTTACCTGCTAATGAGGTTCCTGAACTAACGGAAGGGCATGAAGGCTTTTATCACCTTCATGATATGAAAGGTATACTTGAACATACAGAGCTTCATTATATCATTAGAGATCATGATAAAAACAAGTTTGAATCACGTAAAGCTACTATGCTTACTCTTGCTAATGAGCTTAATCAAAAATATGGGAAAGATACTGTCAAGGTTACTATTAAAGACAGCTACTTTAATATGAAAGAAATCATTGATCAATATCCAGAAGTAATGTCTTTAGCTGAAAAGGCCATTACAAGTATAGGCGTTACTCCTATTCATGAACCTATTCGTGGTGGTACAGATGGTGCAAGGCTTTCATTCAATGGTCTACCTTGCCCTAATATTTTTACAGGTTCTTATAACTATCACGGAAAATATGAATTTACTGTCGTTAATCATATGCTTCTAGCTGCTGAGACTATCATTGAGATTAGTAAACTAGTTGCGAAACTATAGATATAACACCTTTATCCTCAGTTTGGTTTTGACAAAAAAAAATCAGTTTAAACAAATGTTTAAACTGATTTTTTTATGCTAAAGCTTCGTCTAATAGCTTTGTTGCTTCTTGCATAGAAATAGACTTAATTAAACTTAGTTCATCTGCCAAGAATTTCCTTGCTTCCATAAGCATAGCATTCTCACTAGCATTAAGTGCTTTGCCTCTTTGAATATGCGTTAACTCACGAATAACCTCTCCGTAATCAGATAGACTTCCTGCCATCAATCTTTCTTTGTTAACCTTCATTCTTTGCTTAAGTACAGCTGATGCATTAATAGCCGTTTCTTTATCAGATAATTGCTCGAATACCTCACTAATCATAGCTTCATCACTTACCATCCTGAAACCAGAGTCTTCTACTCGGTCTATAGGAATCATAACCGTTGTATTTGAGGATTGAAGCTTAATAATAATATACTCTTTTATTTCATCTAGCATCTTTCTTTCTTCAATGGTTTCAACTATACCTGCGCCTCTCAAAGGACAAAAAACCTTATCACCAATCTTAAACATCTATTTCACCTCCAAGATTATTTACTTCCTTATGTTTATATTACCATTATAACACATTAGTCCCAAAAACCCAAACCCTAAATTTTATCACCACAAAATAACAGTGTCAATACACTTTTTCATATCTTTTTATCCACAAAAAAATAGCGATGATAATAGGTTCATATTACTAACTTTATTATCATCACTATCACTTGTTTTCATCCATTCTTACTGTTTTAAATCTAGTATTATACTATCAATAATTAAAGTAAAGAGGTTACTTCAGATGGACCTATGGTGTACATACTTAACTCATGAAGCGCCCTTGTTATCATCACATATAATAATTTAATATCTAAAGCATTATTACTAAACCTCTGGGCACTTACGTCATAAATTAAAACAGCATCAAACTCTAAACCTTTTGTTAAATAACTTGGCATAATAGCTATTTGCCCGTTGTAATACGCTTCTTCATCTTGTAACCATTCTAGTTCTAATCCCTTTTTTGTAGCGCATGATAAAGAGCTTTTCCTTCTTCTCTATTTTTAGTGATAATACAGATGGATACTAAACCTTGCTCGTTATAAGCCTTAATCTTATTATAAATGTGGTCTATGCGCTCCGTTTCATCCTTGCAACAAATAAGCTCTGGCGCATGCCCATGTCTAAAAACTGGCTGAGCAAGTACTGCCGGTTGCTGCTTATTCATTTCAAGTACCTTGTTGGCTAATTCAATAATTTCTATAGTAGATCGGTAACTTGTCGTCATCTCAAAATAATGATAACTCTTTCCCTCAAAAACCCTATTCATAGCTCGCTGCCAGTCATTGATACCTTTATAGCTATAAATGCCTTGAGCTAAATCTCCAACCAAGGTAAAAGCGTCATTGGCAGATGCCTTTCTAAGTACCATTAGCTTCATTTCATCTAAATCCTGAGCCTCATCTACTACAATATGCGCATACTGCTTTTCATCATCTAGTCCGTACAACTGACTTTGTATATAAACCAGTGGCCCTAAATCTTCTGTTTCAAAAAAGCTTTTTCTGAGCTGACCTTGAAGTAAAGTAATAACTGATTGAAGTTCCTTCTCCGGTACTTTCCCCTCTAACCATTTGCAAAGACTTTCTTCATCCTCAAAAATCTGCTGATAAAAAGCAGGGGCTTTTGGCAATATAATCTTTTTAATATAAGCTTTTACATAAGCTGTACACCACTTTTTAATCCCCTTAATCTTTTCATCTCTTTCATCATAAAGCGCTATAATCTCCCCTCGTACTGTCTCTATATCTGTTACGGAAGCTTTAAGCACCCTTAATTTTCTAGCATAGATTTGTTCGATTAATTCTTTGATATCTGCTTGTTTATCTTGAAGCTTTTTATTAATATAATCACCTAATAATTTTACCCTTGTCATTAAAGGCAAGCCTCCATTACTTACAAGAAACATTTGCTGAAGCTCCTTATAACTTACTAAGGTAGTTCCCTCATACTGAATTCCCTCTGGTGCAACGATACTTGCTTCTACTATCTTTAACTTCTTATCGATTATTTTAGCAAATAAAACGGATCCCCTTAATTTACTAGCTAAGGCTAAGACCTTAGCCGTTTTCTCTTCTTCAACTAATAAAGTGTCTAGCTTATCTCTTTGCTTACCTAGTTTTATACCCTTACCTAATTTACTAAGTGCCCAAGCTTCAAAAGTAGTTTGAACCACATGCTCTACTCCTAAATCAGGTAATATATCTGAGATATACTTTAAAAATAATTGATTAGGTGCTACTACCATATATTTCGCTTTAGGATTTTGCTGATTGTAAATAAGATAGGCCATACGATGAAGTGCAATAGTCGTCTTTCCACTTCCGGCTACACCTTGAACAACTACTGGTAAAAAACTTTCGCTTCTTATAATTTGATTTTGTTCTTGCTGAATGGTGGCTACAATTTCCTTTAAACGACCACTAGTAGACTTATTTAAAGCATCCATTAAGAAGCCTGTTCCTTGCTGTAAGCTATCTTTTAAATTATCCTGTAACGATTTCTCATCATGAATTTCTGTGAGCTTACCTTCTTCTATGACATATCTTCGCTTTAAAAGCATTTTACCTTCTACTATGCCATCAGGTGCCCTATAAGCCACATCTTCATCAATACCACTGTAGTATATATTAGCCATGGGAGTACGCCAATCAAGGACTAACATATCTCCCTTTTTACTATCATAAAGTCCGAACTTGCCAATATAAACAATCTCTAAATTGTCTGTGAAATTCTCCTTGAAGTTGATTCTTCCAAAATAAGGTGCTACTTGTATTTGACTATATTTACTTAAGTCCTCTGTAACCCCTTGTTGCATCTGAAGCTTCAAAACCAAACGTTCATCAAAAGCACTGCTTACTTCTTTTCGCAAGTTTGCAATTTCATGTGCTAATGCCTGTTCTTCCTCTTTTAGCTCCTCACTTTGGGCAGTAATCCATGTCTTAGTTGCTTCTAACTGGTGTGCTTCTTCCTTATAATCCTTATGTTCGTCTGCTTTCATATACTCTCCTTTTCTGCAATTTAGACATCAAAAAAGTAGCTCAGTAAAAAAATATTACTAAGCCATCGTATCTTTCAGCCGCTTTTTCCATTTCTAAGGTGTTTTTCTATTATAGCATTTTTTCATAAATATTCAATCTTATTATTTACTCTTAGTAACTTAATATACATTTTTATTTAATAAAAACAAATCATCTACCTAAATGTTTTGAATACTTTTAACTCAGGAGTATTTGTAAATATTCTACTAAAACGTCACTCGCTTGCTTATGAGAAAGTGCCCCTGGATGTTGTCTTGCTCCTACTGTTTGCTCTGTGGTATCAGGTAATGCTATAAAGCTCACTTTCTTATCTCCACTATCCTTTTGATAAGCTGCTATCGCTTCTTTTATAAAAGGTGCCATAGCATTTCCTAGCATACCATAAGCCCATACGATATAGGACTCTTCATTATATTTCCTCAGTTTGTGAAGAAAAGCCACTGCTGCCTCTTCAAAACACTTTATATCTTCTTTATTAAACGAACCGTCTTCATTTAGGCGCTGTTTAAAACTTTCACCTGTAGCCTCGTCTTTCCAAGCTGGTGAATTAAAAGCCCCTCCATCATTGGTTCCTAAATTGATAATGATGACATTAGGTTGCCATGCCTTAAAGTCATTTTCTTCTTTTGCCCCTAATGCCTCATTTCTCTCTCCTGTTAAAAGACCGCATACCTTTTCATAATAAAGTGGCATAGCTGCATGAGGGTTATTATCCCAACTGCTATAAACGCCCCAACCGCTTTGACAAAGTAGACGATATTCCGCATTTAGGGCATCTGCTGTCATTCTGGCATAGTTATTTTCAGTACTAAACCACATTGAAATCCAATCCTCTTCTACTTTAGCACCTATACTTCCTTCACCCGAAGTAATACTATCTCCTATAAATTCTAATTTATACGGCTTCTCTTCTACGGGTAAGAAGCTACCATCTGTCCTAAGCTGCTGAACCTGAAGCAAGTGCTCTTCATCCCCTGACATAGCTTGTACTTCTTTAATAATCTTTACACTCTTAATGACCTCTGGATTCATTCCCCTAAAAATGCAAATCCACTGTCTTCCTTTTTCTATCATTCTTCTACTTACATATGCACCATTAATAACAATACTAATCCAAGGCTCATAAGCACTATAGTCAGCTTCTACTTCTATCCAAAGCTCTGCTGCTTGCACGCGACATTCAATACCACTTCCTGTCCAAAATAACGTAAGTGGCTGTTTTTTACGAGCTGTTCTACCTAATAGCTTTAGAGTTTCAATATCTTTGACTTTATATGTCTGTAACGTCATACAAGCTTCCTCCATCTTCCTTTTCATATCTAGTATCTGTCTTTCAATACTTTAATTGTACTCTTACCCTCTACTCTTTTCAATCAAGCTATATTGCAGAAGGTTATATTATATTGCTATTAATAAAAAATGGATAATTAATTTTAAATAACAAAAAATGGTGATTAATAAATTAATCACCATTTCTCACTTTATAACTATTATTTAGATTAATAATTAGTTGCTCTTAATTCAAAGTATCCTTGTGGATGAGCACATACTGGACAAACTTGTGGTGCTTCTGTGCCGTTATAAATGAATCCACAATTGCTACAGATCCATACTTCTTTTTCTTCTCTTTTGAATACTTTATCTCCTTGAAGATTGCTTAAAAGTTTTAAGTAACGTTCTTCATGTTCTTTTTCAATCTTAGCCACTTCTTCAAATAAGAAAGCAATATGGTCAAAACCTTCTTCTTTTGCTTCTTTAGCAAAAGTAGCATACATATCTGTCCACTCGTAGTGTTCACCACTTGCAGCATCTTTTAAATTTTCTTCTGTTGAACCAATGCCATCATGAAGTAATTTATACCAGATTTTTGCATGTTCTTTTTCATTACGAGCTGTTTCTTCAAATAAAGCTGCAATCTGAGAATAACCTTCTTTTTTAGCTTTTGATGCATAGTATGTATACTTATTTCTTGCTTGTGATTCTCCTGAGAATGCTTCTTGTAAATTTTTTTCTGTTTTTGTTCCTTTTAAATTCATAAGTACCTTCCCTTTCTTATGTAAATTTAATCTAACAATAATTATTATATCATTATTTCTAAGTTTTTGCAATCTTATGCATCTAGAACAATTGTGATTACTTCAACAACTATTATTAGCATCGTTACCTCTTGCCTTCTGAGATGCATGCTCTGGTTTTAAATAAGAAAATATTTGATTTTACATAGAAGAAATTTCACTTGTATAATCAGCAGAATAATATAAACTATAATCATTATAACAAATTTATGAAAACTGTTAATTGAAGTATCTATAGCCTCCGAGATAATCATTTAGTTCAATAGATATTTCACAAAACAAATTAGTTATGGATAAGCAACAGATCATTGATGTAATAGGAGGACTGGGTATGAAAACTTTAGAAACAGAAAGATTGATTTTAAGAAACTGGAAAGAAACGGATTTAGATGACTTTTATGAATACGCAAGCGTTGAGGGTGTTGGTGAAACAGCTGGTTGGCCTACTCATACTGACAAATCAGTTACAAAAACTATCTTAAATCAATTTATTGATGAAGATGAGGTCTATGCTTTAGTGTTAAAAGAAAACAATAAAGTAATAGGTTCTTTAGGGATTCATAAAAGAACTATGGACGAAGATTATAAAGCCCCTATTCAAAGAGAAATAGGCTATGTCTTAAGTAGAACTTATTGGGGCAATGGTCTAGTAGCAGAAGCTGTTAAAAAAGTAATAGGATATGCCTTTGAGAACATGAAGGTTGATGTACTGTGGTGTGGACATTTCTCTTTCAATAATCGATCACGTAGAGTTGTAGAAAAATGTGGATTTAAATTTTATGCTGATGGCATATATCATGCTGAATTATTAAATAAAACTTTTGAACTAAAGAAGTATCTCCTTACTAAAGAAGACTATAAAACAATGCTCATAGACGATAATAATCATCATATAAACAAATAATCATTTTGTAAGTCTAGATTAAAAAAAGGGCAATCTATTTTATTTTTAATTTCTAATAGGGATTTTACTAGTTGCGTACATATATATAAATGTGGAAGTTACTCAAACAACTTCCTTAACAAAGTCCCACAACTAAATAAAGTTTCAAACCAGAGTCTTAAGGTCTTTGCTTCCTCGGTTAGGGTGCACCGGCCAAGACTTTAAGGAGCTCCTCACTCAATGGTTTAACTTTTATAATTGCCAGTCTCTTAGCCCTAAAAATCATATAGTGCTGAGGAGCCATGTTATGCTCTTTTTTAGGCAAGGCTAGCTTTTACAAAAGTCAAATACAAGAGCCTGGAATCAAAAAGGTGCTACTAAGAAGTTTCTTGCTTCTTAATAGCATCTTTTTTGATTTAAGAAAACTACAAATTTAATGATTTAAATATTTAACAGCTATTTGTGTGCGATGTTCAAGTCCTGTTTTGCTTAAAATAACGCTAATATGATTTCTTACTGTCCCATCTGAAATAAATAGCTTTTCTCCAATCTCTTTATTAGACAAGCCTTCTGCAATAGCGGCGGCTACTTCTTTCTCTCTTTCTGTTAAGCTATCAAATAAATGATTTTGCTTTTTTACTGTCACCTGAGAAGTAATAAAAGCCATAACATCCTTTTGAAAAACATTTCCCCCTAAAGCTACTGTACGAACAGCAGAAATCATGGTTTCTGCTGAAGCACTTTTTAAAATATAGCCATAGACATTTACCTTCATGGCGTTTAAAATCAAGTCTGGTTCATCAAAGGTTGTTAATAAGAGTGGCTTGCTAATACCCTCTTCTATGAGAACCTTGGCAACTTCAATACCATTCATACCAGGCATTCTGATATCTAAAAGAGTCACCTCAGGTTTATAAAGTCTACAGGCCTCTATGGCTTTTTGCCCATTTTCACATACGGCATCTAAAAGGAAATCCTCTTGAGTTTCTATAATCATCTTAAGCCCTTCCCTAATCATGGCATCATCATCTACTAAAACAATATGAATCACGAAACTTCCCCCCTATAGCATTAAAAAGACATTCGTCACCTTAAAACCCATTTCACTCATTTCAAAAAAGCATTTGCCATTACATTTAATAGTTCGTTCTTCAATAGCTTCTAGACCCAGACCTTTAATAAACTTACCTTTACAAACGCCATTATCATAATAACTTACCTTTATCATAGAGGTCATGATCTTAATCTCCACGGTAAAAGCTGTAGCTTTAGAATGCTTTAAAACGTTGGTTAAAAGCTCCACTACATTTTCTTTGATACACTGCCATAACTCTAAATTAATCTGTTCTAAATTACCTTCTGTTCGATAAATAGTATGTAATTCATGTTTTGCATTAGTTTCATCTAATAGAAGCTGAATATCATTGTTTCCTAAATCACTTCTAATAGGTCTCTCTTCTCTTAGGGCTTTTCTAATGTCATCTACGCCTTCCCTCAAATGAGTTGTAGCCTTTTGCATACTCACTAATGCTTTCTCTTGATCTTTTTTCATCTGAAGCATAGCTGCTTCTAACATAATAATACTACCGGATATACTATGACCTATTTTGTCATGTAATCTGACTGATAAGCGATTTCTTTCTTCTAAAGCTGCTGAATATTTAATAGTTTTAATGAGTCTTTCATTATCTTTAATCTGCTCTTCTAAATGAATCAGCTGTTCTCTTTGATCACTACTCAGTATTTTATAAAAACTTAGCTTTTTACTATAGCTTATTGTAATCAATAAGATTATTAAAACCAGCGTATTAATAAGAGCTAAGTTAATGGGCCCTGGGTAAACCCAAAGCATCACTATAAAGCCAGCTATACTCAAACCGTAAAAATAATGCTCCTCTGTCAAATAACTTATTAATTCTATACCTAAAATAACAAAAATAGGTTGCCATTCTTCTATTCCTAATCCAAGTAATAGCCCCTCTACAAGAAGAATTAAAAATATATTTATTTTTCTCATTAACCTACTTTTGAGGCTTTCTCTTTGGGCTTCATTACACTTCAAATCAAAAGCATACATTATTATAAAGACACATAAAAAAACAAGGGCTGAACCTGTTATAAAAGCAGTTTCCTTGCTATATTGTTGCATGAAAACCAAGCTTATGGCTAACGCAATCATCTTATATATAGCAAATACCCTTGTTGTTTCTTTCATTTTCCCCATCCTTATGGCTTACTCATTCGTTGTAAGCTGTTTATTAAATAATACTGCTCCTAATAACATAAAGAACAACGCATATAATCCTAAAATAATGAGAGCCCCCATAGGATTATAACTTCCTCTTCCCTGCATACCTCTAATACATTCCATATACCAATAGTGTGGCACAATCTTAGCAAGACGTTGCATAAATTCTGGTGCCATATTAGTTTCAAAATAAGCACCACCTAAAATAGATGCTATACATCCAGCACCATAAATAGAAAAAACCACTCCCACTTTCGTCTTCACTATAAAGGCACAAATCATAGAAATGCCAATAACAATTAAGACAAATACTAATAACAAATAAGCCACCATCCAAAAAGGTAACCCTATATCACTTTGCTTAAAAACTAGATAACCTATATAAATAATAGCCGAAACACTGCCTACAATGAGTGCATAAAGAGCTGTTCCTAAAATATACTCCACGGGTCTCATGGGCGTACTTTGTATTCTCCTGAAAGTGCCCTCTACATGATCTGTTACAATCATCAATCCAATAAATAAACCAATATAGAAAATAAAATTCAAATAAAAACCCTGTGTTAACTTAAAGCCAATACTGGCTGTATATCTTTCTATCATGGCCTCATTAGCACTTATAAGCTCTAGTCCATGATCGCCATCTTGCATTTCCTCTAATAGCGCCTCGAACCGCTTACTATCTCCTCCACTAGCAGTACCCAGTACCTCTACACTTCCCATATACCCCTCTATATAAGCTTTGATAAAAGCTTCGTTGGCATAGTTATTAATAGTGGTCACTTGAATAGGCTCACTAGCGCGCTGAGCTACTATATTATTTTGAATATTCTTATTTATCTCAATTATAGCTGATAGCTCTCGATTTAGCAACTCATTGCTATAAGCCTCATATGATTTTCCTGTATAGATTTGCATGCCAATTTCTTCTTTAAGATAACTGATAAGCTGTTTTGATAAAGCACTTTTATCTTGATCTATAACTGCCACTTTCATTTCTCTAAAAGCTGTATTAAAGTTACCACCAAAACTTTCTTGCATCGCACAAAGTAATACACCTAGCACAATAGCCACTATAATTGAAAACCAGTTGCGCTTTAAACTCATATAAAAAAAGGTTACTATATTTTTCATAACTTAACCCCTTTCCTCTTGTTTTTTGCTGAAAATAATACCACCGAGAATAAGTACATCCATTATAATCATTAATTCAACACCTATGATGCACCAAACCTCTTGGGATTCTCCAAATAAACTGAGCTTAATAGCCGCTTGATTAAGTATATACGGTGGCAAATAATCGCATAGCGGTTTTATTGCCATTTCCATGGCAAATATACCACTATAAAATAAGAGGAGCCAATTCATTGCAAATAAAAAGACCACCACTGATTTCTTAAAAATTAAACTTAATAATATGCCAATAGCACTTACAGTAACCGACGTTCCTGCAAATAATGCAAATAAAAGAAGATTACTAGCTAAATCCTTGCCGTAAGAAGCACCATAAACTAAGCTACTTACTAACATAATCACTGTCACCTGGAAAACAGCTTGTGGCATCAAACCTACTACTTTTCCCGCAAAAAGCTTAAAACGATTCTGTGGCAATATAATAAGCCTATTAATTGTCTTACTGTTTTTCTCATCTGTAAATGTCATGCAAGAACCAATGCTCCCAAAGAAAGCGGTCATAATGGTCATGGCAATAGCATAATAATCCATCATTGACATTTGTGTTTGTAATTTTTTCGATACTGTATATGTTTTTGCATTCGCTGATTGCATTTCGTCAAAATGAACACTGCTAGTTTTTAAACTATTAGTAGCTATTTCATAGACATGCATTTGCTTTAACATACCTGTTATCATACATCTAACTGTATGGTTTAAATAAACGTCTGTTCCTTCGTAAAGTTTTAAGCTACCTGCCTCATAAACAAGATAAGCATCAACTTGCTGCTCTTCTAGAAGTGTTAACCCATCTTCCTTCAAAGACACTTCTTCAAATAGAACGTTTGCTTCATTTAGCTTCTCATCTGTAGTTTCTAGCAAACTTCTTATTTGTACTGCTTTTATTTGTTCTGCTTCATCCACTTGATTGTTACTTATGAAATATCCTAAATGAACCTCCCCAATAGCTTGATCAGCAATCTGCACCTCATCTAAAAAACTCCCTAAAATATAAACTAATACTACTGGAAATATAATAAGAACAAAGATTAAATAGGGATTACGCAAAAAACTTTTAAATTCGTTTAAAATTATATTTTTCATGTGATTTCCCCCCTATCTTAACTCTCGTCCTGTTAAACTTAGGAACGTCATATCTAGATTTGGTTTTTCACTTGTCACATTCATAATAGGCAGCTTATAGTTATTAATTACCTCTAAAATTGGCATCATATTTTCACATTTAATAGATAAGTCTAAGTGGATTTCATTTTCCTCTAAGCTAACTCTCACTACTCCAGGTAGTACAGAAAGATCTTTTTTTAGCTGCTCAGTATCTACCTTACTTGTAATTCTAGTTGTGATACTGCAACCTTTTATATCTGTTACCAAGGATACTAACTCCTCTTTAGTTCCATTAGCAATAAGCTTTCCATGATCCACAATAGCAATATGATCACAAATTTCCTCTACCTCCTGCATATAGTGTGATGTATAAATCACCGTAGTTCCTCTTTGTTTTAAGATACGAATCGAATTTAAAATATGCTCTCTAGACTGAGCATCTACGCCAACGGTAGGTTCATCCATAACGATAAGTTTTGGCCTATGAGCAATGCCACAAGCAATATTCAGTCGTCTTTGCATACCACCAGACATTTGCTTAGGTTTCATCTTAAGCTTTTCACTTAACCCTACAAATTCAAGTGCTTCTAATGCTGCTTCCTCTAATGCCTTCCCTTTTAATCCATAAAAAGAAGCAAAGAATTTCACATTCTCCAAGGCATTTAAGTGCTTATAAACAGCAATATCCTGAGGTACCATTCCTACTAATGCTTTGACCTTCATTTTATCTTTTACAATATCAAAGCCTCCAACTTTAATACTACCTTTTTCAAAATTGTTTAAAGTGGTAATAGCACTTAAGGTAGTCGACTTGCCTGCACCATTAGGCCCTAAAAGCCCAAAGATTTCCCCTTCTTCAATGCTGACACTCAAATGATCAACCGCGCAAAAATCCCCATACATCTTAACTAATTTATTAACTTCAACAAAAGCTCCCATAACTTCTTCTTTCCCCTCTATACCCTCACTGGTGTGATTTGATAATACTAATGTATCATAGGAAATGTATTTAAAAACAGTGACAGGAAAACGAAGGTAGGGGTGACAATTGTCATGGTACGTTAGCATGTTTATTACTTCCTAGTAGTGCCATTTTGATGTTTTGTAATTCCTATTATATCTTCTCTATCTCTTCGTTTATAATTCCTATACCGGTCACAATAATTATTTTTTAATTAATTTTTCAATTAATATTTAAATTATCGATATAATTATTAATAAAACTAATTAAATGCACAACTTGGAAAGATCAATATAAAAAGTTATAGGAGGAAAATATAAATGAGAAAAGATAGATACTTAGTCCTAACAATCATTTTATCGATTTGTTTTCTTGCAAGCTGTACTAAAGCTCAACCTGTTATAGCCATCAAAAATTATATTTCTTCAGTGGAGAAGATATCAGTAGATCATGACATTAAAATAGTAGGTCTTGGTGAAGCAACGCATGGAAATAGTGAGTTACAGACATTAAAGCTGGATGTATTTAAAGCTTTAATAGAAAATAATAACTGTCGCATCTTTGCAATAGAAGGTGATTTTGGTGGAAGTGCAAAAGTAAATGAGTATATTGCCGGAGGAACTGGCACTGCCAAAGAAGCTGCTGCTGCAATAGGATTTGCTATTTATAACACCCAAGAAATGGCTGATTTAATTGAGTGGATGAGAAACTATAATCAAACAGCATCCGAAAATAAAAAACTAAAATTTTATGGTTTTGATATGCAACGCTATGATAATAACAAAGAGCTTTTATTTAACTATCTGAGCCAAGTCAATACTCAGCTTTCAAAAGAATATTCCACCTTACTTTCTGATTTAAATGATAAAACGGTTTATACTCAAGATAAAATCAAGGTACAAACCGCAATGACAAAAGTAGATAAATTAATAAAACTAATGATGACCTCTAAGAAGGATTTCATCGCTCAATCAAGTGAGAAAGAATTTGCATTTGCCCTGCAATGCGCCCAATCCATTAAAGAAAATGCCACCTTGCGTAGTTCAGGCGTGAATTATGCCAATATGAGAGACCAGTATATGAAAGATAAAATTGATTGGATACTCAATTACGAAGAAAATCAAATGATTTTTATTACTGGTCATAATGGACATATAGAAAAAACGTCTTCTTCCGCAGGATTTACTTGCATGGGAGAGCGACTTGCAGAAAGCTATGGTAAGGCTTACTACGCTATTGGTACTGATTTTTTAGAAAGTACCTTTAATGTTGTAAACAGTTCTGGTAAAGATATCATTATGACACTCAACAATACTAATGCATTAACAGATCAGTTTAGAAATCTAGAAGATAACATCTATTTCATGGATTTTACATCCGCAAAGGAAAATAAAGAGCTTAAGAAAATACTTGATAGTCAATTAGCTATGACAAATATTGGTGCCGAGTTCAATAGTTGGCAAAAGGCTATAAAAGCCTTTTATACCTTAAAAATAGTTCCTTCACAAGCGTATGATGGTATGATTGTATTACAAAAAATGCATCCATCTACAAAAATAGATTTCAAGTAAAAGTAGCCCTTCTCATTTTCTTCCCTGACGCCTTGATTTGCTTTTCTCATGCAATAACTTCATTTTCCTAAAACTAAAAAGGTACTACCAAGAAGTTTCTTGCTTCCTAATAGTACCTTTTCGACTTAATTTTATAGTTCCATTTCCTGTAACTCTTTTTCTTTTACCACGAGTCCTTGCTCATATCTTTCTATTTTATAATCTAAGCGTTCTATAGTTAACTTAATCTCTTCCATTTTTTCTACTAGAAGTTTTCGTTGTTCTATTAAAAGATCTTTTCTAGCTCCAATGGTTTCATCTCCTTGTGCAAATAGCGCCACGTATTCGATTAATGCTTCAATGGGCATGCCTGCACTTCTCATACACTTAATAAACTCCACCCACTTACAGGCTTCTTCTGTATAATCTCTTATCCCACTTTTATTACGATGCACAGCAGGAATAAGCCCAATACGTTCATAATAACGGAGAGTATCTGGAGAAAGATTATATTTTTTACTTACTTCAGTAATTGTCATCCTTAAAGCCTCCTTTTCCTTATTATAGCATCATGTACTATTCATGCCATCTATACCTTTTCTCCCATTTCATAAGCCTGTTTCATAGCTGGGCTTCTTTTAACCTCACCTTTAGTCCATACACCTGTTCCATAGATAATACCTTTTTCTTCGGCTCCTCCAAGACAATCTGTGAAACCTCTAAATCCTTCTATGGTTCTTTCCATAGCTTGGTTACTACTATCTGCTGCTGTTGCAATAAAGTAAAATTCTTTATTTTTAATCTCCGTATATCTTGCTACTGTTCTATCAATTAATGTTTTCATCTGTGCATCCATAGTGTAAAAATAAACAGGTGTTGCCATAACGAGTACATCAGCTGTAATCATTTGCTCTAAGATTTCTCCCATATCATCTTTCAAGACGCATTTCCCAGCGTTTTTTTGACAGCTATCACAGGCCACACAGTAATTAATATGCTTGTCTCTTAAAAATATTTTTTCAGCTTCATTTCCTGCTGCTTTTGCACCCTCTATAAATTGATCACATAGTAGATCTGAATTGCCACCTTTTCTTGGACTTGCAGATAAGGCTAATATCTTTTTACTCATTTTAAACCCTCCCTTATTTTCATATCCTATTTATAAAATCTGCCCTTTTGGATACTTATGCTAGCTATTTCTTCCTGTAAAGCAAAAACCATATTCCATATAGAGCACTTGGCTCTACTATACAATCTAGAGTTAACTCCAAGTCAATATCAATTTTATATTTCCATTAACATAAATGACTTTTCTTATACTTATATAGGGCAAAAAAGACGATTCGAGAAAGTATACCACTTCCTTAAATCGTCTTCTTATCCTTCTATAGACTTCATATGTAGTTACCTAAAGGCATCCTATGCACTTTAGGTAACACTTTTTCTATTTCACTGGATTTCTATAGCTTGTTTTTTTCTTTGGCTCTCCATGATTGTTTTGTTCATCATGAAGTTTTTGTCTACGTTCACCTTTTTGCATTGGATTACAAGCGCCTGGTTTATTAGCCATAATAACACTTCCTTTCCCAAATAGAATGAACCTATTAATGAAATTTTATGTGCTAATGCGGAATGTCTATCTGACTTATTTTTATTTCACCTTGATCAATCACTAGGATTGCCATTGTAATAGCTAAATCAAACCTTCTTTTGCCACAGCTCCCCGGATTAAGCATATAGGTTTCTCCTTCCAATGTGCAGCTATATTTATGAGAATGACCATAAACGATTACATCTATCCCCGTCCTATCTTTAATCAAATCCTTTTTATTGTGTACCATAAAAAAGGTTTTTCCTTCTACAGTGAACTGCAACGTTTCTGGGGGCGCTTCTGCCCACTCCCCCTTGTCATTATTACCTCTTACGACTTTAACAGGTGCAATAGCTTCAAGGGCTTTTATGACTTCAGGTTTATTAATATCTCCGCCATGGAGAATGAGCTGACAATCTTTTAGATGTGCTACAACCTCATCTCTTAGTAATCCATGTGTATCTGAAATGATGCCGATTTTATACATATCTCTTTCCTTTCTATATGATGATCTAGCTATGGCCGCGCCATGAAAATGAGCCTCGAAAGCTAATAGATAATAATATCATTCCCAAATAGCTTTCTGAATGCTTCATGGTGTAGTCACCTTGCTCTCTTGTTTTTCAAGCTCATTATAGCATGTCCATTTAAATCAAATATAGTATTTAGCATTTTGTTTACAATGGCTCTTCTTAGTGTTAAAGTTTAAATAATATCTTATTTATTATAATAAGCATCTCAATTTCTGGAGGTCACTTATGAGCCACATTGTTGGTAAGGAAGCTTATAAAAGTTTGGAAGAACGTCTCAATCACTTTCCCCAAGGAGCACCTGCTTCTGAAACGCTTTATCAAATATTAAGTTTGCTTTTTTCTGAGGAAGAAGCCAAACTAGCTGCCTTACTTCCAGTAAGGCCCTTTACTGTTAAGCGTGCCGCAAAGGTTTGGGGAATGAGTGACTATCAAACCCAGCTCAAACTAGAGGCTTTATGCAGTAAAGGGGTTTTATTAGATTTAACTGAAAATGGACAAACAACTTATTTCTTGCCTCCACCTATGGTTGGCTTTTTTGAGTTTTCTCTCATGCGGACAGGTGGACATGTCGACCAACAAATACTTAGCCAGCTTTATCATCAGTATCTCAATGTGGAAGAAGATTTTATTAAAGACCTATTTTTCTCTACCGAAACTAAATTTGGCAGAGCCTTTGTGCAAGAAGGGGTTTTATCCAAAGAAAATGCTATTTATGTATTAGATTTTGAGCGTACTAGTCATTTAGTTGAAACAGCTTCTGATATTAGTTTAAGTATGTGTTATTGCCGCCATAAAATGCACCATGAAGGCTATGATTGCTATGCACCTATGGAAACATGTATGACTTTTGGTGCAACTGCTCGTTCTCTTAGTAAACAAGGCTATGGAAGACTTATTGATGCTAAAGAAGCCATGGATATTGTTCATATGGCTTATGACTATAATCTTGTACAGTGCGGTGAAAATGTTCGCGAAGGAGGCTCTTTCTTATGCAACTGTTGTGGTTGTTGCTGTGAAGCTATGACTACGGCTAAGCGCTTTGGCTTAATGAATCCTATTGAAACGACAGCCTTCATTCCCACTATTAATGAAGACACCTGCGTTAAATGTGGCAAGTGTCAAAAAGTATGTCCTATTGATTGCATTGAAAAAGTCCCTAATGATAATGGCGGGACTAAGCTAGAACCTAATCCTAATTTGTGCTTAGGCTGTGGGGTCTGTGTCCGTAACTGCCCTAAGAAAAGTATTACTTTACTAAGAAGAGAAAAACAAATATTGACACCAGCTAATACCACTCACCGTACTGTTTTAATGGCTATTGAAAAAGGCACTTTACCACATCTTATTTTTGATACAGGGGCTTATAAAAGTCATCGTGCTATGGCTGCTGTTTTAACTGTTATTTTAAAGCTACCACCTCTTAAACAGCTTCTTGCTAGCAAACAAATGAAGTCCGTTTACTTAGATCATTTGCTTGCTTCTAAAAAGTAGGATTAATAAAAAAGGTTATTCTGTAAATGAGAATAACCTTTTTGTTTTAGATGATATCTTTTAAATGTGTAATCTACGTTTAAGCTCACTATACATGGCTGAACCCTCAAAAATAATAAGTGCCATCACTGATATAATACTTATCATGATACAAACAAGTGAAGGAATAGGGGTTTTTACACTATCAGTTACTAAAAATACAATTGGAATAATGCCAAATAAGGCATCCAATAATAAGTAAATCATATACTCCCCTGCCTGCAGATGTAGGATCTTAGAAAGCAGGTACATCACTATCATCGCTAAGGTAAATATAATAGGTAAAACAAAAGTAACTGCCCACCCATGCTGTCCTGTCACATAATCTATAAACAATGCTAAAACAATAATAATTAGACTTTGGTGTAATAAATACTTTAATATATTTTTATGCTTGGCAATAGCTATACTTAAGCTAACACGTATACAAATAAGGGTAACAATCACAATCAGTCCCCACCAAATCTGAGTAGGAAATAAAATATTAAGAAATACAGATATAATGCCAACTAAAGTCATCATAAAGGTCAGCACTTTCATAATCATATGTCTTTCCTGAGCGCCTTTATAAGCTGTTGGAAATAAATCTTCTTCTCTCTCATCTAGCTTAGTTAACTCATTTTGGCATAAAGGACAATAGGTTTCTGTTCCTATGATTTTAACTTTACATTTTTCACACCACTTCATCCTTTTCGCCTCCTTTATTCACTGATTTCTCCTAGGTTGTCCACTATATTAGTAGAAAGCTCCACTTCTATACCACAGCTTGTTAATGTTCTAAAGAAATGCTTTTCCACCTGACTACTGATAAAAGGAGAAGTAAAACTAATAGAAAGCTTATCTCCATAAGAACATAAACAAACCTGTACCTTAGTCGTACTTACACAAACGTCAAAGGCTTCAATATAGGGTTCTAGCTCTTTTGGCATAGTAACCTTACCAATATTTGAAAAGCTAGTCGTCACCTCATTACTGGTTAAATGATGCGCAAAACGTAAGGTAGGTTTTTTTAGGACCAGAGGTATAGCTCTTGTTACATAATTATGTTCTAACGCCACTAAGCGATTTAAGCGTAGCTGAAACTTTTCCGTAGTTAATTCTTTTTCAAAAAAGCATTTTAAATAGGTAATAATCTCTTCTATTTCTGGCTCCTTATCTCCAAAGTAATAAGGTACATGTACTACGCTAAAAAAGTTACGCGCTGAAGCTGACTTAAAATAAGGCCTCAAATTAACAGGAACAGATACCACTACAGGGCGTTTTCTATCCTTAATAGCCATTTCTTTCCCAATAGAGGCTATAAGTATCGCCCCTAAATAAACGGTTAATGTTGTACCATACTCATGTGCTTGTTTTAAAACAGCTTTCACAGATACCACCCCATTAATGACTTTAAGGGTATCTCCCTCTAACTTTTCCCCTTTGATCCTGTAAGCTTTTCCTAAAGAAGGATTTTTAGCACTTTTACCTTTAGAAAAATGGGCTTTAAAGCCATCTGCTTCTTTTTCTGCTTTAGAAGCATCATAATCGATTTCGGATACATGGTCCTGAAGTACGTCTTGATGTTTTAAAATAAGGTAATGACGCACTAATGTTTTTAAAAATTGTAGCGCTCCTACGCCATCTGTTAACGCATGATAAATTTCCAAATTAATGCGCTTTTTATAATAAGTTACTTCAAATAATAGATTTTTAGTATCCTCGTGATACAGCGCAGTACAAGGTGGTTTACTTTCTTCTTCAACCTTAGGCTTTAGACGGCTTGTTTCAAAGTAATACCAAAATAAGCCCTTTCTAATAATAGAAGCATAAAGTGGAAAGGACTTCATCGTTTTATCTAAAGCTTCTTGTAAAATCTCCGGATTAACCTCCTGCGTTAATCTGCAAGCAAACCGGAATACTTTTGTATCTTGATTATTACTAGTGGGTGGAAAAATCTTGGCGGCATTATCTAGACGCCTCCAAGCTGGTGTTTTTATTTCGCTCATCTTTTGTCCCCTTACTTAAAAAACGATTAATTATAGTATAACACGTTTTCACCTCTTCAAACAAAGGGGGTAGTGCAAAAAAACCATGAATAGCTTCTGGTATTTCAACAATTTCTACCTCATTGCCAGCAGCCTTTAACTTTTCTCCATAAGCCTTTCCTTCATCTCTTAGCAAATCAAATTCTGCTGTAATGACTAACGTTCTAGGCTGATTCGTTAAATCCTTTGCCAGCAAGGGAGCTACATAAGGATTTTGAAGTTCCTCTTTGTTCTTTACATATAAACTTAAATAATTAGTCATACGAGCCTGCGTTAGTAAATAATCCTTTCCGTTCTCCTTAACTGATGGAAAAGGTGATGCATCACTATAATCATTATAAGTAGCTGGATAAAGTAACACTTGCTGCTCTATTTTAAATTCACCTCTATCCCTGGCCAGAAGAGATACTGCTGCCGCTAAATTAGCACCTGCACTATCTCCTATTAAAGTGATCTTTTCTAACGGATAGTTAAAGAGTAAGGTATGCGACACCACATCTTTAACCACAGCATAACAATCTTCTAAACCTGCTGGAAAAGGATGCTCTGGGGCTAGGCGATAATCGACTGATAAAACAATATGACCTGTTTTATTAGCCAGACGTGTACAAACCTTACTATAACTCTCTATATTTCCTGTTACAAAACCGCCTCCATGAAAAAAAATCATGAGAGGATAAACCCCTTCTTTAGAGGGGAAAAACAGCCTTACAGGAATGTGATGATTTCCTACTTTAATATCGTGATCCCATATTTTATAAAAAGGTTTAAGCACATAAGGATGTGCTAAGTTCACCATTCTTCGTTCTAGTTTGTAGGTTTCTCTTAAGTCTTTTTCTGGATAAATCATTTTTCTAAGTGTCGTTAGCATCTTTTTATTAATTGGCATTTTAGTCTCCTCGGCACCTTTTAATGGTTTACTCTACTCTTGTATTATAAGACTTTATATCAGTATTATTCAACGCATAGCTATGAATATCTATTTATATTGTTACATAAGTAATAGGATGATCCAAATAAGGAATCAATTTTTCTATTAAATCAGAGGTTTTAATTTTTAAACTTGTAGTATTGATCCTTTTTACTATTGCATAAAAATAAATTTTTATAAATGGTAATTCCTAAATACTGATCAATTTCCCCGCAGCCTTCTATGGTTGCTACTGCTTCATGATCTAAACGTTCGAAAGGAATACCTAGCTGTTCTAAAATAGAATAAATAGCCATTTCTTTTTCTAACCTGCCTTCTAGAGAAGGTATAGTTGTATATAAAGTCGGATCAATTCTCATCATTTGCGCCTTCTTTCTTCATGTCCTTAGCATGCTTTATCATTCATTCTTGTATTATAGGCGTTATAAACTCTCTTCGCTAATCAATAAACAGTTAATATCCTTTTTATTTAAGTCTTCTGTTACAGCATATGTTAAGCATCTTAGTCCGCCCTTACAGTATGGTGCCTTATAGCACTTTAAACATTCTTTAGGCATATGCTGCAGTGCTTTTATAATCTCACTAGCTTCATAAAGCTCTAATATGGATTTTTCTAGCACATTTCCAAATACAATGGGCAACCTCCTGCAAGGTACAATATCACCATTAGCAAGTATGGTTAATAATTGAATGCCTGCTGAGCAGTGGTATATTTGATTGCTTCCTCCACAAAACTGCAACGCCCTATTAATATGTATAGTCGTATGAGTCAAACGGCTTTTCTCAGCTTTTCTTGCTTCATGCGTTAATACGCTTACGTAGCTTAAAAATTCTTCTGTGGATAGGATTTCTTCAGTATTACCAATAGGAATGAGCCGATCTGTCCAAAAACGATCTACCCTATACTTTTTTACTACTTTAATAACTTTCTTTAACTCTTTATAATTAGCTTTATGAGCTGTAAAAGACACCATGGAAGTAATATCATACCTTCTGAGTAGTTTAGTCGCTTCAAGGCTTTCTCTAAACGTTCCCCTACCTCTAATATGCTCATGAGTTGTTTTTACTCCATCTATGCTAATCTGCACAAAAGATAATCCTCGATATTGGCTAAGCTTCTCTACTATTTTTTCTTCTAATAACGTCCCATTAGTGAGTATGCCAAAAGTTACTTTGTTGTCTTCAAATAGATCTAGTACTTCGAACAAATGGGGATAAAGGAAAGGCTCTCCTCCTGTAAGATTAATATGCCCCTTATAACCTTTCGCTACTAGGAAACAAAGATACTGGTTAAAAATCTCTTGTATTTGGGATAGCGTAAGATCCTCACTATACTCTTCTTGATAGCAATGTGAACATCTTAAATTACACTTATGGGTAATGTGCCATTGCAGTACATGCTTTTCCATCTTCTCTCTCCTTATTAGTCAGCACCACCGCCACCACAGCTTGAGCAAGAGCTACAGCTCGAACATGAACTACCTTCACTACTTGAATAGTCATCACTTGAATAATACATACTTGAATAATGGATACCGTAGTAAACTGCAGAAGTGTCAAAAATATAAGCTAGTTCTGAATAAAATGTTTCTTCATCTATATCCTTCACTTGATTTTTGAACTTCTCTTTGCCAATTTTTTCTGATGTATAGCTCGTAAAAGCTGCTAAATAATAAAGCTCTATTAATTCTATTTTTTTATTTCTTTTATAATACTCAAGAATCTCCTTGGTGTTCTGGGTATACTGTGCTTTAGACATCTCAAAATATGCTTTTAAAACCTTGGCATCTTGTTTTAACTCTTTATCCTCTCTGTCTATTTCAATTAACTTCATAAAAGGAATCATTTCCTCTGAAATTTCTTCATACTCTTCAACTAAATTTTCTCTAAAGTCTTGAAGTGAAATGCTTGCAGTTTCGTTTTCTGTCCTGAAATTCATATACTTTAAAAAGATTTCAACAGCAATACCTTCATAATTCTTCAGTTCATTCATCCTTCTCATATCAATCAGCAATTGATCTTCTCTTATATAAATAACATCTCGCCTCATTAAATCTAGATAAATCAGCCGTAGTGTATTCATTTCTACAAAAGGCTCACCTAAAATTCTATTATATTCTGCTGGTGTAATCCCCCTATTAACAAATTTTTGTAAAATCATCTTTATGTATTGAGCATCCTTAGCCATTTCTTCAATTTTTCTATTTGTTATCCTTTCTCCCTTCTCTCTGCTCCCTTTATAATTTAATACTAATGCACATATAGGGATTGTTATAAAAACTATTAAGCATATATAGTTCATAATAGTAGTTGCGGTATCACCAGTGTCTAATATAGATTTTTCATTTTTTTCACTACTTATATAAGCTATATTTTCCGAGAAGATATCTTTAGACATCACAATACTTATTTTCACTAATCCATTAGAAAAATCATTATTAAATCTTACATTAGTTGGACTTATATTGTAAGCATACTCTCCTCCATTTTCTACTTCAATGTCACATGTAGCTGGTGAATAAATAATTATTTTTATATTCTCAATCTCCTTCTCAAAATTTTCACCTATAAATCGATAGCTAAACCAAGCTTGTCCACTATCTGTATATTTGACTACATCTTTTAATATATACTTCACTGCAAACTCTATCTCTTCATTCTCTGCATCCATATACCATGCATAAGTCTCATAACTATTATCTCTGGTTATACTATATGTTCCTGGAATCCTACTTCCTGTATCCTCTGTGAATTCACATTTCTTATTGTTAATTGAAAAATATTCGTATTTAATTTCAGAAAATCGTTCTAACTCAGTAACATCTAAGTAGCGTTCCACATAAAATCTGGTAAAATTTCCTTTAATAAAGTGAATGTTCCACGTCTCATTCACTAGTGCATCTCCATTTTCCAAAAGCTGCACCTGAAAATTAGCATTCTTTATTTTATATGCTTTATCTGCGGCTTGAACTTCTACCCCTAGAAACAAAACTACAAAAATACAAATAACAAACCATATCTTTATCTGTTTCATTAGCTTCCCCTTTTCTCTTTATATATGACAAAATATTTTATATTTTCAATTATAAAGTCACTATAAGAAAAACACAAATACCCTTTTACATTTATGCATATAAAAATAGGATATGATAAGCCCTATGTCTTATCATATCCTATTTTAAATTTAATTAATTATTTCATTTTAGTGGTGGAATAAACGAATACCTGTAAAGCACATTGCAACATCATGCTTGTTACAAGTTTCAATCACTTGTTCATCACGAATAGAACCACCTGGCTGAGCAATATATTTAACGCCACTCTTAACAGCTCTTTCAATATTATCACCAAATGGGAAGAAAGCATCTGAACCAAGGGCTACATCTTGCATTTGATCAAGCCACGCTCTTTTTTCCTCTCTTGAAAATACAACTGGTCTTACTTTGAAAATTCTTTCCCACTCACCATCTGCAAGTACATCCATATAATCTTCTCCAATGTAAAGGTCAATAGCATTGTCACGGTCTGCACGGCGAATATCATCTACAAATTGAAGGCCAAGTACTTGTGGAGATTGACGAAGGAACCAGTTATCAGCTTTTGTGCCTGCAAGGCGTGTACAGTGGATTCTTGATTGTTGACCAGCACCAATACCAATTGCTTGACCACCCTTAGCAAAACATACTGAGTTTGATTGTGTATATTTTAAAGTAATGAGTGAAATGATTAAATCGATTTGAGCACTCTCTGGAATTTCTTTGTTATCTGTTACCACATTGCTAATGAAAGCTTTATCAATTTTAAGTTCATTACGACCTTGTTCAAAAGTAATCCCAAATACTTCTTTACGTTCAATAGGATTGGGTACATAATTAGGATCGATTTGAACGACATTATAGCCACCTTTTTTCTTAGCTTTTAAGATTTCAAGTGCTTCTTCTTCATAACCAGGAGCAATAACACCATCTGATACTTCTCTTGCAATCATCTTTGCAGTAGCTACGTCGCAAACGTCTGAAAGTGCAATAAAATCACCAAATGAAGACATTCTATCTGCACCTCTAGCTCTTGCATAAGCACTTGCAAGTGGTGAAAGTTCTCCTAAATCCTCTACCCAGTAAATCTTCTTTTCTACATCAGTAAGAGGAAGCCCTACAGCAGCTCCAGCTGGTGAAACGTGCTTAAAAGAAGTGGCTGCAGCAAGCCCAGTTGCTTCTTTTAATTCTTTAACTAATTGCCAACCATTAAAAGCATCAAGAAAATTAATATAACCTGGTTTCCCATTTAAAACTTCAATAGGAAGGGCACCCTCTTCACTATAAATTCTTGATGGTTTTTGATTTGGATTACAGCCATATTTTAATTCTAACTCTTTCATTATACATTCCCTCCTAGGACAATGAAGAATTAAGAATGAATAATGAAGAATGATTATCCCTTCATTCTCATTTATCCCTCTAATTTTTCATCACTTTTTCATTATCTTCTAATTTTTATTCCTAATTCTTAATCACTCTTCAATCGCTTTTTAATTCTTAACTCTTCACTTTTAATTCTTAATTGTTTTTATTAACAATACGTGTCTCATATTTTCCTGTCTCAATATCAATATATCTTACAAATAAAGAAACTTTATTTTCTTCATTTAAGCTTTCCCATAACATATTAGTGAAACCTTCAATATCATTTGGAATCTCAACTAACTTTGGTTCACCTTCAAAACTTGGAAGTGGGTCTTCATTACATTTGTAAGTATGGATGAAATGACCTTCTCCAGCTTTTGCATTTTCATATGTAAACGTGTAACGATTACAGCTAGAAGGATCACCGTTATTGCTTTTTAAAATACTCATGGCATAGTTGTATTTTCCGTTTTCAATAGCCATGATACCTGAAATTCTAGGTGTATAGTTAGGAGCATCTGGTTCAAACTCCCTTGTTTTAAGTGCTTGTTCAAAGGTTTGCCCTTTATCCATTAATTCATAAATAGTGTCTGTTTGATCACCATTAGTTACGATTGTTTTATTGCCAAGTACGCGAACAGGTGCATAAATGATTAAGCTTGGATCAGTTAATTTAGAAGGATCAAAAGCTTGTGTACGAATCCCTTCACCGTCTTCTACAAAGACACGGTTTCTACTATTTTCACTTCTACCCATGATAAAGTAAGCTGTTACTGCATGTTTTCCATCTTTTGATCTCCCGATGACAATCCCTCTACCTGGATATGGATTTTGTTTTAATTCGTTTTCTAATGAAATCATCTTCATTCTCCTTTTTAATCATCTTGATTTTTAAGCTACCTCAGGATACATCGACGATTACTCTTCCTAGTAGAAAACATGTCATTTTCTGTAAAAACGAAAAGCCGACTACCTGGGTATCCAAATAAATGGGTGCCCAGGCGGTCGGCTTCTAAATATTCTGTACTCCCTGTGGGTAATCCCACTTATCCGCCAGTCGTACAGAACCTAAGATTAAAATACACTATTTTAATCACAATTTCAACTATAATTTATTTAATTATATAATCTTAGCTAATATATTTTTTAATGCCTACGGCTACCCCATCATTGTGCACCGTATCTGTAACTACTTTTGCATATTGCTTTACTTCATCAGAAGCATTCCCCATTGCTATGCCGCAACCAACAGTCTGTAGCATTTCTATATCATTTTGTCCATCTCCAAAAGCATAGGTGTTTTCTATAGGAATATTTAAACACTCTAAAGCTTTTAATATACCGGCTGCTTTTGTATTTTCTTTCAAGTAGACCTCTAAATGGGCTTTATCTATACTATGAAAACAATCGTACTCCGGATGTTGCTTAACAAATGCTACGCACTGATCTAAAACCTCTTCATTTGGACACATGATTTCAACTTTATACACATTAAGGGTCTCCATATCATACTCGCTTTTAAAGCATTCTTTACCTATCCCTACGCTATCATAAAACTGATAAAATTCTTTATGACTTGTTTTCATATAAGCATGTACTTCATCTTCTAAAACATATTGAATCCCTTTATCTTCAAGCGTTGATACTAATTGTTTTACAAATTCACTACTCATAGGTTTACTACAAATAGTTTTATTATTAATCCTCACCTGTGCACCATTAATTAAAATAAAGCCATCAAAACCAAAATCTAATAAAGACTTATTGATAAATGCATAAGGCCTTCCTGTTGCAATGAAAACATAATCCCCTTTTGCTTGTAGTAAACGAATCTCTTCTTTAACCTTTGGTGAAATCTCTATAAGACCACTAAAACAATCTATTAATGTACCATCTATATCTAAAAATATCGCTTTTTTCATTTCATCCCTCATTTCTATTAACACCTCTAATATATTTCTTTTATAAATCTCCTTCAACCCTTGTAGGACATTCTGATGCTTTTTTCTAAAAATATAAATCAGGCGTCTAGTACTTTTGAAACTTTTTGATACTTTTTCTCCATTTTATTCATAAAAAAAGCTTATTAGTTAATTCACTAATAAGCTCTAAACGTACTATTCTTCATCATTAATATTTCTATCATCAATAAAACCCGTGACTTCTTGGATATAATCTATATTCATCTGATAATCCTGTTTGAAGATACAGCTAAAAATAACATCTAATATATATTGCATAGCAATGTGAGAGGAAAATTGGGAGATTCTATTTCTAAGGTCTTCTTTATCACTTATATATAACTGATGCTTGATATGATTTTGCATCATACTATTGCCTAGTCTCCCTATTAAAATAATTTCTACTTGCTTTTTATTTAGTATTTCCACTATGGGTAATAAAAACCTTGCTCTTCCTGAATAAGATAAAATAACTGCCACATGATTTTTCTTAGAAGCAGTTGCCATACAACGCTGCTCATAAGTTGATTTAGGACAGTTAACACTTCTACCAATGGAACGCATTTTGTCTTGAAAATTTTCAGCTACATTCAGATTATGTGCTTGTGTATAGATGTCAATAATATCTGCATCATGTAGTAAAGTCACACACCTATTTAAATCTTCAATATTAATAGAGTGGTAGGTATCTATTATTGAAGCCTCATATAATTTCAATAGTTTCTCTGCTATCACCCTTTGTGTATCATGAGCTGTAAATGGAAAATTAACATCTATTTGTGTCCTTGTTTTATGTTCCTCTACCAGATCCTGAGCTAGTTTCACCTTAAGCTCATTAAAACCATTAAGTCCTATCTTCTTACACAGCCTATGAATAGCAGATTTTGATGTAAAAGTTTTCTCTGCAAGATGTTGTATGGTTAAATTTTGGATTTCTTCCTTGTTCTTTAAAATGTATTGTGCTAATTGATTTTCTGTTGGCGTTAGACCTTCGCAACATTTTATTATCTTTTCTAGTGTCATAATCACTCTCTGTACTCTTTTTTATCATTTTTATTGTTTGAAATAAGATTTTACCTCTTACAAGTAAAGATTAACCATTATCCCATGATTATATCACATTAACATAATCTATAGGGAAAATACTATGATAGCTATTAATTTTTTATATTTTTGTTTATAAATAAACTATGATATATTCTTTTTATTGCTTAGTGGAAGGTACGTATCTCTCATAAACAAAGTTAATAAGCTTATTTAGACTATCTGAAATATACTTTGTTTTATGATATACCAAACTAAAATTGCGATTAAATAATTGATTTTCAATGGCAACACTACATAGTCTATTCTGCTCTACATAAGGCTGTACCAAGCGTTCAGAAATAAGTGTAATACCTTGCTCAGCCAAAACAGCCTCTATAATAGCATCTAAACCATGGCAAATCCACTTTCTATTGATTACAATATTATTTTCTCGTAGTAACAGTTCTAATTTTTCTCTTGTTCCACTACCTTCTTCTCTAAGTATAAAGTTTTGATTGGCTAGCTCATGAGTACCAATAATCTTTTTTAAGGCAAAAGGATGGCTGGGATAACATACCAAAATAAGTTGATCTGATATAGCAGAATTAACAATAAGTTCTTGGCTTTTAATAGTTCCTTCAACAAGACCTATATCTATTTGACTATCTAAAAGTAACTTTTCAATAGTAGCAGTATTATCAATAACTACTTGTACTTTAATGTTTGGATACTTTTGCTCAAATAGTTTGACTAAGTCTGATATTAAGCATTTACCAACTGTTAGTGTTGCTCCTAATATAATCGTTTGATTTTCAGCAAGCTCTAACATACTTTTATTCATCTCTTTCTGCAGCGCAATCATATTTTTAGCATAGCCTAATAATTGTTCACCTGCAGAAGTTATGTATAGTTTTCTAGAGAGCCTATTAAATAAAAGAACACCATATTCTTTTTCTAAATCAGCAATAGCTTGACTAATTGTAGGCTGAGCGATATGTAGCTCCTTAGCTGCATCACTCATGTTACATCTTTTGGCTACTGCAACAAATATTTCTAAGCTATGTAACGTCATATGTACCTCCACTATCCTACTTTTATTTAAATCATCTATGTTAAAACATAAAGGAGTCATTTATATGTATCATTTAAAAAACACCCTACCGGGTATACTACTATGTTTATTCATTGCCATCCCTTCTTGGCTTTTAGGTAAAGCTTTTCCCTTACTAGGTGGCCCTATTATTGCTATTCTTATGGGTATTGTATTAACTACTGTATTTCCTAGTTTACTTACCCAGTCCTATAAATATAAATCAATCCAATTAGTTACGGGAGTAAAATACACCTCAAAAAAAATCTTACAGTACTCCATTATTCTACTTGGATTTGAAATGAATCTTTATCATATTATTGAGGTAGGAAAACAGTCGTTAATAGTGATGCTATTTACTATTACATCTGCCTTTATCACTGCTTATATCTTAGGAAAAGTACTTAAGCTACCTGGCGACACCACTACTCTTATTGGTGTTGGAACTTGTATTTGCGGAGGATCAGCAATAGCTGCAACTGCTCCTGTTATTGAGGCAAGTGATGAAGACGTGGCACATGCCATCTCTACTATTTTCCTTTTTAACATTGCTGCTGTATTCCTATTTCCTTTTTTAGGTCACTTACTAAACATGAGTGATATAAGTTTTGGAATGTGGGTGGGAACTGCTGTTAATGATACCTCATCTGTAGTTGCTACTGGTACTGCTTGGAGTGAAGTTTCTGAAAACAATACAGCCTTACAGCTTGCTACAATTGTAAAACTTACTAGAACACTTATGATTGTACCTATCACTTTATTTTTAGCAGTTTATACCGCAAGAAAAAAAGGCCGTGAAGGCACAGGGCATTTTAGTTTTACTAAGGTTTTCCCTTGGTTTATCATATTCTTTGTCATTGCCGCACTTGTTAATACCTTCGCCAACCTTTCTCCAAGCGTTTCCACCACTCTTGTAACACTTGGAAAATTTATGATTGTTATGGCCATGTCTGCTATTGGACTTAGCACCAACTTAAAAAGCTTACTTTCTAATGGGATTAAACCAATCCTGTTAGGACTAGGCTGCTGGTTCGTCATTGCTACAGTTTCACTTATTGTACAGAGCTGTATTGGCCTCTAAACAGACTTGCTCAATAATTAAAGCAAAATAACTCACATTAAATCTCTTCCTGAAAAAAGCTATAAAATCACTCCTTGGATTTTATAGCTTTTTGGATTTATTCTTTTATCACTTTCTGGTGATACGTTTGTCTTCACAGATATAGCATCATTAATTATTCTCTAAAGGTAACGCCATCTTCAACACTCATGGCATCAATAATAGCTAAAGATTCTAAGTGAATACCACTTTCACGAATGAGCTTGCCTCCGTCTTGGAAGCCTTTTTCAATTGCAATTCCAGCACCTACTACAGTAGCACCTGCATTTTGTACAAGTTTAGCAAGTCCAAGGAGTGCCTTTCCATTAGCTAAAAAGTCATCAATAATTAAAACTTCATCTTCTGGCTTTAAAAATTCTTTTGCAACAATAATATCATATACTTTCCCATGAGTAAAAGACTCTACTTTACTAGTATATACATCCCCTGCTATGTTCTTAGTTTGTGTTTTCTTAGCAAATACAACTGGTACTTTAAAGTATCTTGCTGCAATACAAGCAATAGCAATTCCTGAAGCTTCTATAGTAAGAATTTTAGTGACTTTTTTACCTTCAAATCTTCTTTTAAATTCTTCTCCCATTTGTTCAAAAAGGTCAATATCTAATTGGTGATTTAAAAAGGAATCTACCTTAAGTACATTACCCTCTCTAATTTTACCATCTTTAACAATACGATCTTTTAAAGCTTTCATTGTGGTCCCTCTCTTTTTCAAGTTATTTTTCCTACGCTTAGGTAAGATTAAATTAAGTATTAAAGCCATAATGAATATGTAAAACTTCTTATTATGTTCATTATGAACATCTCTATGCTTTTTCTTGTACGACCGTATAATGAGCTTCTTAGATATGTAAAGTATTCAATTAAACCATATCGTAGTCAAATCATTTAAGGTGATTCGGTAGAAACTGTTGAACCTTATTTTCAACTTTATACGATGCACTATTTTTTTAAAATCATGTTGATTATCATAATATAAAATATCTGTTTTGTCTACAATTCTCGTGTTTATTTTATATTTTTTCATTTTGATTATGTTAATTAATTATATAAGCACTTTCCTTTTCCTTTTTAAAAGTATTTAAATTCATTTATAAATTGTGTTTTACAAATTTAGATATAATTTTTTGCTTTTGATATTGATAATTTAATAAATACTCAGTAGAATATAGTTTGTATTTTGTTCTTTTTTCATTAAGTCAAAATATTAATACATAAACTAAATTATAGAGAGGAAAATAGTTATGGAAAAGTTTTTCAAACTTAAAGAAAATGGCACCACCTTTGGTACAGAAGTAATTGCTGGACTTACAACCTTCTTTGCAATGGCTTACATTATTATTGTTAATCCAGGTCTTTTAAGTCAAGCTGGTATGGAGTGGGGTGCAGTTTTCCTTGCAACAATCATTGCTTCTATCATCGGAACTTTAGTTATGGGCTTAGTAGCTAACGTTCCTTATGCACAAGCTCCTGGTATGGGACTTAATGCATTCTTTGTTTATACCGTATGTTTCACTTTAGGATTTACTTGGCAACAAGCTTTATCAATGGTATTCATCTGTGGGCTTTTAAATATCCTTATTACTGTTACAAAAATTCGTAAATACATTATTAAAGCTATCCCACATAGTTTACAAAATGCAATTGGTGGAGGTATCGGTGTATTTATCGCTTACATTGGTCTCCTTAATGTAGGTATTATCAACTTTGGTGCTGGTGTTCCTGCTTTATCAACTTTAAACCAACCTGTATTTTGGTTATTTATTATTGGTCTTGTATTAATTATTGTTTTACAAGTACTTCATGTAAAAGGTGCTATTTTAATTGGTATTGTAGCAACTACACTTCTTGGTATTCCTATGGGGGTTACTACAGCTGCTGATACTATAAGCTTCCAAGAAGCTTGCAAAGCTTTACCTACTACTTTCTTAGCCATTTTCACACCAGAAGGTTTGGGATCTTTATTCTCTGATACTGCTAAAATTCCATTAGTGCTTATTACTATTTTCTCATTTAGCTTATCTGATACTTTTGATACAATTGGTACTTTCATCGGTACTGGTCGCCGCACAGGTATCTTTAGTGAAGAAGATGAAAAATCAATGGAAACTAATAGTGGCTTCAAATCTAAAATGGATAAAGCTTTATTTGCTGATGCTACTGCTACTTCTATCGGTGCTCTTTTAGGTACTTCTAACACAACTACATATGTTGAAAGTGCTGCTGGTATTGGTGCTGGTGGACGTACAGGTCTTACAAGTGTTGTTGTAGCTATTTGTTTTGCCCTTAGTGCTTTCCTTTCAACCTTTGTAAGTGCTATTCCTTCAGCTGCTACTGCTCCTGCTTTAGTTGTTGTTGGTATGATGATGATTTCATCTTTTGCAGAAATCAAATGGGCTGACTTTGATGAAGCTATTCCTGCTTTCTTCGCAGGTGTTTTCATGTCATTAAGCTATAGTATTTCTTATGGTATTGGTACTGCTTTCATCTTCTATTGCATCGTTAAAATTTGCAAAAAGCAAGCAAAAGACATTCATCCAATTCTTATTGGAGCTACAGTACTCTTTATCTTAAACTTTGTTCTTTTAACTTTTATTTAAAGTTATAAGAATCTGTTATACATAAAAAACTACCTCATGATTTTCTCATGAGGTAGTTTTTTTCATTTTATAAACAAGCTTTAAGAATACTCATAACATCTTCTTTTGTAAGCGGTACGTAAGACCATGCTAAGCCGCCAATTCTAACTGCCTTTTCCGCCATTACTTCAAAGTGTTCTTCATTAATACCTATTTCACTAAAGGTCATTGGAATACCACAGTTTTTAAAGAAGTTTTCTGTCGCATCAATAGCCGCATTAGCATAAGCAAATCGGTCTGACATTTCTGGTAAGTGCCATACATTTTTTGCATAAGCTACAAATTTATCGACTGTTTGCTCATTTAAAATATGTCTCATCCATCTTGGTGTTAAAATAGCTAAGCCTATACCATGGGTAATATCATAAAAGGCACTAAGCTCATGTTCAATAGGATGGCATGTCCAGCTTCCAGGTTTTCCAGCTCCTACTAAACCATTAAGAGCTAGTGTACTTGCCCACATTAAGTTCGCTCTTGCTTCATAGTTATTTGGTTCTTCTAAAGCAATAGGACAGTATTTAATACAAGTTTCTAGCAATCCTTCTGCTAGTTTGTTTTGAATAAAAGTATCTTCTTCTTTTTTAAAATAGTTCTCAAAAATATGAGACATAATATCTGCTGTACCTGCTGCTGTTTGAATAGCTGGTAGTGTATAAAGATACTCTGGATCTAATATAGAAGCCTGAGGAATCATATTCATTGAACCAGTTCCTAGTTTTTCATTAATAGCCATATTGGAGATAACTGCATTCTTATTCATTTCTGAGCCTGTAGCTGCTAAAGTTAAAATCGTTACGATAGGAAGAACTTTTGTAATCTTACTTGATTCTACAACTAAATCCCAAGCATCTCCATCATAGTAATAGCCAGCACCAATCACCTTAGAACAGTCAATAACACTTCCACCGCCTACTGCTAAAATGACGTCGATTTGATGTGCCTTACAAAGCCTTACCCCTTCTCTAACTGTTTCAATTCTTGGATTAGGATCTACTCCAGGAAGTTCTATAATATTACAATCTGAAAGCAGATTTTTAACTGCATCATAAATACCATTTCTTTTAATGCTACCACCACCATAGACAAGTAATACATTTTTGCCATGTGCACTAATAGCTTCAGGTAAGTTTTTAATCATCCCTTTTCCAAAATAAATCTTTGTATACGCATTAAAAATAAAATTATCCATTTTTTCCTCCTGTTAAATAATATATTTCCTATGTTTATTTTAGCACTTATAAACACGCTTTCAAAGCAACTTCTCCTCTTTTGTTACATTACAGCTCATTATCTTAAGTTATTTCACTACTTCATAGGAAGTTGCAGCCCTTCTATAAACGCTGTTGCTGCCGAGGATAAAGGTACGCTTTTTAAGTAGCAAGCTCCTATATACCTAGCTGGTATTTCTTCTTGTAATCTTAAATGATATAGTTCTTTTTTCTCTAAGTACTCTTCCGAAAACTCCTTAATCACGCATGAAATACCTAATTCAATCTTAGCAAATTCTAGAAGTAAGTCGTGGGCACCTAATTCAATATCAGGACTGATTTTTACGCCTTTCTTAAGCATAAACTGCTCTACATATCTTCTAGAAACGGAGTTTTGATCTAACACAATAAGTGGCAAAGTACTTAATTCTTCAAAGCTAAGTGGCACTTTAGAACGCTCCTTATAGCTCTTGCCACCTACAAAAATATCATGTACCTCCATGCAATTTCTCACTTCAATCTGACTATCTTCAATCGGCAAATTACATATAGCTAAGTCAATGGTTCCTGCCTTAATTTTATCACATAGCTTAGTCGTCGTACGGTTAATGATTTTAAGCTTTATAGAAGGATATTCCTTATGAAAACTTTCTAGATAAGGTAAAAGATAATATCTAGATATGGTATCTCCTACGCCAATCTGTAATTCACCAGTTAAAAGATTTTGAGTTTCTAATAACTTCTTCTCTCCTGCAGTTATTAACTTAATGGCTGAATGTGCATATTCATAAAGCAACTCTCCCTCTCTCGTTAATCTTACCCCCTTAGCCGTTCTAGTAAAAAGTCTAGCATTTAGCTGCTCCTCTAATTGCATAATAGCTTGACTTACTGCTGGTTGAGTAATATACAAATTCTTGGAGGCTTTAGAGAAACTTTGACACTTAGCTACTTCTATAAATATCTTATATAAACCTAATGGTACCGACATATAATTTCTCCTTATACCTTTTATCATTACTATTTATTTTACTTATACCATAGTTATGGTGTATAGTACAAGGGATGAGTTTTTTAAAAATACAGACTTGAGGAGAGATTTTGAAATGGAAAGAATGGTAGGAACTGTTGTTAGAGGGCTTCGCGCACCCATTATTCGTGAAGGAGACGATATTGCAGACATCGTTGTAAATAGTGTGTTAACAGCTTCTGAAGCTGAAGGGTTTAATATTGAGGATCAAGATATCGTAACCATTACAGAAGCAGTTGTAGCTCGTGCTCAAGGAAACTATGCTTCCGTTGATGCCATTGCAAAGGATGTTACTAGCAAATTTGGTGATCATACAATTGGTGTCATCTTCCCAATTCTTAGTCGTAATCGTTTTGCTATTTGTCTTCGTGGTATTGCAAAAGGTGCTAAAAAAGTTGTCCTTATGCTTAGCTATCCTTCTGATGAAGTCGGTAATCACCTTGTAGATCTTGATCTTTTAGATGAAAAAGGTATTAACCCTTGGACAGATGTATTAACAGAAAAAGAATTCCGTGAGTTATTTGGTTATAACAAACATACTTTTACAGGTGTTGATTACATAGAGTACTATAAAGGTTTAGTAGAATCTTGTGGTGCTGAATGTGAAGTTATTTTCTCTAATCATCCAAAAACCATTTTAGATTATACAAAACATGTCATTACTTGTGATATCCATACAAGAGTTCGTACTAAACGTATTTTAAAAGCTAATGGTGCAGAAACAGTTTGTGGCTTAGATGATATTCTATGCCAGCCTATCGATGGAAGTGGCTATAACGAAGCTTATGGTCTTCTTGGATCTAATAAAGCTACAGAAGAAACTGTAAAGCTTTTCCCTCGCAACTGCCAACCAGTTGTAGACCGTATTCAAGCTATGCTTAAAGAAAAAACAGGTAAAACTGTAGAAGTTATGGTTTATGGAGATGGCGCTTTCAAAGATCCTGTGGGTAAAATATGGGAATTAGCAGATCCAGTTGTTTCTCCTGCTTATACTAAAGGACTTGATGGTCAACCTAATGAAATTAAGCTTAAATACTTAGCTGATAATGACTTTGCTGATTTAAGCGGTGATGCCCTTAAAGAAGCTATCTCTGATTATATTCGTAATAAAGAAACTGATCTTGTAGGTAGCATGGCATCTCTAGGTACTACTCCTAGAAGATTAACAGACCTTATCGGTTCACTTTCAGACTTAACTAGCGGAAGCGGCGATAAAGGTACTCCTATCATCTTCATTCAAGGTTACTTTGATAACTATACAAAATAATAAATACCCCCCTAGAACAATAGCCTAATGATTCTAGGGGGTATTTTTATTTATAGCTTGTATGTCTAATATTTTCTAACTTATTGCATAAATATATATTAAGCAGCTTTATAAGTACGGTGATATTATGAAAATGGAAAATGTAAAAACAAGCTTCTATACCATGGACGACTGTATTCCCTGTACTCACTATATTAATTTTACTGGTAAGGTACTCGTTATTAAGCCAGATTGCCTAGCTCCCCAAAGCCAACAACCTGCCTATCAGCTTTTTAGATGCTCCTTTGAAGGAAACTATCCTTCATCTAGAAAAAATACCAGACTAATAGGTACCTATGTCATAGACCTTACTCCAGAAAACGCACTTCATCGTAGCAATATTATTGGCATTCTTAAGCCTGAATTAGTAGAAGCACTTGAACTATAAAACCAAAATAACAATTTGAATAACAACATATATAGCAAGGTACCACCAAGTCATCCGAGAATGGTGATTGGTTCCGGTTGCTGTCTCAGCTCGCTAAGCAGTTCTAAACTCGTAGCCCTTATGAACGGCTGAAAACTCGCTAACGCTCAAACACTCAGCCTAAACCCCATAAGGACTCCTTCGTTAAGAACTGCTAAGCTTACCTCCAAGGCACCCTACACCAATCCCCATCCTCTCTTGCCTTGGCTACTACTTTGCCAAAACAAACTACTAAGAAACTTTATACGTTATTATTGAAGAGAATTCCGAGAAAAAATTTAGTTAAGAACTGCTAATCTTTATATGTCATTACTGCGATGGGAGATATAAAAAAATGGCTTGTAAGTTTAAAATACCATTATATTTTTCTCACGTCACTTTACTGTCAGAAACGTTTATGAGCTTAATAACGTTTGAAAGAAATGAGAGGAGGAGGGATATCTGGAAGGGTGACTTGGGAGAATTTTCTAGAGGCACTTGGCGAACGTTTTGGATGGGTTTTAGCACGAGTGTTTGACCATCGGGAGTTTTCGTGCGTTCATCCAAATAAGTGAGCCTAGTGCCTCTAAAAATTTGAACCGGAACACTGCAAGATAGGCCTTCTCCTCTCATTTCCTCCCATAAGCCTTTCTCATAAACTCCCCTGTAAATTTCTATTTATACTGCCCGCGAAATAGCCATATTAAATATGCCCCATTTCTCATCTTCATGACTAAAAACATCTTTATGGTAGGTTTCTGTAACAAACCCTACTTTTTTATAGCAGGCTTCTGCCGATGGGTTAGTGTCATATACACCTAAAGTTACTCGTTTTACCTTGAGTATTTCAAAAGCATATTTAACCCCTAAGCTTACCATTTCTCTGCCATAGCCTCTTCCTCTAATATTAGGATCTACTATAATAAAACCAAGGTGCACACTATCTTTCTCATAATCTGCCATTCGCATCAAAAAGTGTCCCACTGGTATACCTTTCTCATCTAAAGCCACGAAAATCCATCCAAATTCATCGGCTTCATACATTTCTTTATAAACCTTTAGCTGCTCTTCTGATAACGGATACTCAAATTTATCTGCACTCCACATTTTAAAGCTTCTTTCATCTCTCATCCAATTTACTAAATAGGCTGCATCACTCATTTTAAATGGTCTTAATCTTAACATCTCTATTCCCCCTCTTTCATTCTATATCTTAATAATGGAATAGGTCTCCCATCTATTTCTGAGTTTACCCTTCCTATTACTGTTGCTCCTTGCTTTTCATAAAAAGGTACGGCCTGATTACTTGTTACCAACTCTATTTCTAAAATCCCCTGCATATTGCACCAGCTTAATAAGTCTTGCCACAGAAGTTTGCCATAACCTTTGCCTATGTATTCTGCTGCTATATAAAAATACTCTAATTCTAGTTTTTTATTGCGTTTTTCTCCTCCCCAAAAACCTATTATTTTTTCTTCTACTTCTAATACACGAGGTCTATATAATTGAAGCCTCTCTGCTGTTATACTATATTTTTCTTTAAATATATCCATAAACTCCTGACTATACTGCCAGTATGCCTCTGACTCATATGCTAGTTGAGATAGTATCTTACATTCATTATTTGTCGCCTCTCTATAAATCACCTCACTCATACATCTCTCCTATTTACTATTTATAAATTTCTCTCATTTAATCTTATTATAGCTTACTTAGTAATATATATAATATAGAATATTTAAACAAACATAAAAGAAGCTGATGTAAGATGGTTAAAATCTCCCATCTTGCATCAGCTTCTTTTATTGTATTTCTCTTAATAGCAACTATCACAAGGGTCGTATTTGCCACTTTCACTAATAGTGCCACTTAAAATGGTTTTACTTCTAGCTAAAGTAGGACAACTTTTAGTGCTGTGATAGCTTTTTCCTTTTGGTGTCCAATATACCACTTCTGTTGCACTACTAGTTGTCTCTGACTTTTGCTCGGAAACAACATTGCCCTTATTTTGGTCTATGTTATTGAAAGCAGTTGTATTACTAGAATTACTTTTTCCTGCATCGCTTCCTGGTGTATAACTACCTACCTTGCAATCAGTTACTAGGCCTTTACCTGTAGACTTAAAGATAATCGTGCCACATTCATCACTCCTATGTACCTCTATGCCTTGTAGTTTAGCCATGGTTTCTCTATGTGGGTGCCCATATTTATTATCCTTACCACATAAAATCACAGCATAAGTTGGATCCACCTTCTTAAGGAATGCTTCTGTCGTACTAGTGCTTGATCCATGATGCCCTACTTTTAGTAAATCTACTTTTGAAAGCTGTGGTAAAAGTTCTTCTTCTACTTCTTTCTCGGCATCACCCATGAATAAAACCTTATCTTCTCCATTGACATATTCAATGACTAAAGACTGATTATTAGTATCCTCTCCTCCATTAGTATTCATTACTGTAAAGTAAGAATTACCTAATGGGAACTTACTTTCTTCTAAAGGTACACTTGGAGTAAGTCCTTTATCCATCGCAGCATTAATAAAATCTCTATAAGTCTTTGTATCGGCATCACCATTAGCTACTAATAATTGATTAATCTTACACGCTTTAATAACTGCATCCAATCCTCCAATATGGTCAGCATGAGGATGGGTTGCTATGACATACTCTAGTTCTGTAATACCTAGATTTTTAAGGTAGTTAACAACAAGTTGTTCATCATCGTTATCTCCACCATCAATAAGCATTGCTTTATGATCTGCCATAATTAAAATAGCATCTGAATTGCCTGTATCTATAAAATGAATTTCGGCTTCTGCTACTTTTCCTTCTGATATCTGCTCTCCAGATGTCTCCGCTCCTGTAGCCTCTTGTACGCCTTCTTGTGAAGTAGGTGTTTGAGTTGGTGCCTCTACCTCTCCTACTACTTCTACTACTGAATTTTGTGAGCTATTAGCACTACATCCTGTCACTCCCAGAAGAGATAAACTTAATAGGAGATAAAAGGCATAGCGCTTAATAAAGTTGTGATAAAATTTTACCTTTTCCATAATTCCTCCTCATTCTACATTTTTATCTATTTTACCCCATTTAGTTTGTTTTATCAATTTACCCTTTTGTGTTTGCTCTATTAGATTTATTTATTTTTCTACATAATAAAAAGTGGCATCTTTTTAAGAGCCACTTTTCTTTAGTAAAACTTTTCTTATTAGAGTACCATTTAACTACTACATATTATTTTTAAAATGTAAAATCATTTCCGAAGTAAGACTTATTCCATCACCTATTGGTGATATCTCTTCCCTCTCCAACCAGACACCTTCTGATAGTTCATTCTCATCTAACTTAATTTCACTACTACCATCTACTTCAGCAAAATAACCTAAAAGTAAATCACCTGCAAATCCCCATGGCTGACTCTTATAATAGCGAATGTTTTTTACTTTAAGTCCTACTTCTTCCATCACTTCTCGTTCTATAGTTTGTTCTGCTGCTTCACCAATTTCACAAAATCCAGCTACTAAACCAAACCTTTTATACTCACGTCCCGCATATCTAGTCAAAAGCAATCTATTACCATCTATTATGCCTACAATGACAGCTGGAGATATTCTAGGGTAAACTATATTACCGCAAGCACTGCAACATAAAGCTCTTTCTTTATCACTATGTACCATAGGCTTACCACAAGAGCCACAAAATCGATTGGTTCTATACCAGTTAAATAAATGATAGGCTGTTACGGCTGCAAATGCTACATGTTGCGGCTTAAGCGTTCTTAATAAGTTAATATTTTCAAAGCTATAGCCTTCTAAAGCCTTTTGCTCTTTCATATTTGCTAAATAATAATGCTCATTATCTATGGTAAATAGGTAAATAAATTCGACCTCTCTGTGTGCAAAATCTTCATATTTTGGGAAAACTATTTCCTCTTCGTATTTCTTTACAAGTACATCTCTTCCTTCAAATACAAACGCGATATCTCCCTGGACTGGTGTATGGTAATTATATTCATTATGAAAGTGATGTGATTTTAAATCTTGTATCATGTCATTGCCCCATTTCTTTGTTAGTCCTCTAATCTACTATTCTTCTGCCCCAAGTTGTTTACTAGCCACTTTCTTCTACCTACTATAATAATAAGGCTAATGTCCCTGCCACAATAAGGCCAAGACCTAATGCTGATTTCTTATGAAGTCGTTCATGAAATACAACATAAGAAAAGCCAATAGTTACTAAAATACTCAGTTTATCAATAGGTACTACAACACTAGCTGGTCCTGTTTGAAGTGCTCTATAATAACAAAGCCAAGATGCTCCGGTTGCAAAACCTGATAAGATGATGAATAACCAGCTTTGCTTATCAATCTTTTTAATAGTATGCTGCTTTCCTGTAACAAATACCACAAGCCACGCCATCACTAAAACGACAATAGTACGAATAGCTGTTCCTAAAGTAGAATCAATACCTTCAATCCCTACTTTACCTAAAATAGACGTTAAACTGGCAAAAACAGCTGAACTAATAGCCAAGACAAGCCAAGACTTCCCTTTTGTTTCTTTTACAGCCTCTTCTTTTTTTTGAATCATCAAATAAGTTCCAATACCAATCAAAAGCATAGCTATTAATTTAATAGGTGTTATTGGCTCTCCTAATAAAATAAAAGCTAATAACATAGTTAATATCGTACTGGATTTATCAATAGGTGTGACTTTATTGACATCACCCAACTGTAAAGCCTTAAAATAGCAAAGCCAAGATGCTCCGGTTGCCAGCCCTGATAATACTAAAAAGATAAAGGTTTTGCTTTCAATAGCCCCTAACTCTCCTTGCTTTCCAGCTATAAAAACCATCATCCAAGAAAAGCAAAGGACAACTATTGTCCTAAGGGCCGTAGCTACATTAGAATCAGTATGTTTAATCCCACACTTAGCCAATATAGCAGTAAGCCCCGCAAATAAGGCTGAACCAAATGCAAAGACCATCCACATTCGTTCTTCCTCCTTTCAAATCATACTTCTAGCTTACGTTATTAGTATACAACAACTGGTCAATAGTTACGTAAGCATCTTACTTATTATAACTATTCAGTTGGTTACACAAATAGAAATTTGCAGGGGCGTTTATGAGAAAGGCTGTTGGGAGGAAATGAGAGGAGAAGGGCTATCTTCCAGTGTTCCGGTTCAAATTTTTTGAAGCACTAGGCTCACTTATTTGGATGAACGCACGAAAACTCCCGTTGGTCAAACACTCGTGCTAAAACCCATCCAAAACGTTCGCCAAGTGCCTCTAAAAAATTTTTCCAAGTCACCCTTCCAGATATCCCTCCTTCTCTCATTTCTGCCGAACGTTATTAAGCTCATAAACGCTCCTGACAGTAAAGCGGTACGAGAAAAATATACTGGTATTTTAAACTTATAAGCCAGTCTATCATATCTCGTTCTAGCAATAATAACGCATAGAGTTCATCAATTCTTAACGAAGGATTTTCTCCGTTTTCTCTTCATTCACAATAATGCATAAAGCTCTTTGTAGTTTATTCTTGTAAAGCAGTAGCGATGTAGGGAGACTAGTGGACTTGCTGGAAGATGCCTTGGAGCAGAGCTTAGAAACTCTTAATGAAGTAATCCTTATGGGTTTTAGGGCGAGTGTTTGAACGTAGTGAGTTTTCGCCCGTTCATAAGGATTACGAATTTAGAGTTTCTTAGCGGAGTGAGATAGCAACTAGAAGCAAGTACACTAGCCGGACTACATAGCGGCAGTTTAACTTTATATAGTATTATTCAAATTTCTATTTATATAACTAAGTAGCAACACCTCTTCAATAAAAAATACCACTCAAGCTATATATTCTCCATAACTTGAGTGGTATCCTTATCCTATTACATTTCTAAAATAATCTCATTTTCATCTTTTAATGCTGCTGCAAAAATATAATTACTCTCTAATTTATCTCCATTTAAGTAACAAGCTTTATAACCGCCCTCTGCTCCATTTGGATTATTAACCGTAATATGAAGCTTCTTACCACGGAATACTTTATCCATTGTGAAAGTTTTCCAGTCACTTGGAATAGCTGGCTCTATCTTAATACCATTTAAATCAGGGCGAAGTCCTAAAATACCTTCTACACAGCCTACCATAACAGTAGAGGCAGTACCTGTTAACCAATGTACATGTGAGCGACCTTCAAATGGACTTTCAACGCTTTCTGTAAATTGTCCGTGTACATATGGTTCCAAAACACGTACATCAGCATTATCATTTTGAGCAGCTGGTGAACTTTCCATAAAGTATTCAAAAGCCTGATTTCCATGTCCCATTAAAGCTTCCGCTAGGATAATCCAACCTTGTGGTTGTGAGAAAATACCACCATTTTCTTTCGTTGAGCCGTTGAAAAGTAAGGCAAGGGCACCGTCAAAAGCGTGTTCCTTGTAAGATGGTGCCATAACACGTACGCCATATTTCGTATTAAGCTCTCTATGAACAGATTCTAAAGCTTTTTCAGCTTGCTCTTTTGTAGCAAGCCCACTAATAACAGCCCAAGATTGAGGATTTAACCACATGTTTGCTTCTGGATCTTTCTTTGAACCAATAACTGTTCCATCTTCTTTAAAGCCACGGATAAAACGGTCATCCTCCCAACAGTTTTCTTGAATTGTATCGCCTAATACTTTTTGAACTTCATCTAAGTAAGCAATATAATCTACATCATTTAAGTCTACTGCAAAGTCACGAAGTACACTCATTGCATAGTAGAGCTGAAGAGCTACGAAAGAGGATTCTCCTTTTTTACCAAGTCTTAAACAGTCATTCCAATCGGCATGTAAACCAGCTGGCATATGATGTGCCCCAAGACGTTCCATTGAGAAGTTAATAGCTCTCTTTAAGTGATCATAAACTGTACCTTCATCTTTGTTAGCATAAGGAACTACTTCGTTAATAAAGTCTTTATCTCCTGATTCACCAATGTATTTTAATATGGTTGGGAATAACCAAAGTGCATCATCCGCACGGTACGCAGGATGTCCTGTTGCTTGAGCATAAGAAGGATCATCCGGTGTATCTTCATGACCTGCATTATGATCAAATTTAACAAGTGGTAGACCTCCACCATTATCTACTTGTGCTGAAAGCATAAAGATGATTTTTTCTTTAGCCATTTCTGGATCAAGGTGAATAATACCTTGAATATCTTGAACCGTATCGCGGTAACCATAACCATTTCTAAGACCACAGTAAATAAAAGAAGCAGCTCTTGACCAAATAAATGTAATAAAGCATTGATAAGCATTCCAAGTATTAATCATATTATTAAATTCACTACTTGGTGTTTGTACATAGAGATTACTAAGTTTTCCGTGCCAGTATGCCTTAAGTTCTTCAAGTTCCTCTTCTACTTTATTTAAATTTTCATAGCTTGCTAAAATGCCTGCTGACTCTTCATCATTGTATTGACCAAGTACAAATACCATTTCTTTGGTTTCACCTGGTGCTAATGTCACTTTAGTTTGAAGTGCGCCACAGCCATTACTGTTGTAGTTGAGTACGTTGTCACAAGCTCCTCTCTCTACTGCAATAGGATTACCATAACTACGGTAACGTCCTAAAAAGCTTGCTTTATCACCATTATAAGAAGTTACTTCTGAGCCTACTAAGCCTAAGAAACGTTCTTTGCGATTACTACCATTACAGTCTTTGTGGCAGTTCTCATTGATAGTCTGAAGAATTTTATTTCCCTTGAAGTATGTACGTGTGATAAATAATGTATATTGTAAATTAACTTGGTCATTTTCATAGTTATTTTCATTAGTAAACTCTGCATAACCAAATACAGAAAGCTCTCTAGGCTTGTCACTGGTATTGGTTACTTTTAAACGCCATACCTCATAGGTTTTATTAAGTGGCACATAATATAAAGCTTCTGAATGAATACCTTGGTAGTCTGCTTTGATATTAGTATAAGCAGTCCCATGATGACATTGGCTTTTATAATACTCAAGACTCTTACCCACTGGTTGCCAAGAAGCTGACCAATAATCACCATTTACATCATCTCTTAAATAAATATAACGTCCTGGTTTATCTTCTTGATTAAACACATAGCGTAAAATACGGCCATTAGCTCCACTTTTTACAAAGCTATAACCACCTGCATTATGTGAAATAATAGCACCATACTCTGGAGAACCTAAATAGTTAGCCCATGGTGCAGGTGTATTAGGATTAGTAATGACATACTCTCTATTCTTTTCATCAAAAAAACCGTAATTCATAATTAACCTCCATGATTATTATTTTTTAATCTTTACTAGTTAAAATACTGCTTACTTTTCTTCTTTTTTAAGTTAAATAAATCATTTAATTTGTTTTATTCTATTATTACTTCTCTGTTCTATCAAGGGCAAACACGCAAAAATTACAAGTGTATCTTTTTCTACAAGTATTTTTTTGTTCTTAGGAAACTATTAGCATTATATTCACTGTGCCTTTTATAGTACAAAAAAAGCTATTATCGTAAGAAATATAACTTTTCATCTTTCTTACGATAATAGCTTTAGTTTAAATTAATCTTTTGTTTAAATACTGCTCATTCCTACACTTAAACTACACTTTCAGCTATTACTATTTAAGCTTCTAATGATGTAGCTACTTGCTTCTTTTTATTAACCACAAATAAAACAATTGCTCCTATAACAAAGAATATAGAAATAAATTGAGAAGTTGAAAGCATACCTATAATTCCCCTCTCATCATCTCTTAAGAACTCTATACAAAATCTACCAATTCCATAAAGGAGTAAATAAAGAGCCCCCGTATTTCCTTTACATTTGGAGCGACTTGAAAACCAAATCAAAATCCCTGCAATAAGAAAGTCGCCAACTGAAGAAAATAGTTGGGTTGGTAGTAATTTTACGCCTGCTGGAGCTAAACTCCCTTCTGGGAAAATAACACCTAGTACTGACTGCGTTTCTCTTCCATAACAACACCCGGCTAGAAAACATCCTATTCTCCCAAAGCCCTGAGCAATGGCTACAGATGGCATCAGTAAATCAAAATAACTCATAAAACTGATTTTTTTAATGCGGCAATAAATAATGGCCGATAATGCTCCTGCAATAATACCGCCATAAACAACAAAGCCTTCTGAACCTAGTACACTCATTGGTGCTTTTATAAATTGCTCAAACTCAACAATAACATATAATAATTTAGCACCTAAAAATCCACTTACAATGACTAACATAGCAACACTACTTATAACATCTGAATCTAATCCTTTTTTCTTTGCTCTATAGGAACCCATTAATAAAGCAACTATAAAACCTATTCCTATCATGAGACCATACCCATGTATAGTAATACTTCCAATTGATAAAATATCATTATGCATCTGTTTTGTTTCCCCCTCTACAACTATCAACTTCTATACTCTATATACCTCATTTTACTTTAGCTTAATTTATATATTATAACAGAAAAATTGCTATCAGCCTATATGATCTACTTAATAATAATGCTAATAAACATGTGGTATGAAGTCCCCAGTCACTTTTTAAAGTTTCCTTTAACATCCATTTAATGAAGCCCCTGTACACTTCCAACTTTTTACACTTAATTGACTTACTTCTAAGTCTTTTTTATAATAACTAGAGAGTTCCATATCACCTGCTATATACTAACACACAATAACTAGAAAGAAGGTAGATATATGAATTTACTGAATACTATTATTAATACCACCAACGATATCCTATGGGGCAATGTGCTTATTATTCTCCTGGTTGTTCTTGGTATTTATTTTACATGGCAGACAGGTTTTGTCCAATTTACCTACCTTAAAGAAATGTTTGCTCTACTAGGTGACGGTATAGGTAAAAATGCTGCAACACATAAAGGCATTTCGTCTTTTCAAGCTTTTTGCATCAGTACTGCTTCAAGAGTAGGAACTGGAAATATTGCAGGAGTTGCCATTGCTATTGTAATGGGTGGACCAGGTGCTGTCTTTTGGATGTGGCTTATGGCTCTTTTGGGGGCAGCTTCTGGATTTATAGAAAGTACCCTCGCTCAAATTTATAAGGTAAAAGAAGGAGATTCCTACCGAGGTGGACCTGCTTACTATATGGAGAAAGGCCTCGGAAAACGCTGGCTAGGTATAGTATTTTCAGGGCTTATTACTGTGACTTTCGGTCTCATCTTCAATGCGGTTCAGGCTAATACTATTACTGCTGCTTTTAACAATGCCTTTAATATCAACAAAGTCTTAATGGGACTTATCATTAGCATAATTACTGCCATTGTTATCTTTGGTGGAGTCAAACGTATTGCAAAAGTCTCTGAAGTGCTCGTACCATTCTTTGCAGTAGCTTATATTTTAGTTGCTCTGGTTGTTATTATCCTCAACATTAAACAGCTTCCAGGCATCATCGTTCTTATTTTTGAAAATGCATTTGGCCTCAAACAAGTCGCAGTGGGTGGTATCATGGGAACAATTCTATATGGTGTCAAAAGAGGCCTCTTCTCAAATGAGGCTGGCATGGGAAGTGCGCCTAATGCAGCAGCTACTGCTACTGTAAGCCACCCTGTTAAACAAGGACTTATTCAGTGTCTTGGTGTTTTTGTAGATACCATTATTATTTGCTCTTGTACAGCCTTCATTATCCTTTTAGCTGGAGATTATACGAATACCTCCCTTACTGGCATCGAACTTACTCAAGCTGCACTTACTTCTCAGTTTGGGGCATTTGGAAAATATTTCATTGCCATCTGCATCGTACTATTTGCTTTTAGCTCTATTGTTGGTAATTACTATTATGGACAAGCTAATATCGAATTCATCAAAGCCAATAAAATATTTATTACACTCTACAGAATATGTGTTGTTGCTATGGTAATGTTCGGTTCTCTTGTAGAAGTGGCCCTTGTATGGAACCTTGCTGATGTCTTCATGGGATTTATGGCTATTATCAATCTCATTGCCATTACTTTACTTTGTCGTATTGCAGTACTTTGTCTTAAAGACTATAGAGCACAAAAAGCCGCCGGTATCAAGGATCCTGTTTTTAAGTCTTCTTCTATCAAAGGTTTAAAGAATACAACAGAATGGGAATAACCATTTGTCTTAGTAAATAGATAACCTCTTATGAGGTTTTTATTTTAAAATATATTGAGTTACTAAGTACTCTTACTATACTTACAAATGAATCTGTAAGTTATGTCACATGTAATTAATAAAGTAAAGAATGTCCAGTTTATACTTTATTCTAAGTATAAACTGGACATTCTTTACTTTACTTCATCAATCTTGGGTATGACTAAACCCTTATAATCCTATTCGATATATTACACTCTAGTTCAGGCTTTTATAAGTTTTTACATAGCTAAACTCCATCTTAATGTACAATAGTACATGTCTAAAAAGAAATAACTACATCACTTATAGCTAGTTTTACCCTTATGTTCTTTCATTCCTATTAGTTTTGTTTCTAGATACTGTTTATTTTCTGTTGATATAGATGCCTCATCCCAAATAATAAATTCATCCCCCTCTGTTTTAAAACTTATAATTCCATCTCCTTTTTTCACCTTTGACAATCTTAGCCAACTAATCAATTTTTCATCTTCTTGGTGTTTTAAACCTTCCGGCAACAAAATAAATACCTCTTGTCCCTCTTCTCCCATATGTAAATCGTAATATTCATTGGCTTTTTTATGTTCCTTAATTCTAAATTTTACTATTTCAAATGATATAATAAGCAACACAACTCCTATAACCCATATGTTTTGCAAAAACTCTCGTACTTCACTCGATACACTCCAAGAAGTAATGAGTATAATAAGCGTATAAATTATACCAACAGTCCCCTTATTTTTTAATACTATTTTCATCCTTTCTCTCACATATCTCTCTCTTGAAATTTTATTAACTAAAATTCTTTTCTTCTCTTCCATAGGCTCTCTCCTACCGTTTATATTAACTTTAATCGTTACTCTTCAAATATTGTTTGAAATATTCTCTAGGCTTCACCTTTGCTTTTAGTAAGTTATATTCACCTTCATTTAAGACTTGCTTAGGAATAGGCAACGTACTTCCATCCTCTTTAATTATATAAAACAAAAATTTTATCTCCATAATTCCCTTAGTAAATTTCCAGTCAATCCATTGCTTTCCGTTTTCATCACTAAGCCATATACCACTTTCTTTAAAAATCATAAAACCTATATTTTCTTTAAATCCGCCATTCATATAGCTAATGATCAATATAATAAGTAACTGTGATACTGTTAGTAGTCCACAAATAAAAGTAAGATTCCAAGCTCTACCTATAGCAGTCACTAAGCTTAATATAATAGGTACAATAAGTATTTCTTGTGGTAATAGGCTTTCATAAATACTATAATAAATGGTCATTAATTTTATCTTAAATGGATATGAAACTTCATATATATATTCTCCAACTGCTAGTTCTTCCTCTAATTCATGTTTTAAGATTTCTTTACCTCTCATCTTATACTCTTTATTTTTTTTCATAGCTACTTTTAAAATGTCTATTTGTTCTTGTTTTAAATTCTTTTTTTCCCAGACTCTAGGAATTTCTCCAGCTATTAATAATATATATACTGATCTTTTTTCTACAATAGATAAAAATACTTCCCAATCAACCTTTTTTTCCCCATCTACAGTCCATTCTTGGTAATAGTCATTAGTCATCTCTATCTGTCTATCGCTTAATAAACTATGCTCATAAGCTTTTTGTGCCCCTGATATGAATGCTCCAAAAATAAATAAATCTAAAATAATAGGAACTCCAAAAGATATTCCTAAAACCTGCTCTCTTGTCGTTATATGTATCATAGGCCCTAAAAAACAAATAAAGAAAACTACTACTGGAAAAGACACCAATGTACAGCATAATAATGTTACTAATATATCCTTATTCACTATCCTACTCATTATATACTTTCTTTTACTACAGATTGGCTCTTGTATCAATGAACTTTCCCCTCCTTCATCTAAATAACCCCAACAATCAAACTCTTCCTATTATTACTTATTCTAATACTTTGCCTATAAGTTTTTTATCATAATCTGTCGTTTTTATTTTTATTTCTTAATCAGCCAATACCTATATCATTTTATACTTATTTCTTATAAGTCATTCCAATTTTCTTCCTGATAGAGAAAAATGAAAAATGCACCCCATTGAGTAGATACATCTTTTTTATTATGTATCTACTCAATGGGGTGCATTCCTCATTCACTTTTATAACTTTCTTTTCGAAGAAAAGTTTTTTAAAGCCTTGAATAGCCAAAATAATACCAAGAACAAATCGAGCTATAGCAAAGGCGAATTTTTTACTTTTTTCCCTATCATAATAGTTGTATTTTCTTTTCGCCATAACGCTCTAACCTGGCTAAATCCTGATAACTGAAAGAGTTTCTTTTGATTAACTATAGTACAGGGCGTATCATAATGATAAAATACTCCCTCCGGAATATGTAATTCTCTCCTTATCTGAGCATTCATACTATACCAATGATCCTCTTCTTCCTGTGATTCTACCATATAATCACATTCAATATATTTTCCTCCTGGCTTAAGGCTTGTATAGATTTTTTTGTAAAGCTGAACCTTATCTTCATGAGAAAAATGATGCATAGTCTGAAAGGAAATGGCTACATCATATTGCTCTCTCCCTAAATCATACTCAAAGTAATTACCATGTATAAGCGTTAATGCTTTATCAGGATGTTTTGCCTTCAGCTTATCTAGCATAGCTTTTGTTAAGTCTATTCCTGTCACCTCAATATCCGGTAAAACCTTAAAAATCTCATCTAACTCAAGACCCGTCCCACAACCTAAGTCTAAAAGCTTGATAGTTCCCTTAGGAATCAAGGTTGCTAATTTTTTATAACCTTCCTTACAGCCTCCTACATTTTCTAACATATGCTCATCATATCCTTCTACTCTAGCTGCAAAAAAGTCACTCATTGTTTCATAACTCATTTAATCCCCCTCCTAACCTCTAATACTTACCATTCATCTTATACCCTCCTTACTCTCCTGGCTACCTTATTATTATTTATGAGTTATCATTTTCTTTTTTCTAGATATAGGATAATAAAAACAACAACTAGTATAACGATAATAGATTTTAACCGAAAAAAAGAATAATTATTATTTGATAAACATTTAAATCTATGCTATAGTATTGCTATCAATATCATTTTAGTAATAAAAGAAAGGTGATTTACTATGGAATTAAAAGATAAAATTGTTGAATTACTTTCAAACTCAGATGCTATGAGACCGGGCGATATATTAACAGCACTTGGCGTTGAGAAAAAAGAGCTTGATAAAGCTATCAAAGAGCTTAAAGCTGAAGAACGTATTATCTCTCCAAAAAGATGCTTCTACTCTGTACCAAAATAATAGACGCAAAAGAGCTATACAACTGATATGTGTTGCATAGCTCTTTTATCTATTGGGACTTATAACTATTCATTATATAAATAGCCAATCCTTATTTTTGTTCTTCTACTAGCTTCATGAATCTGTAAATCATAGCACTTACTTCAGCTCTAGTAGCTTGTGCTTTGGGATTACAGTTTTTCTTTTCATCACCTGAAATGATACCTGTTTGTCCCATAAATATCATTGCTTCTTTTGCCCAAGGTGATATAGACTCCTTATCACCAAAAGCTACTTCTCGATTCGTGTTTTTAAGTTCAACTCCCATAGCTTTTATGTAATTGTATAACATAGTGGCTATTTGTTCACGTGTTACTGCTTCATTTGGATTAAATGTATTCGCAGACATACCACTTACAACACCTTGTTTACTTGCCCAAATAATAGCATCTTCATACCATGCAGCTGCTTTTACATCTTTAAATTCACTATTTCCTACTACTTCTGGTTCACCAACTAAACGATATAAAACAGTAGCAAACATAGATCTTGTCATAAAAGCATTAGGTGCAAAATGCTCCTCACTTACACCTTTTAAAATACCTTTATTAATAACATATTCTATTGGCTCAGCTGCCCAATGTCCTGATATATCAGTAAAGTTTGAAGCTGGGATATCTTCTTTATCAGTTGTCTCTGGTTTAGTTACTTCTGATTCAGGTTTTTCTGGCTTGGTTGTACTTCCACCACTGCCATTATTGTCATCAGAACCACTATCTTGTTTACTCCACTTAGCATATAATACATGTGTTTCTTGTTTATTAACAACTGTAGTAGCTACTACTTTTTCACCACCTGCTAACTGTGTATACCATCCTAAAAATACATAACCACTTCTTTGAGGTTCAGGAAGTTGTCCATAGGCTTTACCTACGGTAACTTTAATCATTTCTATGGTATTATGAGATGTTGCTCCTTGGTAATCCAAAATAACATCATATTCTTTTACTAATTCCTCTTCACCACTTGAAGCATCATTATAAGTTGTTTTTTGCCATTGTACACTTGACATATCAATAACGCCAGCTCCCACTTTTGGTAGCACTTTAGTCATTAAGTTGTTCACATCATATAATTTATAATCTTGGTATGGTAACTGAGCAATAAACTTATTGGCATCTAGAATCATACCTGCTCCAGCATTATCTGTAACTGTCAGATTGGTTAATTCTCCATTTAAGTAATAAGCTGAATTAATAGCATTAATATATCCACCTGGACTTGAACCATTACCACTTGCTAAGGCATTTAGAATACCATTAATAGATGTATTTTCTAGTAATACAGATGCACCACAAGTAGATATTGCGCCATTACTTACTACTTTAACCGCTGCTTCTGGATTTTCAATAGAATTTTTAAGTTTCAATAACTCTGAAGCATCCATAATACAGTTATAGACATGGCTATTTCCTCCACGTAAACGTGGCATACGGTCCATAGAATTCTTATAGTAGTTATTTGCTAATGTAAGCTGTAAATTCTCTGTATTCGCCTCAGTGTCTGAAGCTCCAATTAAATGGGTTTTCTTCTGTGCTGCTGCATAAGCTCTAACTTGTTCTTTTGTCATACCATAATGAGTGAGTAACTTATTGTAATATGGATATGCTTCTGGGCTAGCTTCTAATAAATCCATCATCTCATCAAAGAAATGAGACTCACTTTCTGGTAAGAACTTAGACCAAGAAATCGTTACATCTGTTGTTTGAGTACTAAGTGCTTTCTTCACATCCACAATACCATCATAAGCCTTATAGAAAGTACAGTGATCAATCCAAATATCAGTACTTCCATTTTGGATAGTCACATAATCCCAGTCATTGCGATCATAATCACCGCCTGTAGCTTCATCCCACTCCCATAATTCATCAAATACAATGTTTCTAATAATAATGTTAGATGAATTACTGATATCCATACAAGCATGCTCTATCGCTGAACCATTTTTAGAGTAAATTGTAAGATTGCTCATATCCTTAATAGATAATGTAGAAACGCCCGTTTCTAATAACGTAGGGTGTAATAAAGGTTGATTATTGACTGGTTTTATAACACTACTATATTTTGTAAGTGCCTCTCCAATCTCCTTAGAACCCAGGCTAATATCTTGTGTTAACTCAATAACACTTGCTTTTCCTGTTTTCTTAATAGTAGTTAGTGCATCTAAAAATGCCTCTGCTGTGGATACTTTATAATATCGGCTAGAAGTCTCTAATAGTGTTCCGCCACCTATTACATTCTGTGCATATCCCTCTGCATTGAATGCACCTAGACCAGTATCATCTGTCTCATTAGGATCTGCATTATCATTTGTATACTCTGATTCAATGAATTTCTCTTCACCTACTGTTTCAATACTTCCTATAAAGTTATCTGTTGAAACCTTTTCAGATATTGTATATGGATCCCAGCCTAAGAAGTCTGGTGCAAGCATTGTCTCAGCTTGTACTTTAGAAATTTGTGGACGGTTACTATTAATCGCATAGCCTGGTCCATAAGAATAATACTCGCTAAAACGTGCATCTTTATATAAGTTGCCACTCATATCAGCATATGGAGTTGTTTTATTAACAATGCTACCCATATATGTATTAATAAATGTAGCGCCTGCATCTGCCCCCCATGGGCGTGCTAGTAAATATTTCGAACCATTGCATCCTTCTTCTGCATAAATGGTACAGTTATTGAAAATATAACCATAATTTACTTTTGGATCTGTTTTTGGTGCAGTGATATAACCACTATTTTTAGTTGCATTATAGCGAAATACTAATTCACAGTCATTAAATAGTGCTTGCCCATTACCATAAATATAATCTATATTTCCTGCAATATAGGATTTATAGAAATACTGTTCACTACTATTAGCTTGTAATGTATCTTGGAAACCAAGTAACTTAACATTAACAAATGTTGCTCCCTTTGCATCTACTCGTAATGCATCAGCAGATTCATTAGAAATAGTACCGTCCCCTAAATAGTGATAGGTGTTTTCAAAAGTTAAGTTTTCTGCTGCAAAACCAGTGGCTGAAGATTTTACATAGATGGCACAACGCTTATCTGTGTCACCTCCTGGCTTTGTTACTACTTCATCAAAATAATTAATATTTACTTTTTCTCTATCTTCACCGATTAATGTGATATATGGAGAAGTTATTCTTAAATACTCTCTATAATTACCTTCTTTTATAAGAATCACAACTCGGTCAGTATTATTGACTGGTATGCTATCTACTGCTGCTTGTACTGTTTTATACATTTTTGCACCAGTTCCATCTGTAGCTACCGCACCTTCTTCTCCTCTATAAGCTGTATCTACAACAAGATCATAATGCGTTAAGTACACGAAATTAAAGGTCTTACGTGTTACCTTTCCTAACTCATCTGTAAATAATAAATTCACATCATTTCTACCTTGTTGTAAATTTGCTTTAAAAGCAAAAGATTGCTCTTTACTTAATGTAGTAGAAGTCTGAATTTTTCCATCAACTTCTAAAGCTAGAATTCCTTCTCTATCTACAATTCCTTCTAATGTAGCTTGATTTTTATAAACAGTATCATAAGACTTTTTAGTTACAAAAATGTTTGCTGCTTCGTTTTCGTAAACATATTTACCTTCACGACCAGCTGTAGGTACCATTAGAAGTATATTGGAAGGATTACTCTCATTATCATCTGATTTCGCTGTTACATAATAATAGTAAGGTACTTCATTCTCAACATTTATATCTTCGTAAGTAAGTCCTTCTATTGTTGCAATTAACTGATAATCTGTTTCTTCTGTAGACATTCTATATATTTCATATTTACTAGCTCCTTCTATTGATTCCCAGTTTAAGGTAATAATAGAATCGCCACTATTAGCTGTTATGCTAGGACTTTGTAAAGGTGCTACTATAGTAACACTTGAAGATACTACTGCTTCTGTTGTATTTTTTCCACAAACTCCAGAAATACGAAATACATATACACCATCTCCATCAATGGCTGTTGTATAAGTCTTTTCTGTTACACGATTAGACAGAAGCTCAAAGCTGTTGCCACCATCTTTAGATATTTCTACTTGATAAGCACCATCTTCTGTGCAATTATCTCCTGTCCATGTCACAGTAAGTTGTGTACGGTCTTCAGATAATATCGGTGCCTTTACATCATTTACAACTGGAGCTGTACCTATAGCTTCATAACAATCTGTTTGCTTATAAAGCACATTTCCTGACTCATCTGTATAAGTTAAATTACTAATCACTCCATTTACATTAGCAAATGCAAAACCGAAGCGTACACTATTTCCTTCTACTTTTAATAATTCAGCACTACTATTTTTTACACTTCCTGTTGCAGTGCTATCCTTAGTAGAAAACTCTGAATAGAAACCATCTTTTGTTCGTTGCATCTTTACATGAACAATATCCCCTACAGTATATTGTGTATTGATTCCTCCCACTCCAATGGTATTGTTAGGTGTCTTATTATATAGATTTCTTACACTTCCACCTCCACGAATACCTAATGTTACTAATTGAGTGATTGCATCCGTATCTTCAAATACACCAGCAAATATACCATAATCAGTCTTGTTACCAATTGCTGTTATTTTAATATCTGCTTCTAAGGTATGTGCCTCTGCGGTACCATCAAATAAATAGTAACCAATATTTTTAATTGTATTAATTGATGATGCCGTATTATTATGCTCAAAAATCAAACGGTGCCCAACTGGTGTAACTGAAAAAGTATCATCTTGATTAACTTCTTTTGGCATAGCTACTTGTGGCTTCACTACAGATGACCCTGTTAATTCACCTGTGTTTTTTACAGTTGTGCTATGTAAATAATTCTCACCTGTCTTACCAGCCTCACTAGATGCTAATGTAAATCTTAGCGTTGTTGCTGGGCCTGTATAATTGTAGGTTATTGTATTACCACATGCTGATGACTGCATATGATTTTCACCTGCTACAAATAAGCCTGTTGCTCCTTCTGGTAAATTAGGCTCATTTAATATCCCATATGTTTTACCATACATGCAGACACCAAAGGTAATCTCTGCATCTCCTGCTACTGCTACCTCAATCTCATTTCCAGTATATAAATATAAGCCGTGTGATTGATCTTTCCAATAAGGTGTCTTCGAGCTTGTTCCTTTATGAATTGATAACATCCCATTATTTACTGTGTAGAAATCGTTAATGGGGTTAGCATTAGTAAATTCCGCTATATTAACCTCTTTTGTATAATCTACTGAGAATTTATCTGTTATAGTTGGCTTATTAAATTGGCTTGTATTCTGTACCTTAATAGTATATGTATGAGGATAAGTTTCTTGATCTTTAAAATTCACTACGATATCCCCATTACCATCCACTTCTAAAGACTCTACTACTTCAGGACTATTATTAATTAATAAATCTTGATTTAATAACTCATTCTTTAAATCAATGCTCACATACGCTTTTTTGCTTTGAGCATAATATACTGTCCCTTGTCCTACTGATACTGCTGCTTTGCCCGCCTGCGTTGTTGCACCTATTGCTGTAAGCTCAGTATTTCCAATAGAAATAGAGAAATCTTTTCTTATCCAAGGTGTCACATCTTCAGTAGTATTCTTTACTGTAAAACCATGTAAATAGCCACTTCCATTTATAGTAAAGGTAAGTACTGTAGGCTCACCTTTATAAACATAAGCTACTTCTCCTCCATCTGCTGCCACTTTTAAATCTATTCCACTTTCTGGATATAATTTTCCTACTAATGGGTTAGCTTCAGCTGCAATCGTTCCACCGTTTCCATATTCACATAATTTAAAAGTAACAACAGCATTTCCTACTACCTTAATTTGAACAGTATTCCCCTTTGTTACAGCCACACCATGTTGGCTCCCATGATAAGACATACTCCCTCCACCATTAACAGTTACAAATCCATCTGTTGAGGTGACAGTTGCTATCTTACTTCCATCTGTTGGTATATTGAAATCTTCTGGTTTTCCAGCAAAATCATAACTATAAGAGATATTTTGTTCTGGTACTGATTCTGCCTGAACCACTAGGGCACTAGGGGTTGTAAATAAATTATTCACTACATAACTAGTACTATCTATCAATTCTTCATTTTGAAAACCTACTGAATTTCCATAGGAAGGTATAATGGTAGACATTACTAAGGTACTTACTATGAATAAAGAGGTACGCCTCTTTACTCGTACTTTAACAGATTCTTTCATACGCTTCTCCTTTTTACAACAAATTTCTAAGCATCATTATTTTATTAAATATATTTTTATTTTTCAATGTTTATTTTAAATTTTATGTTTACTTTATATTATACACTTATTTTTATACATTTCGTTCAAAACAAACTCGCTAATTTAATTATTTTATATAAATTTAAACGTTTTTTATTGTTTAATATCTACACTAATAATATCATTATTATCATCATATTCAAATAACGGCTATAAATATTATATTTTATTCTGATAATTATGTTAATGTTTTTGTTATAATATCTTTTATTTTCCACATATTTTCAAAAACATATTTATATTTTTCATCAATTATATAATTATATTTTTGGAAATAGATTTTATCCTATTCATATAAAACAATTTTTATCTTGATACATTATTAAAAGCTACTGCATAACAAAAAAACTCCCAAGTTATTGTTTAACAATAACTCGAGAGTAATGTTGTACTAACTTATTTATTATAATTGACTTATTACTAAAGTATCATCTTCTTTAACAATTGTTTTTCCATTTGGAATGATAACTTTCTCATTACGTTTAACTACAATAATTAATTTTTCAGGCCCCAGTGTAATCTCTGATAATGGTTTTCCTATCCAATTATCATCTTTATCAATCTTCATTTCAGTAAGATTAGCTCCAAAATCTTCTTGCAGTGAAAGTGCACTAAGTATAATAACATCTCCTGCAAGAATAGTTGTATTCCCGTTAGGAATAATTCGCTTATTATCTCTTATAATCAATACAAGTAAAAGATCTGGTGGTAAAGAAATCTCTTTTATTTTTTTACCGCTCCATAGATGATTTTTTGATATTGGAAGCTTGATGAATTGTACAGGTACCTCATCTGAATAGTCACTGAAAGTTTTCATGACATTTCCCTCTTCATCAATCATATTAAGCTTTTTAGCCATAAATGGGATTAAAGACCCTTGTAAACTTATTGAGAATAAAACAATAAAGAACACTATGTGAAAGATATCGTTTTTCATATATGTTGGATTAACAGTAGCCATAATAGCAAAAACGATTGATGCTGCTCCCCTGAGTCCTGCCCATGAAACTAATAATTTTTGATTTAATGTACCTTTGGAAGGCAATAAGATAGCAAATACCGATAATGGACGAGCCACAAAAGTTAAAAAGAGAGCAATTGCTAATGAAGGTAGCAAAATCTTCGGTAATTCGGAAGGAAAAGATAAAAGACCTAAGAGGAAAAAGATTAACATTTGCATTAAGCCCGTAATACCATCAAAAAAGTACACTAATGATTTTTTATTAGGTATCGATTGATTGCCTAAAATAATCCCCAAAATATATGTACTTAAATAACCATTTCCTCCAAGCAGCGAGGATGCTGCATAAGCAACAAGTGGTAAACTAAATACAAATATAGTATCAAAACCAGCTGTTGCAAATTTAAATTTGGTTAAACACCATGTTCCTATTTTAGCAATTACAACCCCTAAGACAATGCCATAAACAACTTGTGCAAATACCATATAAGCAAGTTGTCCACCACTAAAGTCTCCACCCATAATAGCTAAAATAATGACTGTAAGCATATACGAACAAGGATCATTACTTCCACTTTCCACCTCTAGTAATGATGCTGTGTTATCTTTTAGATTGAGGCGTTTAGAACGTAATATGGAGAATACAGATGCAGCATCTGTAGAACTAATAACTGCACCAATAAGCATACTTTCAAGTAAATCAAATTTTAATACAACATAGCAAAACAGCCCAGTTAATAACGCTGTAAAAATAACCCCTATTGTTGAAAGTAATACCGCATTAACAGCAATAGGTTTGGCCTGTTTCCAATTGGTTCCGAAACCTCCATAAAACATAATAAAAATCAAAGCAATGGAACAAATTTGTTCCGCAACCGAATAATTGTCAAATGGAATTTTTACTATACCATCTGATCCAAATAACATCCCAAGAATAATAAACGCAAGTAACATAGGAATACCTAATTTACTAGACATTTTATTAAGCACTACACAAATAAGTATAATTGCTGCTACAAGTAAAATATAAGCTGACATTCTAGCCTCCTCTATTCTGAAATAAATATAATTTTATTATAGCATTAAATACTATAAATCGTCATTTTTTATAATTAAATGCTTTATTATTATGTAAATATACCATTCATCAATTAAATGAATTTATTTCTATTCCTTATAAAACAAGCCCTAATTATACCTATACTTAAGTATCATTAGGGCCTATCTTATATATACTTTTTAAAATTTAACCTCAAAATTAGCTTGATTATCTATTGTAATACATTCATGACTACGAATATACTCAATCACTAATTCTTGAATATCCACTCCATATTCTTTAACTAATGGACATTCACTATAAAACTCATAACCACCTGTACCTGTGGCTCTATAATCACTCATAGCAATTGTATATTTCCTATTTTCTAAAGGTTTTCCGTTCACAGTGATACTTGTCACTCTTTCCCCTATTGGTTTAGAAATATCAAAAGTATAGTTAAAGCCTGCAAAGAAATCGTAGTTATAATGCTCTACTTTAGGGTTAATAAAACAATCTGAAATAACGATCTCGCCCTCTTTAACTGTGTAATACTGAGCTGAGCGCTCCAATGCTTTTCTTAAAATAGCTTCATCCACTTCTAACACCTTAATAGTATTAGGAAACTGATAGGCTGCCATAACATCTCTTGTGGTTACTTCTTCATTAAAACCAATTGGATTATTACCTAAACTGGTACAAGAGAAATCTGCCCCTGTATGCTCAAGCTGTACTTTATTACAAAAGTCAGCTAACTTAGAACCTTGAAGAGCTAATTCTAACTTACTTAAAGGTGCAATAGCCTTAGAAAAACGCCCTACCTTTTGATCCAGCCACTTTTGTACTTTTTCTTGCATCTCTAATAGAGTTTTTGGTACTTCCTTTAAATTAATGGGTTCTGGAGTAAGACACTTAGCCGTTATCTGTTTGCCCTCTGCATCTACAACCACATCTATTTCTGCATATTTAGCTGCATTAGATGGCAATTGAAGAACGTAGGTACCATGAATATCTGTACCTTCTACCGGCATATGCTGATGAGCCGTTAAGAGTACATCAAACTCTAATTCCTTACACATACGATATCCTACGTTTTCTTTACCCTTTGCAAGAACTTTCCCTGTTTGAAGGTCTGCTTCAAAACCACCATGGTAAATACCTATAGTAATATCACATAGAGGTTTAACTTCTTCTAGCATACGCTTAGCCGTTTCATAAGTGTCTAATATTTCTAAATGCTGAAGGTGTTCTGGTTTTTCCCATAGAGATACATAATCAGTTACAAGACCTATAAGCCCTACTTTCAAACCATTTTCTAAGGTATGAATCACATAAGGCTTTAAGCTAAGTTCACTTTTGTGATCAATGACATTAGCAAGTACACACTTAGCATTTAAATGACTAAGGTATCTATATGCACCTTGATAATCATAATTAAAATCATGGTTACCTAATGTCACATAATCATACCCTGCTGCATTAAAGACTTCTGAAATAGCACAGCCATCTGTTTGATTTTCCCACATATATTTAGCAAAAGCTGAACCTTGAACGGTATCACCGCCATCTAGAATAAGAGTATTACCATCTTTTTTAAAAGCCTTACCGCAGCTTAATACGCCCATAGCTTTTTCATCTTTACTCACGTAGTCGGTAGGAAAAAGATAGCCATGCGTATCAGATGTATAATAAATTTTTAGTCGTTTTTCCAATCACCTTACCCCCTAGCCAGTTTAACACGAATTTTACCTGAAATAAATTCGATGAGTAAAACTAAAATAATAAGACCTGCTAGAATGGCACCTACTTCATTCCATCTATAGGCATTCATTGCAAAAATCAGTGGTGCACCAATACCACCTGCTCCTACAAGTCCAAGTACAGTAGCGTCCCTAAGGTTCATATCAAAACGATAAATAATAGTTGATGCAAAGTCTGGCATAAGTTGTGGCAAAATACCATATCTGATTTTTTGGAAGGTCGTACATCCACATGCATCTAATGATTCTAATATTTTAATATCCATATCTTCAATGGCTTCAATATACATTTTTGAAACCATCCCAATAGAACAAAGAGACATGGTTAAAAGCCCTGCAAAAGGTCCTGGTCCTGTTACCCTGATAAACATAAGCCCATATACAAAAGCAGGGATTGTTCTCACTGCCATAATGATAAGGCGGCCTACCAAAGCAACAGGCTTAGGCACAATATTTGTGGCACTAAGGAATGCAATTGGTACAGCAAGTATAGCTCCAACAATCGTTCCTAAAAAAGCAATACACATTGTTTCTAATAAAAGGTATGGTACCCCTTGAGTTGTAAAGTTAAATAATAAATCCGGATCTGGCGTAAAGATACCTACTAAAATATTTTTTGCGATATCTGTGCCTCCTTGTGCTAGCCCTGTAAACTTAACTGTACTACTAGACCACACCATAAGAACCACAAGAACAAGTGCACAAATGATTTGAAAAACCCATGTTTTGGGTTGTCTTTCTAATTGTCTTTTTATATCTGCCTTCATCTCATTCCCCTCCTTATTAAGTTAATTTCTTACGCAGATAATGACTGATACCTTCTATAATCATAACTGCTATAAATAGGGTAACAAGAATCATTCCAACACTGCTGTACTCTCTCCAACCAATTTTCTCATTTAAGATAAGTCCAAGGCCACCTGCACCTACATATCCTAGAATAGACGCATAACGTACATTTCCTTCAAAACAGAATAAGCAGTTAGCAATATAACTTGGAAGTACTTGTGGTACTATTGCTGCCAGAAACGCTCTAAGCTTTGTAGCACCTACAGCTTCCATTGCCTCATAAGCTCCCATATCTACTGTCTCAATTTGTTCATAAAGTAATTTGCCAATATAAGCAAAAGTAAAAATAGCAATAGCTGTTGTTCCAGCTAAAGTTCCTAGACCAAATACGTAAGTAGCAATAAGAGCAACGACTAAGGTTGGCATTGTTCTTACTAAACTTAAAAATAAACGTATAATACCAACAATCACTTTATTACTTACAATATTGCTTGCTGCTAAAATAGCAAATGGTACTGCCATTATAGCTCCAACAACAGAGCCTATTAATGACATTTTAATAGTATCAAATAGAGGTTTCCAAATGGCACTTAAATAGTCAACCTCTGGTGGAAACATTTTCTTTAAGATAACGAAGAACTCATTTCCTCTTTCCATAATGACAGCTAAATCAAAGCCTGTAATTTTAACAGAAATAGCCCCTGCAATGACGAGTAATAAAATGATTAGTGGCATACGTGAGCGTGACTCTAGTACTTCTCTTCCGTCACTTAATAGGATTTTCTTAGGTGGAAAAATTTTATCGTACCAACTCATTTTTCTCCTCCATCACTCCGATTTCCTGACCGCAATAAATTTGATCTAAGATCTCCTTAGTTACATCTTTACTTGGACCATCATATACTATTTCACCAGCTCTAATACCAATCACACGGTCAGCATATTCAAGTGCCAAATCTACGTGGTGAATATTAATGAGTACTGAGATATTCATATCTTTATTAATGCGTTTGAAGTCATCCATAACTTGTTTTGCTGTGACAGGGTCTAATGCTGCAACTGGTTCATCTGCTAGCATAATCTTTGGATGTTGTGCAAGTGTTCTAGCAAGAGCAACCCTTTGTTGTTGTCCTCCTGAAAGCTGATCAACTCTCACATATGCTTTATCTAAAATACCTACTTTATCTAAGGCTTCTAGCGCTGCTACTTTGTGCTCTTTTGGATAACAACCTAATAACACTCTCCAGAATGGTAAATCTGGAATATTAGAAGTTAAAACATTTTTAATAACCGTTGTTCTTGTAACAAGGTTGAATGATTGGAAAATCATTCCTATCCCTCTACGGAATTTTCTAAGAGATTTTCCTTTTAGTGTACTTACATCTGTGCCATCTACTGTTAATGTACCTTCTGAAATATCATGTACACGATTAATGGTACGAATAAGTGTTGATTTTCCTGCCCCTGAAAGGCCAATAATGGCTACAAATTCACCTTGCTCAATTTCAAGAGAAACATTCTTAAGTCCCTTAAAACCATTTGGATAAACTTTACTTACATTATCAAATTTAATCATATAACGCTCCATTCCCTCTGTTAATAAGATTTCCTTAATAATGTGAACTAGTGTTAACATTATTATTTGAGTACAATTTTTTCACCTTTACGCTAAAAATAATGGGGGAGTTAAAAACTCACCCATTATCTTAATATGACTTATTATTTTGCTGCATTAAGTTCTTGAATTAATTTTTGAGCTGCACGTTCATTATCATAGTCAGATGGTGATGCTACTTGGTAACCATTGTGGCTGTAGATAGCAATAACTTCTTTACCTGCTTCTGTATTACCAATATTGATAAATGCATTTTGAAGTGCTTTTTTAAACTCATCTGTCATGATTTTAGATGTTGTACTTACACTTACTGTATCATTGTAGATACCTGGTGTAACACCAATTACATTTGTTTCATCCCAAATAGATGCTGTTCTTCCGAATTCTGATGTCCATTTTTCTTCATTGTCACGACGTAAATCTGCATAACCAACTACGATATCAAGTTGACCTGATGCAAGACGAGCCATTGCACTACCATAAGAATCTGCTTGTACTACACTTTCTAAGTCAGTAAGGCTTTTTCCATAGTTTTCTTGTAACCATAATGATGGATAAATGTAACCTGCTGGTGATGTTGTAGACATCATACTCCAGTTTGCTGAATTAAGGTCTTCCCATGTTAATGCTTCACCTGCATTTACTTTAGCTGCAAGTTCTTGACCTTTTTCTGATGGACCTGCAATGATTAATGAACGATAGAATGTTACTTGTTCATCAAGACCTGTAGTTGGTTTGTTATCATTCCAGTCTTTTGGATTATCTGACTCAACGCTTAATCCATCACGTGTTGCTGTTAAGATTGGCTCTGCTCCATCATCATATAACACGTATGTTCCACCTGGGATTAAACCTACATCAGCTGTACCTGCACTAAGTGCTTCTCCTACTGCTTCAAAGCTTGTTCCTACTGTGATTTCTACTTCACCTACAGTGTAACCTTCTTTAGCTAACTCTTCTTTTAACATGCCTTTTAAAGGTTCTGTTGCTGTTACAATTTCTGCTGGTTCTTTAGAAGGTACGAATGCAACTGTTAATTTATCAATTGTTTTAGCGCCTTCTTCTGTTCCTGCTGTATTAGTTGTGCTGCTTCCACAACCTACAAGCATACTCATTCCTAATGCCATTGCCATAAGCATTGATCCAAATTTTTTCATTGTTCCCTCCATCAATTGAGTTTAGAATTTTAAAAAGTATATATTTAAAAACTTACGTTTTTAAAATCTCATTTAATCCTTACCTTCACAAAATTTAGACGGTAAGATGACAGTCATTGTTTCTGTCCTTGCCCCTGTTATACGTTCTATTAAAAGTTTAATAGCTGTTTCCCATACAAAATCCGGGAACATTTCAACAACTGTATAGCTAGGATATTTTGACCTTAATGTTTCAATATCTTTATAAATAATGACTCTAACGTCTTCTGGTACTCTAAGCCCCTCTTCTTCAAAAGCTTCTAAAGCACCTTCTGCAATTTGGTCATTACCTAATAAAACTGCTTTTGCAAGATGATTAGCTCTAATAGCTCTTTTTGCCATTTCATAACCACTTTGTTTACTGAACTCGCCAATAAAGAATTGTTCTTCTTGATACTTATTCTTATCTTTAAGAATATTAACAAGATACTCATGTCTTGTTTTTCCAATCACAATACCATCTTGCTCATAATATGCGCCGATGTAACCTAGACTTTCATAACTTTGTTCTTCTAGTATGTATGACACCATTTGCATAAGCCCTTCATTATAATCCATAATGATTCGGTCATATTTATAGTCTTGTCTATCTGAATTAATAAACAAAATCATATAGCTTTGCTTCTTAAGGTAAAGTACTTCTTCCTCTGAAAAATGCCCCAAAGCAATAATGCCATCTACCTGTAAGTCTTCACCATATGTCATTCGTTTAAATTCTACTGGGTCCGTGCAAAACCTACTTGCAATCCCAACATAATCTGAAAGTTTAACATGGTGAGCATCTTTTCTAATGATATGCCAGTCAGCAATACCAATGGTAATGCCTTTTTCAGCTTTCATACGACGTTTTTTAGGTGGAATATATTTGAGTTCATGGGCAATATCAAAAATTTTGTTTCTTACTTCTGCACTCACGACAATTGTCTCATCTTTATTAAGTACTCTTGATACAGTTGCCATAGATACATTAGCCATTTCAGAAATTTGTTTTATAGTGGCCATTCTTTCTCCACCCCCTTACTTATTGTATTCATATTAATAGTAAAACACAAGAAGTTTTACTGAAATTTTACTTAAAAACTTTACATTTAACATAAATTTAATATTTTACTTAAATTTTTTACAGAAAATGTAAAAGCCATCTCCTATATTCTTCTTTCTCATTTATCCATACAAAAAGCAGCCATTGAATACTTTCTTTTGGCTGCTTTAAATGCTTTTCATACACTCTTTTTACGTTCTTGCAACAAAATACGCTGAATACTTTTTAAAGATAAATAGTACTTCTCCCCTAGCTGTTGAGGAGATATGCCTTCTTTGTAATCAATATAAATTTGTTGATTTCTCAGTTGGAGTTCTTGGCGTATAGAAGTGTTGGTTCCCCATATTTTTCTATTTTCTTCTTTCTTAGGAATATAAAGATATTCCCCATCTATATATTCTTGTATCATCTCTAATAATTCATTTGGCAATACTGCCTCTGCTTTTTTATAGCTCATTGTGCCCTCCTAAAAATTAATCATATTTAGGAATAGCAACGGCTATTTTCAATGATTTAATTTGCAATAGCCCTTGCTATGCACAAATAACATATCTTTTCATATACAAGTCCCCTCTCTCTTTAACTAATCATCATTATTTACTTTATTCATCTTTATGAGCCTATACTATTAGACATCTTCAATTACTCTCTTATTTCTAATAGCAATCTATCTCAAACGGCCTTCAAATCTCGTATGAATATTCTTTATTGTCAATTATATCATTTCGTCCATTTAATACAATAATTCTTATAAAATCACGCATGAGATACTGTTGGGAATATTAATTTTTGCTTCTCAATAGCTTGTAAGCTGTCTCCCATAATAAATAAAGTAGAATCCTCCTCATGATAAGGCTTAATAGTATATCCTTCAGTCTCATAAGGTGTAAAACCTAACACTACTTCTTTAATGCCACTACCAAAAGCAGCAATCACCTCATCTAATGCTACTCTTTGAGCTGCAAAAACTTCATGAAGTACTAGTACTTGATTTTCTATATCTGCTATAACATAGGCCTTTTGTTCTGGCATATAATAAATGCTATTTTTCTTATAGCCGGTTGCCCAAAAACCTAATAAGCCTTCATTGTTCATAGCTAATCGACTATTTAGCTCTGCAGTTTTACTAGCTATAAATAATTTTTCCCAGTTACTTCGTTCTGACATATTAACCTTTTGGATTGTCCTTGTATTGCTCTTTGTACAAACATTTTTACTATATTGGTATTCCTTTGCAGATTTAAATCCAAATTTAGGATAAAACTCTAATACGCTATCATTTCCGAATAAGTAAATACCATCTACTTTATCTTTATACTCCGCTAGTATTTGTTCCATTAAATATCGACTTAGTCCCTGACCTCTATATGCCTTATCTGTCATCACTGTACCTAGTTGAATATAATTCTTAGCTCTGCCATCTTGCTGAAATCTCATGAGGTTAACAGAAATATTAGCAATTACCTTATTATCATCCACTAAGGAGTAAGGAATATACTGTTCTCCCCAAAGTCCTTTTTCATACCAACTATTAAAATTAATATCAAATACTTTTATAGCCAGCGCATTAAAGCTCTCTCTTAAACGCTTGTCCTCTTTGTAATCTACCACATATCTATACTTCATATTTCCCCTCATCTCTTTAATCCATTTATCAAGTGGCTATTGCCTGGAATACTTTACCCCAATATGTACTAATTTTATTATACTTGTTACTATCTCTTTTTATCAAACTCATTTATTTTTCTGAATCAAATATGAGCTATTAATTAAGTATTTTTCCATATAAAAAGACACTTGTTTTTCACAAGTGCCTTTCTTTTATTGATAAACTACCTCCTGCCCACGTTCAGCTTTAATAGTTACCTCTGCATCTCTTAAAGTGAGATAAGTGTAACCATTTTCCTCGTAGCTCTCTAAAGTACCAATAACCTCTATCCAATCATTTTCCTGAGGTATTGTATCACTAGTAGTGAACTCAAAGCCACACATACTTCCATCATTATAGCAACAGCCTGGACCTGTTCGGTAAACAAAATAATAGGTTTGCTGGGTACTTTCATCATAAGTGGAAGTAAACATGCCTTCCAATTTGATTTTCTTCCCTTCATATTTGGCTGTATTAGTATAAATTTCATTTACATAACTCACGTACATCTTTTCTGTGATTTCCAATATCTCTGTATCTTCATTTGTAGTTACCACATTATTCTTACTGTAAGATATACTTTCTTGCTCGTCACTAGCAATATTACTTGTATCTGTGTTCTCATTAAGTAATATGCTTTCCTCCACTACTCCCTCTTCTTTTTGAGTCTTACTTTCTTGGTCTTTACTAAGTTTCTCATTGGTATTACATCCTGTCATGATGAAAGAAAGTCCTAGTGCTGCTATTACTATGCGCATTGCTTTTTTCATCGTTTGATTCCTCCCTTAATCATACCAATAACTGTGAATATAAGAAACATCACAATATTGACAGATACAACACTCGCACCTGAAGGTGTGGCAAACTCATAAGAAATGATCATCCCCACTGCGAAACAAATTAATGAAATAATAGCTGAGCAGATCACCACAGATAAGAATTTCTTACACACTCTCATGGCCGTTAAGGATGGGAAAATAATAAGACTTGATATGAGTAAGGCACCCATCATTCTCATCCCTAACACAATAGTAATGGCTGTTAAGAAAGCAATCACCATATTATAAAGTTTCGTATTAGTCCCTGTTGCTCTTGCAAAAGTTTCATCAAATGTAATTGCAAATAAACGGACATAAAAGATGATAAATAAAACAAGAACTGCTATAGATAAATAAATACTTAATGTTGCATCAGCTTGACTTAAGGATAAAATACTACCAAATAAGTAGTTACATACATCTGTATTCATTCCTGTTGTAAACGAAATAGTCATAACCCCCACAGCTAAAGAACCACTTGAAATCATTGCAATGGCTGCATCACCTTTAATCTTACTACTTTCACTTAATCTTAGTAAGAAGAAGGCTGCTAATACAACTACAGGAATTGTTAATTGTAATGGTGCTATATTCAAAGCCGTGGCTATAGCCAAGGTTCCAAAGCCTACATGAGATAATCCATCTCCAATCATAGAGTATCTCTTAAGCACTAAGCTTACACCTAGGAGTGCTGCACATAAGGAAATTAAAGTCCCTACTACCAATGCTCTAACTAAAAATGGATAAGCTAGCATTTCTGATATTATACTAAACATCAGCCCCACCTCCTATAAAGGTCTTTCCTAGTTCACTCGTTACGTAATCTTTCGTTGTTCCAAAATAAAGCTGTTTATTGCCTAACTGTAATATATGAGAGGAGTACTTTACAGCAGCCTCAATATCATGTGAAATCATAATAACAGTAATACCAGATTTCTCATTAATTGTTTTAATAAGTTCATACATCTCAGCTGTAACTACTGGATCTAAACCTGCTACAGGTTCATCTAGTAATAGTAGCTTTTTAGTTGCACAAAGAGCTCTTGCTAGTAATACCCTTTGCTGCTGCCCACCTGATAATTCCTGAAAACTTTGATCTTTAAGGTGCTTAATACCCATCCACTCCATTTTTTCAAGTACTATTTTTTTATCATTCTTTGTAAAGAAAGGTCTCCAGCCTAACTGATTAAGTCTGCCAGATAAAATAACCTCATATACACTAGCTGGAAAATTACGCTGAATATCTGTTTGTTGAGGTAAGTATCCAATTTGATTAGGTACTAATCCATCTCCATGCTCAATCTTCCCTCCTAGAGTTGACTTAAGCTTTAACAACCCTTTCATCAGTGTACTTTTTCCTGAACCATTTTCTCCAATGATGCAAAGATAATCCCCTTCATTAACAGTAAAGTTAACGTTATCTAATATGATTCTCCCCTCATATCCCATCTTCACTTTGTCACATACTATAAGTGCCATTTAATTCAGTGCCTCCTTAATAGTCTCTACATTAGCCTTCATCATATCTAAGTAGGTCACACCTTTTTCAAAGTCTTCTTTACTGATGTTATGGCAGGCATTGAATAAGAGTTTCTTAGCTCCTGTGGCTTCACTAATAGTATCTGCCATCTTTTCATTAGATAACTCAATATGAAATACTGCTGGTATTTGGTCTTCTTTAACTTTATCAATTAAAAATGCAACAGTTGCTGCACTAGGTTCGGTATCTGTAGAACACCCTGGAAAAGCTGCATAATAGTCAAGCCCATATTCTTCTACAAAGTAACGTAGTGGGAAACGGTCTGCAAAAATAACTTCTTTCCTTTTTGCATTAGCGACTACTTCCTCAAAAGCTGCATCTAAATCCTCTAATTCTTTTACATAGGCTGCTGTATTCGCCTCATAATCAGCCTTATTCGCTTCATCTGCCTCAATAACAGCCGCTTCAATAGCTTTTACAATTTTAATAGCATTTTTAGGAGAAGTCCATACATGTTCATCATATTCAATTTCCTCATGATCATGCTCTTCTTCATGGTCGTGATTTTCTTCATGAGTTTCTCCAGTTTGGTTAGATACACCTTCCTCTGAATGTTCCTCTGCTTCATCGTGCTTGTGTTCATGCTCCATACCTTCTACGATTTCTTCTTCTACAAGCTCAACACAGTCTAGAATCTTAATCACTTTCATATCCTTATTATTAATAGACTCTAATATGCCATCTACCCAAGCATCAGAAGCTCCGCCACCATAAATAAACACATCACAATTTTGAAGTTTAATAATATCTTGTGGTGTTGGCTCATAAGAATGGCTTTCTGCTGCCGGAGGTAATAACATAGTTACCTGCGCGTTATCGCCTACAATCTGTCTCGTAAAATCATAAGGTGCAAATACTGACGTTACAATATTTAAACCTTCTCTTTCAGTAGCTACCTGTTCTTTGCTAGTACAGCCAAATAAAAGCATAGTTGATGCTATTAGCATGCTCACTAATCCTATTTTTTTCTTAATCATCTCTATCCCTCCGAATTAAAATGTGCTTTTCTTTTTAAGGCACTATTTCAATTCAGGAGTTTTACTTTTAGCGTTATAGGAGATAACTGACAAATCTTTCTCTCTATAAAGGTCTTTTTACTTATTAACATTAAATATAACGGCAAAATAAACAATGCCCCTAGTACAGCTCCTTTAATACTATTAAGTAAATCTCTGGCTATATGTACTTGTAAACATATAAGGCAACCTTGGCCAGTACAGTCATGATATCTCTGTTCATTTATATAAATAATCGAAAATAGCATACAAACAACCAATAGTAATCCTAATAATACCGTTATTTTTTTATGTCTCTCACTCACCTCGGTCCCCTCCTTTCCATTGTTTACTGTCTTTTATTATAGCTTTATTGCAAATGATTTGCAAATACCCCGTTTTATCCTCCTAAAATTCCCAAGCAAAAAGAGTGGCTAAAAGCCTAAAATCTAGACTTTTGCCACTCTTTCTTATTTTAAACAGCTAATGGTTCTTGCTCTTGATTTTTTTCATGGTATTTCTCTATAATCTCTTGTATACCCATACCATTTGCAACCATTTTTAGTACCATTTGCTTTGCCTTATCATAGCTTTTAAATATCTTTTTAGCCTTTTTCACATCAGAATATACTTTCCAGTAGCCTGAACATAAACAGTCTTTTCCTTGATACTTTATAAAAGCTTCCACATCTTCATGAGGATAACCTAAGAGAATACCTAATTCATGGGGGAATTGTTGTTTAAAAGTCATATAGCATTGATAACGACCTGTTAATTGTTTTATAATCTCTTCTAAGTTACTCTCTGCATATCCTAACTGCTTCATCAAATACTGCTGTCTACTCTCTGAAATATGCTTTTGTAGTTGTTTTTTATGATATAAGAAAAATACTATTCTTTTTTCACATTTAAAGAGTACCTCATATGAAATGATACTTTCTTTAAATAATGCTTTGACATACTGTTCATCCTCTATGTTTACAATAAAGATATTAGAAACCTTAATGCCAACTAATAAAGGGGCACATTGAAGAGCTAATTGTTTCGCTAGTTTTTTTTGAGTCATTTCTTCTAACTGAATGCATGCACTACTCATCGGTGTCTCCTTTGCTAACTACTTCTAATGATCGCAGTGACCGCTACAACCTTTACAGCTTTGACCACAACCACAAGCTTTACCATTTTTTCTATCTTTAATAATACTCCTTATAGCTATTCCCATAATGATTACAACTATACTACCTACTATAAAAGTTCCCATATGCACACATCCTTTCTTGTTATAATGACAATGTTCTTATCATCTAGTACCAATAACTATTCATGTTTTAACCTTTATATCATGTTATTAAAATATGTGATAAATTTTCACAATACAATTATTCATCTTGTTACTTCCATTATAGGTTTTTTGAGCCATTTGTTTGTATACTATTAGTCACTTTGCTATAAGGTTTGAAGATTAAATAAATGAGCATAAGTATTATCGCAATAGCCACTACTGTACCTAAACCAAAAACGCCTGTGGTAATGAGCTGACCAATTTGGAAAATACATAATGATACGAGATAAGCAAGACCAGTTTGATAACCGATTGCAAACCAGAACCATTTTCTATTATTCATTTCTCTTCTTATAGCTCCCATAGCTGCAAAACAAGGTGCACAAAGTAAATTAAATACTAAGAAAGAATAAGCTGCAAGCGCTGACATTTGTGATGCAAGAGTATTCCAAATTTCTGTTCCATCTTCTGCTACTTCTGAGAAACCATATAATACCCCAAAGGTTCCTACTACATTTTCCTTGGCTATTAAACCTGTAATTGCTGCTACTGATGACTTCCAATCTCCCCAACCTAAAGGAGCAAAAATTGGTGCCAATAGCTTACCAAAATCAGCTAAAAAGCCATCTTGCAGATCCTCTACCATTATAAATTTACCATCTACAAGACCAAAGTTAGAACTAAACCATACCACCACTGTAGATAATAAAATAATAGTTCCTGCTTTTTTAATAAAGGACCAACCACGTTCCCACATACTTCTTAAAATATTACCTACTGTTGGCCAGTGATAGGCTGGAAGTTCCATAACGAAAGGCGCTGGATCTCCCGCAAACACTTTTGTCTTCTTTAAAATAATACCTGAGATAACAATAGCTACTATTCCGACAAAGTAAGCACTTGGTGCTACCCACCATGCACCATTAAATAATGCCCCTGCTATAAGTGCAATAATAGGAAGCTTTGCACCACATGGAATAAAGGTAGTTGTCATTATTGTCATTTTTCTATCACGGTCGTTTTCAATCGTACGTGATGCCATAATCCCTGGTACACCACAACCACTTCCTACTAACATTGGGATGAATGATTTACCTGATAAACCAAACTTTCTAAAAATCCTATCCATAATAAAAGCAACTCTGGCCATATAGCCACAAGATTCAAGAAAGGCAAGGAACATAAATAAAATCAGCATTTGTGGTACAAAGCCTAGAACAGCACCTACACCACTCACTATACCGTCTAAAATAAGTCCTTTTAACCAATCTGCACAACCTATAGCATTCAGTCCTGCTTCAATGATCACTGGAACCCCTGGAATAGTCATGCCAAAGAGCTGCCAACCTTCACCAAACACACCATCATTAGCCCAATCTGTTACTATTGTCCCTACTGTTGTTACTGAAACAAAATAAACAACAAACATAATTAACGCAAAAATAGGAAGCGCTAGAAATCTATTGGTTACAATTCGGTCAACACGGTCAGATGTGCTAAGTTTATCTCTATTCTTTTTAACGTAACATTTATCAATCATAGAGGTGATGTATAGATATCTTTCATTAGTAATAATACTTTCTGTATCATCATCCATTAGATCTTCTAATTGCTTAATCTCTGCAGACACATCTGGTACTTTATTCATTAAACTATTTATTTTTTCATCACGTTCTAAAAGTTTAATAGCAAAAAATCTTTTTTGATTGTCTTTTACATCATCCGCTATTTTACTTTCAATATGTGTAATCACATTTTCTACTTCAGATGAAAATTCATGGACTCTTTGAACTGCTTTTTTGGTCTGTGCTAGTTGAATTGCTTTTTCAGCTGCTTCACTAATTCCCTTACCTTTTAAAGCAGAAATCTCTACAACCGGGCAGCCCAATTTTTCGCTGAGCTTATTCATATGTATAAGATCGCCATTTTTACTGACTATATCCATCATATTAACAGCCATTACTACTGGTATGCCAAGTTCAATCAGTTGGGTAGAAAGGTATAAGTTTCTTTCTAAATTAGTTCCATCTACAATATTTAAAATCGCATCTGGCGTTTCATTAATAAGATAATTTCTAGCTACCACCTCTTCTAAAGTATAGGGTGATAAAGAATAAATACCTGGTAAGTCGATAATAACAACATCTTCATGTCCTTTAAGCTTACCTTCCTTTTTTTCTACAGTTACGCCAGGCCAGTTTCCTACAAATTGGTTTGAGCCGGTTAAAGCATTAAACAACGTTGTTTTCCCACTATTTGGATTACCGGCAAGTGCTATTTTAATTGACATCTTCTTGCTCCCTTCTACCTTTCATTTTCCTACTCAACTTCTATCATTTCAGCATCTGCTTTTCTAAGAGATAATTCATATCCTCTAACTGTTACTTCAACAGGATCACCTAAAGGCGCTACCTTCCTCACATATACCTCTACTCCTTTAGTAAGCCCCATATCCATTAGGCGTCTTTTGACAGGCCCTATACCATGAAGCTTCACGACCTTAATGGTTTCTCCACACTTAATTTCTTTTAATGTTTTCATAATATGCCCTTTCTATATTAAGATTTTACTAGCCATTTCTTTATTAATTGCTACTCTAGATTCTTTAACATTCACGATCATATTACCATTTATTTTAGAAATCACTGTTACTGGTGTTCCCATGACAAAACCTAGACTTTCTAAAAATCTTTTGACATCTTCTTTACCGCCAACCTTTTTAATTAAGTTACTTTCTCCTATACCAGCCATTGTTAAAGGCATACGCTCACCTCTTTTATTTTGATAAAAATTATATTTTGATAATAATTTTCATTTGTTCTTTAAATTTAGTATATTCTAATTGATATTCACTGTCAATATAAAATTGATATCAATTATCAAAACTTGATTATTTACACTTGTCAAATTAGTTGACTTTTTATATCAAAACGCAATTTTATATTCGATTATTTATTCAGATTCATGCCTCACTAACCTTCTTACCTTTTAAATATTATAAGTAAGTATTGAATTAACTTACCTCCTTAATAAGCACAAAAAAACCTCAAGGCTTAATTGCCTTGGGGCTAAATTAGATTTGAGCACTATTCCTAGATTTCTCACACAAAGTTTTAAAGTGCTTGCCTCAACGCATGCTGTACATTTCACCTGGTCAGTCTTCTCTCTTCTTAATAGGCAAAGCTTGTCTAGCCCCAGATTCAGGCATAGCGCCAAATTAAAACTAGGTCTATTACCTAAGTCATATTCGTATCCTTTAGATGATTAAATCTTTTATCTTCTGGTAATACTTACCCTAAAAAGGAGTTTAACACTTTATGAGAATTCCAAAACATGTTGCCATTATTCCTGATGGTAATAGACGCTGGGCTAATGAATCTGGTCTTGAAAAGCACCAAGGCTATGAACACGGTTTAAATCCAGGGGTAGAAGCCCTTCGCTTAGCTAAAGCGTATGGTATTGAAGAACTTACCTACTACGGTTTTACTACTGATAATTGTAAAAGACCACCTATCCAGGTGAAAGCTTTTATTGATGCCTGTATAGATGCTATTAATCTTATTAAAAATGAAGATGTTGGCTTATTAGTTGTTGGAAATACTAAGTCCCCTATGTTTCCTAGTGAACTGCTTCCTTATACTAAAGAGCGTGTTACTTTTGGCACTGGAACCACTAAAGTTAACTTTCTTGTTAATTACGGTTGGGAATGGGATCTTGGACATATGCATACGAATACCACTAATCGTCATACCATTATGGAGTGCCTGTATTCTAAAGAAATTTCTAGAATTGATTTGATTATCCGTTGGGGTGGTAGGAATCGTCTTTCAGGCTTACTTCCACTTCAATCGGTTTATGCTGATTTTTATACCTTAGATGAAATGTGGCCTGAGTTTTCTAAGGACCAGTTTTCCCGGGCAATAGAATGGTATGATAAACAAGATGTAACCCTTGGTGGCTAAAAGGGTTACATCTATAAACGCTATATTAAACAAACCTACAGTTTGGCTAGCTCTTCTTCTAAATAAGCTATTTCGCTTGCTTTGGTCTCTACTGGACTATGTCCAATAATACAAGTATCAAAATCTACTATTTTTAAATATTCGATGTAATTTCTCAATAGTTTTTCATCATATCGGCCTTGATCTTCATAATGATCCTCAGCATCTGCGTCTCCTGTAAAAAGTACTTTTAGCTCTGGTATATAAATCAAGACCGAATCTCTTGAATGTGGTGCTTCAGTCCCTATTAATTCACAAGTAATACCACCTAAATCTAAAGAAAGTTTTTCTTTAAAAGCAATATCTGCATTTTTCACTCGAATCTCTTCTCTGCTTAGATATTCCTTTCTTATACATTCATCACAAAATGCTATGTCCTCTCCACTTTTTAGCCTTGCCCTCATGGCTTCTTCTGTCCACTTCCAATTCATGACTTGCTTTAACTTTTCATTAGTTTTATGTCCTGCTATAGTCACCCCATTAACAGCATGCATACCAAAAGTATGATCCCAATGCCAATGAGTTATGGCTGTATAATCAGGAAGCCTTAAGCCTTCTAATTGAAGTAATTCATAAAATGTTTGAACATGTGCCTTAGAATTTCCTGCATCTACAGCTAATGCATATCTGTCCCCTTTGATATAGCCTAATACAGGTCTATCTGTTTCTTCTTCTGGCGTAGTATACCATATTCTTTCATTTAGTCTAATAAGCTCCATATGATTTTTCCCCTTTTATTTATATTCAAATTATATCACTTTCTTTTCTGCCCACTTACCACTAAAGAATCTTGTAGTGAATATAATGCCTCTAATAGTCCAGTCAGCAAACATACCAATCCATACTGCTATTGGTCCAAATCCCCATACCTTACATAAGTAAACACTTAGTGCTACACGGCATAGCCACATCGTTAAAGTGGATACAACCATTGAAAATTTCACGTCTCCTGCTGCTCTCATACCATAAGCAGGAATAAAAGATAATACCCATACAAAAGGTTTAACGATTGTTATAGCAATCATCATTTCAAAACAAAGCTTTGCGCTTTCTGCTTCCATGCCTGCTAAATAGGTAATAGGCTTTGTAATAGCCATAGCAAATATGCAAGACAAGATAATAGCCACTTCGGCATAACCTGTTAACTTAACTATGTAGTATTTTGCTTCTTCTTTTCTGCCTGCCCCCATACATTGACCAACTATGGTCATTAATCCAATTCCTATACCTACAGCTGCTATACCATTAATTGATTCTAAAATATTGGTCATTGCTTGAGCTGCAATAGCAGCTGTCCCCAGGGTAGAAACTGTAGATTGAATAGCTAACTTACCAAATTGGAACATACCATTTTCAATACCTGCTGGCACTCCTATAGCCAGAACCATACCAATAAGTGTGAAATCCGGTCTTATTTTTGAATACTGATTAAGTACAATAGGTTGTTTAGGCTTACTGAGGAAATAAAATACCACTATTGTGCAGAATATCCTAGAAGCCAGTGTAGATAGTGCAGCCCCCGCAACTCCCATATTAAAACCAAATATTAAAATCGTATTTCCTATGATATTAAGTATATTTGAAATAATAGCTATCTTCATAGGGAACTTAGAGTTACCGCTAGCTCTGTAAAAAGCAGAACCTGCATTAAACAAAGCTATAAACGGATAGGATAATACTGTAATCAAAAAATACACCTTAGCATCTGCCATAACCTCAGGTTCTACTTGTCCAAAAATAAAACTAAGAAGCCAGCTTCGACAACTAATTAAGAGAATCATTAAAATTATAGAAATAACCGCCATTGTTAAAACAACTTGCCTTGCCGCCTTATTACTTTTGCTTTCATCTCCTCTACCTAGAAACTGCGAACAGATAATGGTAGCACCAGTTGCCATAGCTGAAAAGACTTGGATAACCAAAATATTAATAGAATCCACTAATGAAACGGCTGATATAGCTGCACTTCCCACATTACTAACCATCATTGTATCTGCCATACCCATAAGCGAGTTTAAAAGTTGTTCTATAATAATAGGAAATAATAATAGCCATAGCGCTCTATTACTAAACAATTTATTTTTACTATCAATCTTTGAGCTATCATATAATGCATTTTTTAACGTCTTAAACACTAAACTTCCTCTTCTCTTATTATTTATTGATTAGTCTACATTTTCTTTCAATTTTCACTCTAATATATCATATATATCAAAATAAGACAATTTGTTTAAATGTATTTAACCTTATATAAAACTGCTAATACAAAGCTAAAGGCAATACAGCACTATGAAAAATGCGTATAATGAAAACAGTTACTCATCTATATAATTTGAAATTCGAATAATACTGTATAAAGTTAAGTTATCGCTATGTAGTCCGACTAGTGTACTTGCTTCCAGCTGCTATCTCACTCCGCTAAGAAACTTTAAATTCGTAATCCTTATGAACGGGCGAAAACTCACTACGTTCAAACACTCGCCCTAAAACCCATAAGGATTACTTCATTAAGAGTTTCTAAGCCCTGCTCCAAGGCCTCTTCCAGCAAGTCCACTAGTCTCCCTACATAGCTACTACTTTACAAGAATAAACTACAAAGACGCTTTATACATTATTGTGAATGAAAAGAAAACATTGAAAATCCTTCGTTAAGAATTGTTGAGCTCTATACATTATTATTGCTAAAGTGAGATATGATAGGATGGCTTATAAGCTTAAAATACCCTCATATTTTTCTCACGCCGCTTTACTGTCAAGAGCGTTTATGAGCTTAATAACGTTTGGAAGAAATGAGAGACTAACTATTAAAAGTCAAGTCCAAAATACATTTTCTTTTGAGAAAATGAAGAAGTGTATTTTACCATATTCAGATATTGAAAATGGCAT
>JAEWMQ010000020.1 GCA_023393125.1 Bacillota bacterium
TGGATCTGTTGTATTCACTTCTTTATCCCAGTCATAAACTGCACTAATATCGTGAAGTTGGCGTTTAAAGTTTGCAACGTTTTCTGCTGTAGCAATAGCTGGGTGTACTTTCTTTTGAATCGCATAGTTTTCTGCTGGAAGACCAAAGGCATCCCATCCCATTGGGTGAAGGACATAGTGGTTTTGAAGAATTTTATAACGGCTCCATACGTCTGAAAGTACATAACCTCTCCAGTGACCTACATGTAGACCATTTCCTGATGGATATGGGAACATATCTAAGCAGTAATAAGGTTTTTTACCTTCTGTTTCAACATTAATTGGGTGTTCTTCCCAATGTTTGCGCCATTTTTGTTCAATCTCTTTGTGATTGTATTGCATTGTTTTGCCTCCTTAAGCATTACATTTTTTAGTAAGACAACATCAAAAAAACCTTTCAGCTCTTAGAATACTCCAAGAGACGAAAGGTTCTATTTCCGCGTTACCACTCTTATTTGCAGGGCATTACCCTACACACTCAAACTTCTATAACGGGAAGACCCGCCATGACCTACTATGAGTTCAGCCTGGAACTTAGCGACGAGTTCACAAAATCCATTTTACTACTTCACACCACCCAGTAGCTCTCTGATAAAACGACTTTCCTACTACTTCGCATCATTGTTTTTAATGTATACTATTTTTATAAGGCAAATTTTATCATACTTAATGATGAAAAGCAACGGTTTATTACTGATATTAACATAATATAGTGCACTTTATTCCCTTTTTTCTTCTTCTTTTTTCTCTAGTGCTGTTTTTTTCTTGTTATTCCTCTTGTAAAGCTTCACACCAATGAGTATAAAAGGTATCATTATGACAACAAAAGGTAGAAGCCCTGTAACTAAAATGATAAGTCCTTTACCTATTTCTATTAAACTATTCAAAGAGCCTTTAAATACCTCTTGTACCTGCTCTCCAAAGGTTGGATCCACTTTCTTTTCCTCTACTATTTCTTTTACTTCTTGTATTTGAATAGAAAGAGAACCCATATCTACTAAAGCATCATAGTGCTGAAGTGTACCACTTAGGTTTTCTATTTCATAAGTGACATTACTAATTTCTTGCTCTAGTTCAAATAAGTCTTTGAGGGTTCCTGACTTTTCTAGAAGCTTTAGTAAACGATCATATCTCGCTTTTAGTGTCTTTAACCTGATTTCTGTATCTACATAAGCACTTGTCACATCTTCACTATTGCAAGATAAGTAAGATACATTTCCAAATTCACTCCCCCGATTGACAAAAACATCAAACTGAGCTTGTGGCACTCTCACTGTTAAAGTAGCTGTTCGGTTATTAGAATCCCTATTGTAAAAGCTGCTTCCTTGAATATTCGAACTTTCTATGTACCCCCCTAAGCTGATTACACAGTTCGTTAAACTTTCAACTGTTTGACCAAAGTGCTCTGTTTGAATCTCCATATTCCCTGTTTTAATCACTTTACGATTATACGTAGAGGTGGTATTAACCTTTGGATTCTCACCCGTATACCCCGCTGCATCCTGAACTGCTTTTTCTTCGCTAGTAACTGAAGATTCATTGCTAGTATATGCTGCTTCTTCTTGCGGTGCTGCATAAGAATTCTCAGCAGGTACAGCAGCTGTTTCACTTGCAGACTTACTACCACAACCATTAGCTAATACCATGCTACTTATTCCTACTACAAACATTAGTTTTTTGAATTGATTTCCCCATTTTTTCATAACTTGACTCCCCCTAAATAATTATTTAATCGTTTAGACGTAGAAAAATGAACTAAGTTCCTATTCTATTTAGATTGTAAAAAATATTTTGTTTTTTTGTTAGGGATTCCATTTGTAGCCCACATATATAGAAGTGTAAAAACAAATTAAATAACTTCCACGGTATAATCACCGCAGCATCAACCTGAGGAACTGACCGGGTCGACCAAGTCTCAATCTATTGTTATAGGTACCTCTGGCTCTAAGGAAAATGTTCACTTGTGCGCTACACGGGAGGCGCCACTTATAAGTTATCGAGTGCGTTTTTACATCTATAGCAGTACCAATAAACAAAGTTTTAAACCAGAGTCTTAAGGCCTTAGTTTCCTATCATAAAGGTGCACCGGCTAAGACTTTTAAGAGCTCCTCACTCATTGGTTTAACTTTCATAATACCTTTAGTATGCCTCTTCTTATAGCATCTATATGCTGAGGAGCCATTGTTATGCCTTTGATGAGGCTTACTAAAGGAAAAGTGAAAGTTAATCTAGAGTCTGGAAGACAAAAAGGGAACCATGCATATACGCATGGTTCCTTTTTGTGTTTATTTAGTTGATTTCAATCCTCATCATCTGCTCTGTATCAAATCTTTCACTACTATCCTCAAGCTCAAAGCCTTGTAATTCCTCTACTTTACAATCCTTATAACGCCACTCTATTTCTCCTTTTTCTTTATAAGTACTTCCTCCTCTTCTTTCATCCCCATTCTCTAATGCTAAAACTAAATAAGCATGATTTTGCATTGGCTCTGCCTTTACACGAACAATGACATCTTCTTCCTGCTGCTTGACTTCAATGATGCTATAATCGCCTAGTGTTTCTCTTTGTATTACTACAGGAACTATATCCTTATATTCAACTTTTGTTACTCTTTCCTTAGGTAACCATTCCCCTTCATCATAAGGCACATAACTTGGCACAATTGCAATCCAGCTTGGGATTTCTTCTGGTATACTAAAAGTCATATACCACTCATAAATGCCCTCTTCATTTCGTCTCATACCTCCATTACCAGGTGAGTATACTTGTCCTAAATTATCTATTAAAGTAAAATTTATATCATATACATCTAGTGCTTTTGCTACCATTTCTTCTGAGGCATTTATTCTAATATAAGTGTGGAGCGGTGTGAATCCTACCTCTTCTATTTCTAATTCAAAAGGCATAGCCTCACTTACCTCTACCTTTTTATTAACTTCTACTACCTTACTATATGGATTAGTATGCTTAGTTACTACTGTCTCAAAGTCCCATTTACCTGTAATATTAAGTTCTTCTTGTGTAATATCTTTAAATGCCCTAATACTTAAACTAAGGTCAAATTGGTCTGGTAATAATGATAAACTTTCATATATACTACTCCCTGTATAAGTATAATCATCTTGATAATCTCCATTGCCATATCTAGATGTAAGTTCAAGAACCTCTCCATTAATTTTGATGATTTCATCAGTAAAAACGCCTACATATTCTGAGTTTTCTTTTCTTAATTTATCTTTTAAACTTCTAATCGTATAGGTATAGCCAAATTCATGTTGGTCACAAAAAACCTCTTCTATGATCACTTCTATATCGTTATCTATCACTGATAATGCCTTTGGCTCTGCATACTGCTCATAGGGCGTATCTTTAAAGAAGGTTTGATTCAGTCCTACGAACAATTGATATAAAATAGGAATGTTTTTTGCTAACAAAGGATTAATGGTTCCTACTGTGCCTATTCCCATAATACAGGCTAGTAAAATGGTAGCGCATTTTAAAAGACCTACCTTTCCCTTTCTCCTGCCATCCCTATCCTTCATAGCCGTATAATTTTCATCTAGATAGCTTCTCATAGACTCATCTATCACCAAAGTTTCACCTAACGCCTCTAAACCTTGCTCTAGTCTCTCATCTTGCTTCATATTCCTCACCCAACCTTTCTTTTAGTTTGTTTTTGGCATAATAAATCCTAGATTTCACCGTTCCAAGAGGTAATTTTAAAATTTGTGCTATTTCCTCATAGCTACAATCACCAAAGTAGTAAAGCACCAACGGCTCTCTATACTTCTTTTCTAATTGACTAATGGCCTTATGAAGGTCCCAATGCTCCTCCAAATTTTTATGTACCGCCCTACGCTCCTCTAAAAGCGTTATTTTCCCATATTGGTTACGCTTCTTATAAAACCTGTTGCATTCATTAATTGTAATTCTAAGTACCCATGTCTTTAAATAAGTTATTTCCTTCACCTTGTCCATATGACAATAAGCCCTAATCATAGCTTCTTGGAGTGCATCCTTGCAATCCTCTTCCTGTATTAAAATCCCTTTTGCAATGCGGTACATAGCTAGCTCATATGAACGAAGATGGTCAACTTTCTCATCTGATGTCATTTTCTTCATGCCTCCCCACAACTCCTTTCTAATCATTAGACCCGAAGAACTATAAAAAGGTTCAATTAAATATTAATTTTTCATCCTATAAAAAACTCCTAGGATATTTTCTATCCTAGGAGTACACCCTTAGTCTTCTATCTGTCCTTAAAGACGATTCCTATCAATTCTACTTCCTCACAGCATCTTAGTTAATCTATATCAGGTATTAGTCCCTACATAATCCCAGTCATCTTCTTCATCTGCATCAATTAACCAATTGAGTCCCCAGTGTCTTTCAAACACAACTCCAGAATCCAAACCGGCTGGTGCTTCCATTCCTTTGATTCTTGCATCTACACATGCCCAGTCATAACGGAAGATTAAATCTGCTTGAGCTAAGATTTCCTCTATATCTCTAAGCTTTGCTTGACTGATAAAGTCTTCATAATTCTCACAAGAAGATACTGCTTCAATAGCGAAATTACAATCACAAATATGTGATGGGTAATCCAATTCCTCTACTATACCTAATGCCCATAATAATATCCAATATGCTTCATACTTCCACACCATATTAATAACACTCTGCTGGTCTGCCTCTAAACTAAATATTGCTTTTTCCTTTTCAGTTAAGCACTCCTCTACCTCAAATTGCTCAAGTAAACCTTTACAAAAACTCACACACTCATCAATAGCTTCATGATCATTCATGACATCACAGGCAAGTTGAATCGTTATTAAACAAGTAATGGCACGCTTAGCTATTTCATCCTTTGTTCTTATCTTAATGCAATCCGATGTTTCAATAACAGGTAAGTGTTCAATGTAAGGTACGTTATATTCCTTTAATACTTCTATAGAACGTATTTTTCTTTCTAATGCTCTTTGATTAGGTTGATTCATTCTTTATCCTTCCTCCCTATCTTATTTATTTAAACAAATCATTGATTGTTGAGGTACGCCTATGTATCTTGCTATTACTTAGCATTTTGCAATAAGTAAAAAATAAATATTTTTATCATTTTCTTCACTTAAGCTCTCATAATTAGCTTGTCCCTTGGCAATAATGATATCTACTTTTTCATAAATCTCCTTAAAAGCCTTACTTGTTCTCTTTAATACCGTTCCTAGCGAATCGTCTCCATTACTAATTATAGTTGCATACTCATTAATCCCTACAGAAAAAGCGTCGTCTTCTATAGAGTCATTAACTACAGCACTTCCTCTTACACCAAAGTAAATATCTAATTTTGGATTAACCTTTTTAATTCTCTTAATAAGTAGTTTATCTAAACAAATCTCTCCACAATTGTCCCCTAAATATTTAAATACGTTTTGAAATAGCACTTCTCTATGAGACGCATTGGTCATCTCTGCTACTTTGACTACTTGGTTAACTAAACAAGGTAAGCAACTATAATTGATTTTCACTAAATCCCTCCCAAAATGCTATTACTATCTTTATTAATTTTATTTTAATTATTTAAAATTATCTAAACACCATCACCATCATTATAGCACACAAAAATTCTATATTAGAATATTTAGTTTTACACCTTGCATGATCAAATAAAGTTTCAAACCAGAGTCTTATGAAAGCTCATATTGTTCTGAGGAACTATTTTAAGCTTTTTCGTCATGGGCAAATGTCATATGAATGTAAAAAAGCTAATTCTTTACGAATTAGCTTTTTTCATGCCATTTTTTCTTTACTCTATTTAATCTTTTCATAGAGTATGAATCATACTTCTATATATTTTATGATTGTGAATCATGTGAAATCTTTGTAATATCAAAATGAATCACTTCTAATACATACGCTTTAAATACGTCAAAACCTACTTTTTCAATTTGAGTCCCTTTATGCATTTCTTGATTAGAGAAGTTATAGGTCACATTTCCATAATTAAAAACTGGACTAGATAAAGTTAAGCTAGATTCTTTTATACGATATCCAATGCCTTCTTTAATAGCTTCACTACAAAGTTCAATCAAGCCTTTACTATCATCAAGCTCATTATGCGCTATTCTTTCTAATAGAAAAAGTAGGAAGCGATATCCCCCTGTCAAAGCAACCATCTCTTCTTTTTCCATATAAAATAACATGCCTGTTTGATGAAAATATTTAAGTGTTTGATATTGAATAGCCTGATAACTATCAAAAACCTCTACATCATTTAATCCAAATTTCTCTACTTGCTCCCTTATAGTCTCCCATTTTCCTTCTACTACTAATTTATTATTAGCAATAGTTTTTTCAAAGCTCATATAAGCTTCCTCTATCTTTTCTACAGTAGCAACAACTTGTTCATTTACGGCTACTTGGTAAGACTTTCCGTCATAAGTTAAGGTGATTTTATTATCCATATGCGCTCCTTCTATTACTCGAATTTATTAATAATAATTATTATATCATATTGATTCTAATAAATACACCCTTCCTTAATAAAGGACTATGAGCATTTTATTTTTTTACTTCTTCTATAAAAGCCTTGAATAACTCTAAAAAATAGTTATCCTTTACCACCAAATCTTCAGGGTGCCACTGCACACCTAACATAAAACTCTCTCCTTCATATTCCAAAGCTTCAACAATATGATCAAAAGATAGCCCTACTACCTTTAGGTTTCTTCCTATTTCATTGATGGCTTGATGATGTAATGAATTAACCATCAATCTATCCTTTCCCATCATCTGATAAAGCATAGAATTTTGCTCAAGAGTTACTTCATGTTCCAAAGTGTCCACTGGATCCACTAAGTTTAAATGATTAAACTCACTACCTTGCTGCACTTTTATATCTTGATAAAGGGTTCCTCCCAATGCTACATTTATCATTTGAAATCCTCTACAAATGCCTAATATAGGAACTTTTCTCTCTATGGCTTTAGCCAAAAATTTCATTTCAAAAAGGTCTCTTTCTGGGCATACATCCCCTAGCTCTAAAATAGGTTCTTCACCATAAAGAGCTGGATCGATATCATCTCCTCCTGATAAAATAAGACCATCTATTAAATCTAAATACCTGTCCATCTCTTCATATAAAAGTGTTGGAATAAGAATAGGAAGGCCTCCTGCTAATTGAACAGCCTTAATATAATTATAACTTAAACTCTCATAATCCCGTTTTTCTCTTTTTTCATATGCTGTTGTAATACCAATTAATGGTTTCATTTCCTCACTCCTAACTTCCAATTTCTTTCCACCTATGACAAGCTACAAAATGACCTTGCCCCACTTCTTCAAATAGTGGAACCTCCTTCATGCAAACTTCCTTGGCATAAAGGCAACGGTTATGAAACTTACAACCGCTTGGTGGATTTACTGGACTTGGCATCTCACCTTTTAGTAAAATTCTCTTTTTCTCCATTTTGGGATGCGCCTTGGGAATAGCTGATAAAAGTGCCTTTGTATAAGGATGTAAAGTCTCCTCAAATAGTGTCTTGGTGTCTGCTGTTTCTACGATATTACCCATATACATCACCGCTACTTGGTCACAAAAGTAGCGTACTACTTCTAAATCATGAGAAATAAATAAGTAGGTGAGCCCAAATTGTGCTTTTAGCTCCATCATTAAGTTAAGTACTTGTGCTTGTATGGATACATCCAAAGCTGCTACAGGCTCATCTGCTATAATTAATTTAGGTTTTAAGACAAGTGCTCTAGCTATGCCAATACGTTGACGTTGTCCCCCACTAAATTCATGAGGATATCTCCCTAGGGCATCACCATCTAGTCCACATAGTGCTAACATCTGCGCCCCTAACTCTAAGGCTCCTTTTTGATCTCGTATTTTATGCTTGATAATTCCCTCAGAAACAATTTGACCTATAGTCATTCTAGGATCTAGACTTGCAAAAGGGTCTTGGAATATAAGCTGCATATCTTTTCTTAACTTAAACATACTCTTTTGATTGAGCTTCACCCGATTTTCCACATCATAAAGGGTTTGCTCCTCAAAAATTACTTTACCTGCTGTAGGTGCTAGTAAATTAAGGATGGTACGTCCCACTGTAGATTTACCACAACCAGACTCCCCCACTAAAGCAAAGGATTCCCCTTTTTGAATAGTTAATGAAATACCGTCCACTGCTTTTAAAATTTTATTTTGAGATTTTAATAATCCCTTTTGAGTTACAAAATGCTTTTTCAGATTCTCTACTTGTAAAATTGTTTCACTCATCCTTCATTTCCTCCTCGTACAAGAAACACATCACCCCATGCTCCTTTGTGAGATTAGTCCAACTAGGCTGCTCTTCTTTACATTGTTCCTTACTGTAATCACATCTTGGATAAAAAGCACACCCTTTTGGCATCTCTTTTAATGAAGGAACTGTTCCTTTTATACTATGTAAATAATGATGAATGGTTCCCTTACTTGGTCTAGAATCTAAAAGTCCTTTTGTATAAGGATGCTTTGGATGATCAAAAAGTTCTTCTACAGTTGTTTTTTCTACTATATGTCCTGCATAGAGTACCAATACTTCATCTGCTATTTCTGCAATGACACCTAAGTCATGGGTAATGAGCATAATGCTTGTTTCATAGGCTTTATTAAGCTCTTTAATCAGCTCTAGTATCTGAGCTTGAATCGTTACATCTAGGGCTGTAGTCGGCTCATCTGCAATGAGTAACTTTGGCACACAGCTAAGCGCCATAGCAATCATCACTCTTTGTCTCATGCCACCACTTAGTAGATGTGGATACTCTTTCATCACCCTTCTAGGCTCAGGAATATTAACAGCATTTAAAAGTTCTATCACCTTTTCTTTATTTGCCTTTCCTTTTAGGCCCTTATGAATTCGTAGGGTTTCACCGATTTGATCCCCTATGGTCATGACAGGATTCAAGGAGGTCATGGGTTCTTGAAAAATCATAGCCATTTCATTGCCTCTTATTTTCTCAAGCTCATTCTCTTTAAGCTCTAGTAATGATTTACCTTCTAGTTTGATTTCTCCGCCGTCTACAAAGCCTTGTCCTTTGGCTAAAAGTCCCATAATCGATAGGGCTAGTGCACTTTTGCCACAACCTGATTCACCTACGATACCAAGTATTTTCCCTTTCCCTAGGATAAAGCCTATCTCATTTATAACCTGAACTTTCCCCTCATCTGTTAGAAAGCTTACTTTTAAATCTTTTACTTCTAATATCATTTCATTTTCCATAGTCATTTGCTCACCTCCTTTTTAATTTAGGATCTAGTCCATCTCTTAGTCCATCACCTAAAAAGTTAATAGAAAGCACGGTTAAAAATACCATTAATCCTGGTGGTATCCAAAGCCACCACTGCGACTGAAGCACTCTCATACTTTGTGCAGCCGTCAGCATATTTCCCCAACTAGGCTGTGGCTGTCTCACACCCATTCCTAAGAAGCTAAGACCTGCCTCTAGTAAAATGCCATTGGCAATAGCTAGTGTGGTATAAACAATAAGAGGTGCTAATACATTTGGTAAAAGATGCTTTGTAATAATTTCAAAACCATTTAACCCCAGTACTCTACTTGCTTCTATAAATTCTCTTTGCTTAAGAGATAAAATCTCTACACGTACAATTCTAGCGATATTAGTCCATTGTAAAATCCCTATAATAATCACCAAGCTTACTACTCCAGGCTGCATAATAGCTGCCATAGAAATAGCAATCACAAAGAAGGGAAAACACATCATAATATCTACTAATCGCATAATCATATTATCTACTAAGCCACCGAAATAGCCTGCAATAGCGCCTAAAGTTATACCAATTACAAGTTGAAGCGCTGTTGCCGCAATACCTACACCTAAAGATACTCTACCACCATATAAAAGGCGAGTAAGTACATCTCTTCCTAATTCATCTGTCCCTAAAAGATGTTCTCTAGAAGGGGAAGTTTCTATCATAGCAAGATCAATAGCATCTCTTTCATAAGGCGTTATAACTGGTGCCAATACAGATAGCATAATAAAGAGTATTAAAATCATAAATCCTACTAAGGCTAGTTTATTTTTACCAAAGACCCTCCCAGCTAGCCCTTTGGTTCGACTTCTTAATCTTTTCATACCGTTCACCTCTTTTCTAGGCTTCATATTTAATACGTGGGTCAACAATAGCATACAGTATATCGGCTATCAGATTGGCTCCTAGTGTTAAAATAGCAATGCACATTACAATTCCCATAATAAGTGGATAGTCCCTATTCATAACCGCCTCATAGTTAAGCCTTCCTATACCTGGCCAAATGAAAATGGTTTCTGTAAGTAAGGCTCCAGAAAAGAGTGTGGGTACTTGAAGGCTAATAATAGTAATAATGGGAATCATGCAGTTCTTTAGTGCATGCTTATAAATAACCTGATAACCTTTCACACCTTTCGCCCTAGCTGTTCGAATAAAATCTTGCTGAATGATTTCTATCATATTAGACCTTGTATAACGCATAAGTGAAGCTGTATTAATAAGGGCTAATACCAGAGTTGGTAAAATCATATGTTTGATGACATCTATAACGTACGCCATACCTTCCAAATTAGCACCTGCTGTTACCATACCTGATATAGGAAGCCACTTAAGGTCTACTGAGAACCATTTAATCATAAGCATTCCAAAGAAAAAAGCTGGAATAGAAAGACCCATAAGGGCAATGACTGTAGCAATGTAATCTATTAATTTCTTTTGCCGAATAGCAGTGACAATACCAATGGGAATGGCAATTAGAATACTTAGTAAGATAGCCATTAAGGATAAAATAAAAGTGTTTCCTAACCTGCTACTAATGACCTCTAAAACAGGTGCTTTATAGACTATAGAATATCCTAGGTCTCCTTGAATAGCACGGCCTAACCACCTTACATACTGAACAGGGAGTGGGTCATAATAACCTATCTTCTCTAACATCTCCTCCCTCATCTCAGCAGATAAATTGGGGTCCATCATATTGGCATAAGGGTCTCCTGGCTGTAAATTGACTAGTGTAAAGATAATAATTGAAATTCCTATTAAAATAGGAATGGTTTGAAGTAACCTTTTTATGACATACCTCAAACTCCCACCTCCTCCATTTTTTAACTGCAAAAAGGCGCTTGTAAAGTGATTTTTCTTTCTCAACTTTACAAGCACCTTTTAGATTATTTGATTATTCTACAGTCCATTTATGAATATTAGGGAACTCTATATAGTTAGAGAAGTTATAACCTTTGATGTTTGGATTATATACTCTTGCCTCATTTGGGCTATAGAGATAAACAAAAGGTGCTTCTTCATTAAGTAATTTTGCCCATTCATTATAATGAACTTTTCTTTCATCTTGGTTAAGTGATTGTGCTGCTTGATTAAGTATAGTATCGCTTTGTGCATTGTTGAAGTTTGCAAAGTTGAAGCCTGGTTTACCTAATAGCTCCGAGCTCCAATAAGATTTTGCATCGGCAGGGTCAAGCTCTAAAGAGAATCCCATAAGTGCCATTTCATAAACATGCTCCTCATATACTTTTGCTTTTACAGAGGCAAAGTCCATGGTCTGGATATTAACTTCAATGCCTATTTCTTTTAAGTTTTGCTGAATAATGGGCGCTGATTGTTCTCTTACTTTATTACCTGTAGGTACAAGTAAATCCACTTTAAATACAGTACCATCTTTTTGTAATACGCCATTTTCCACTGTCCAACCTGCTTCTGCAAGGAGCGCTTTTGCTTTTTCAGCGTCATAAGCATAATCGTTTAATCCTTCTTTTGGATAAGCCCAGCTAGATACTGCAAGCGGTGCATTAATAATAGAACCATGTCCTTCAAGCAATTGATTCACAAGTCCATCACGGTTAATAGCATAAGTGATAGCCTGCCTTACTCTCTTATCTGCAAATAATGGATTTTCATTATTCATAGTCATAAATTGATAGCTAGCACTTGGATATTCTAAAATCGTCTTACCTGCAGAAGTATAGGTATCTAAATCCTGTTGTTTAAAAGAAGATAGTGCTGCAATATCTAAGGTGCCATTAATCAGTTCTCCTTGGGCTGTCTCCTGATTACTTACTTTTAAAATAACCTTTTCAAGTTTTGGTGCACCTAAGAAATAATTATCATTTCTTACCAGCTCTACGTATTGATCAGGTACAAAGTTTACTAGCTTAAAAGCACCTGTACCGATTGGATTTGTTAATAGACTAGTTTGTTGCTCCCATTCCCCTACAGGAATAGATCCCCATATATGCTCAGGTAAAATGCCACGAATAGCAAAATTAGCAAGAGATGCTGCATAAACTTCTGAGTATGTAAAGCTAATCGTTTGATCATCAATAATTTCAATTCCCTTTACAGCATCTGCTTTGCCATCTCTATAGTCCTTTGCACCTACTAGCTTTTCTATCTCAGCAAAACGAGGTCCTGTATAATTCGGATCAGCTATGCTTGTAAAGGTAAAGGCAACATCCTTTGCAGTAAAAGGTTTACCATCATGCCAAGTCACATTACTTCTTAGCTTAAATGTTATTTTAAGATTATCCTCAGAAACTTCATAGCTCTCAGCTAGTGCTGGAATAATCTTATCATCTGCATCTAAAGTAAGGAGTGATGAGAAAACCAATTCCCCTACTTTTCTGTCATAAATATCGTTTAATAAAACTGGATTAAAAACGCCTTTTGGAGAACTCCAAATCGCATAGTTAATCGTCTGACTTGCTACTTCGGCTCCATTAGTGGTAGGTGTTACTATGGTTTCCTTACTAGTCGTACCTCCGCACCCTACTAAAAGCGCCCCCACAAGAAGTGTCGTCAAAAGATAACTCCCTATTTTCTTTTTCATTACTTCATCCCCTTTTTTATTTCCTAGTATTCCTAGTGTTATTATATGCTTAATTTCATTAATTATATATACATATTAAAATATTGTCAATATTTTAATATGTATATTTATATGCTCTCCTTGTTCATCTAGAACAAATATTTTCCATTATAAATATAAACCCGTAAAGACATACTACACTTAAGTACATTTACATGAAGGTGAAAGTGTCAACTTTGATATCATTCAAGATGATAAAGGTTTAGCTGCCTCAAATGTTCAAAAAGTCTAGTTATAATAAAAGGAGTATGTCATGCATAGAGTTCACTATAATGTATCAGGTTTACTAAATTCGGAAACTAAAACTAAAGTCAAAAATGCACTAGGTAAAATAGATGGGGTTTCTATGATTAATGTTGATTTAGGCGAATGTTCTATCGAGGTAGGCTACAACGACTCTACCAATGAAAGCACCATTAAGGCGTGTATCGAGAACACTGGCTGTCAAATTGAACAGTAGTAAAATATTATAGGGGCTGCTCAAATAGCAATATTTATTAGTACTATTTGAGCAGCCCCTTCATGATGACTTTATTCTATAATTTAAAGAAAAGCGTTGCAATATTAAAATAAACTAAGATAGAAAACGTATCCACTATGGTTGTAATTAACGGCGCCGCCATAATGGCTGGGTCTAACTTACATTTTTTAGCAATAAGCGGTAAGATACATCCTATCACTTTTGCCATAATAACTGTACATACTAAAGAACATCCAACCACTACCGCTAAGGTAAAGTCATGATACATTAAAAATATTCTAAGACCATTAACTATAGCTAGTATGACACTGACTATTAATGAAATACGAAACTCTTTAAAAATGACCTTAAAGAAATCCTTGAATTTTATTTCATCCAAAACTAATCCACGAATAATCAATGTGGAGCTTTGCGAACCACAGTTGCCACCAGTATCCATAAGCATGGGGATAAAGGCAACTAGTAATGGAATCGTAGAAAAGGCTCCTTCATATTGGGTAATAATATTCCCCGTAATAGTAGCAGATAGCATAAGTATTAAAAGCCATAAAATACGATTCTTTGCATGTTTGAATACAGACATCTTAAAATAGCTTTCTTCGCTAGGACTCATAGCTGCCATCTTAGTCATATCTTCTGTTGTTTCTTTTTCTATAACGTCCATGGCATCATCAACAGTTACAATGCCTACTAAACACTGCTCTGTATCTACTACAGGTATCGCTAAAAGATCATATTTTACAAACATCTTCCCTACATTTTCTCGATCTTCATGTGTATAAGTCCAAATGACATGAGTCTCCATAATGTCTCCAACCTTATTTTCGTCCTTTGACATTAATAAATCTTTAATGGATACTAATCCAATGAGCTTACGATTTTCTGTTACATAGCAGGTATAAATCGTTTCTTTATCTATTCCTTCTGTACGAATACGTTCAATAGCTTCTGATACACACATATCCTTTTTTAAATGAATATATTCAATGGTCATTATACTTCCTGCACTATCTTTAGGATAGTTGAGCATGTTATTAATGCTATTTCTCGTTTCTTCATCTGTGTTTTTTAAGATACGTTTCACCACATTTGCCGGCATTTCCTCAATAATGTCTACTGTATCATCTAAAAACATTTCATCCATTACTTCTTTAAGCTCCTTATCTGTAAGTCCCTCAATAAGTAGCTTTTTCATGGAGCTATTCATATAAGAAAAAGTGACTGCTGCTTCTTCTTTATTTAGCACTCTAAAAACAATAAGTAACTGTCTTTCCTCTAACTCTTCTAAAAGTGCTGCTAAATCTACAGGATTTATTTTTTGAAGCTTTGCCTTTAAACTAGAAAAATCTTTTTGGTTTATTAACTCTAAAATAACTTCTTTATTCATTTTTCTGCCCCCCTTTTTACATTTTGAACCTTTATTCATTCTGTAAGAGCAAGACATATGCTTCGAAAAAAAATAGTCATTTATATCTAACGGCTAAAGAATGGATGGTTTCTTAGCCACATAAACTCTATTTTTTTCCTATGTACATTTATGCCCTGCCCACTACTATATTCACCTTCCATTCTCCTCACCTCTCTTTTATCATTTTTTATTTTGGCAAATAAAAAACCACGCCAAAGTATGAACACCGGCGTGGATCTATCTCCATCATTATTTTATAATAGACCTATAAATCTACTATACTACCGTTCAAACTTTAGCTTCACAGGGCGCAATGACTGAGTCATCTTGAAATTGCATTAGATTATGCCTTGGATTCGACATAGCCTGCTAACCAACTCATAGTGTCTCCACTATTTCGCGGCAGCAATCCTTATCCCTGTAGTAACCTTATCTACCGGACTATTCAATTCTCCTCTAATCTATCCTCAAAAGCCACTTTTGTCAATGTCATTTTATGTAAATCTCTTTATTTCTTCCCTCCAAATCTCCCCTATTACCAAAATTAATGTACCTATCTTAAGGCTATATAAATAGCTATATCTGCCTGCGTAGCATCACAGTTATAATATTCTTCGAAATCACCTGTAAAACTTCTCTCTAAGTCTAGCTGCCAAATTGCTTCCCATGCCTGAGCAACAGCTTGTACCATATGCCCATGGATAGAGAACTTTGCATAGCGTCCTGCTGGAATCACTTTAGCTGTAAGATTCTCATTATCAGCTTTTGACACTTCACTACCTACTGTGACACAGTATTGATCATCTTTATAGTCCGAATAAAGACCAATAGCATATTCATTTACCTTATTTTTAATCTGCTCATTGATGCCACCTTGATAGAGTTTTTCCCACAAGCCACCTATGATTGCCCCCATTTCTGGGTCACTATTTCCTGTAACTGCACTTACCCCTACAACTATCTTTTCTTCTAAATTGACGATTTCATAAGTCATCTTTATTACCTCTTTTCTATGTTGGTAAACTAAGTATACTTATCTAAATCTGACAGCTATATGTCATATTACAAATGACTTCAATCTATTTATAATCATTTGATGTTGTAATCCTATCCTTTATCTTTCATTACTAAGTTATAGTTAGAATCATAATACAATCCTAAATCACTACAAATTCTATTATTCATGCTTGTTAGTGCCTCATGGTAAGCTTTGTATGTAGGAGATAGTGCAATCATATTGGGAATAAAAATATCATTATATCCACAATCTTGCAATCGCTTCATAAACCTCCTCTTTGAAATAGAGACAGGATGAAATTTATATAATAAACTATTTTGCATCTTAACACTGCGTTTGGTTTGTTCTTTTAACTTTTCATACTCCTCTTCCGTAGCATTTACATACTTTTGTAACTGATTTTCCATCTGAGCAACCATCTGTTCTATACTAGGCTTTGGTAATTTATATAAGAAGTAGCTTCCAAGTCTCATAAAGAACGGAATTTTAATCTCTACCTGATCCCAAAAATCAATGATCTTTTGATAAGCTTCTTGTTGCTCACTGGTCTTAAGTTGAATCTGCAAATAAGGCATAAAATGGTTCATAAAGAAATATCCATAAAATCCAGGTATCATTTCTTGTATTGCTTTGCCTACTGTTTCATAATCTAGCTCACAATAAAGCATTTCTACATCATGTTTTTCTATAAATTGTTTCAATGCCTCTATTTCTTGTTGATAGCTTTCTAATTGTCCCCTTTTTTCTTTATAAATAGTTTCTAGCAACTGTGTATCTTTTCCTTGAAGTAATACCTTAATATCTTTAATGCTAATACCTAACTTACGATAAGCTGAAATTTCTTTTAAGATTTTAATATCTTGCTCAGTATAATTTCTATAGCCGTTTTCTTCTTTTGTTACCTCTAAAAGCCCCGCTTCTTCATAATACTTAATTGCACGCTTACTTAAGTCAACTTGTTTTATAACTTCATTAATCTGCATCACATGTCCTCCTTGGTATCATTCTAGCACTAAATATAAAGGTATCCCTAACGTGCAGGTCAAGTATTTTCTTCAACCTAGTTTTCTCAAAACGAGTAAAGTAGCCATTCATCCAAGATACCCAACTCCAATTCCAAGTGTCAATAACTCGTCTTCACTATTGTACTTGGCTTGACATATCTATACCTCTCTAGGGGCATAATGATTGACAGCAAAACTAAATGAAACTTTTATCAAATACATAATCAGTATTACTAATAAAAATTTTGGTAAATCATAGAAAAACAGTATTAACCATAAAATCCCAAAAGCCATAAATTCAGCCCCTATGGTTCGTTGCGCTGGATGATTTGCACATTTGTTTACAATAAAGGCACTCATAATGCTATATCCCCAGGTCAAAGCACATGGTAAGTAATATCCTCCCAATATAAAGGCCATTATTAATGGTTGAACATGTATTGCAATAAAAATCAGTCTAGCTCTCGCATTTTCTTTATATTGATTATTGGTTGAAAAAGTAAAATTAGCAATTACCCCACCACTTATATCAAAAGCCATTATCAAAATTACTACTATCTGAAATATTTCAAGACCTTTCCATTCTGAGTATGTTTTGGTTAAAAGTATTATTGTTGATAAAATTGCAAATACCAACGTCAATGTTAATTCTATTATTGTAGATTCTTTACCAAATACTTCATGCAAAAACTTCGGTATTTGAATTGATTTCATAATGCACCCCTTATTCTATTAATTATTATTAAGCATGTCACAAATGAATTTTACTTGAAGATTCCACGCCTTTAGATATTCATCCCTGTCTCCTTCCATGAGAATATGCATCCCTATACCATCAAGAGTGGCAATAATCAGAGTAGAAAAAACGCTTGCTTCTTGATCTGATAAAGGTTTGTCTGATATTCGTTTTATTTGATCAGTTAAGCTAGCTTTTGAACTTTCTAGATATTCTCCCATAAGCTTTTGGTACGTTTTATTAAACATGCTCTCATGATAAAAAGAAAAAAAGGACTTATATAATTTTTTATAATCTTCCGATATGGTGATGACAGATGCTCCTAAATGGTTCAAAAATCCACCTAAATCTTCATCTTCTAAATCATCAATAGGCTTAATCATTTTTTCCATAATCAGCTTAAGTGCTGCTTCTGGAATCTCTTGAGTGGTCTTAAAATGATGAAATATCGTACTTTTACTCACATTTGATAGGGCAGATAACTTAGAGGCACTGATACCACTAATACCATTTTCCGATATCAAATTGATTGCTGAAATAAGTATCCTTGTATAAGTTTCATCCCCTTTTTCCACGCGCTTATCATTATTTCTTGATTCCATAACTTTATCCTCCATTGAAATTATATTCTACATTATAAAACCAACCGTCCAGTCGGTCAATATTTTATTGCTTTTACATCCATAAAATGAAAAAAGTCTTGAAGTATCACTACTTCAAGAGGTTCCATCTGCAAATACATTTAGCTTTAGATTATCATAATTCATTCCAAAATAAAAAGCCCTACAATCCTTGAAAAACAAGTAATTGTAAGACTTTACCCACTGTACCTGATAAGATTTGAACCTACGACACACGGTTTAGGAATTCGTAATCACTCCTTTTATGTATCTATTGATAATACATCAAATGCCATATTTATCAATATCTTAACATCTCTACTATGCTCTTATTTTCCTTTAAAATCTTATTTTGACACAAAAATATGTGTCAAAATATGTGTCAAAATAACTCTTCTCAATTACTGCCTGTTTAATTAAATATAAGTTCATCCAAAATAATATAAATATATCAATAAAAAGCAATATAGGCTTGATTACTAGAAACTTATATAAAACACAAAAACCTGATATAATAATCAATATTATATTTTTACATTAAATATTATAATCATTTTATCAAATTGTGCAGAATATTATATTTGGAGGTAGGTTGAATGAATACACTGGCTATTACACAAGAAGAAATTGAAGCTATAGGTAAAAAATTAGAGGAATTATGGCAAAATATGAAAGAGGAAGAAAATGCTAATGATGAAAATAACTTCATTGATATATTTGAACAAATGTATACTGAAGTTATTATGTCATGTGCTGATAGATTTACATTAGATATATCAGATTTAAAGTATTTAGTTAGATGCCAAAAAGGAAATTACTTAAATGATTATGAGAGATTAGTCCCAAAAGAAGAATATTGTAAAAAGAATAGATGGAATCCTGATGGAGTAGCCTTTTTATATCTTGGGTTCGCTAACGAGAATATTGACAGACAAGATATAAATATTGCTAAAAGAACTTGTTTTGAAGAATCTAGAACTAAAGATGGTGATTATGTAACAGTTTGTGAATTTGCACCAACTATTACCTCAGGAAAAATTATTAATCTATGTTATGAACTAACTTCGTACAGCGAAATAAATGAACCTATGGATACATATTATGACTCAATCCAAGAACAAATACTGAAGAAACTTAAACCAAAATGCAAAAGGCTGAAACAGGCTGGTCTTTCAGACAACGCTATATCGGGATGGCTTAAAGCTAAAACAAAAGAAGAATTAGATAAACATCAATTTGATAAGATAACTACCGAAAAAGTAGGTGTTGCACTGGCAAAAATACTTTTAAAAATATTAGAGGAATATGTCGTTAAGCCGATAAATGATGATGACGTTGAGTCCATAAAAGAGTATTTACCATTTAGATATTTTGCCAAATATCTTAGAAACAAAGGATATTTAGGGATTATTTATAAAAGTACTCGAATGAACTTATTGAATGAAAATGGAATGAATGTGGTGTTATTTAATAAGAATCATGCCTCATATGTTGATAACACAATGCAAATTTTCATTAAAGAAAAGGGTGAATATAAGTTAATTAAAGATTAACTCAAGTTTAAAATAATCATTCCTAAAAAACTATGTACATTTGATTGCTCACGTGGTCTAGGAGATAGGCCTAATAACCCCCCCTATTGGGTACGGGGGGTATCTGTTAGCTTTCATATAGTCCATTAATTAAAGTTACTATCGATTGTCACCATATAGTATTTTTAATAGGTCTGTTGCTCTTATTTTAATAGTGCCTAGTTTAATTGTTGGAAGTTCACCACGTTTAATCATATGGTATACAGCTTCTCTAGTAAGTCCTAACATTTTAGCAACTTCAGGAACGGTATATAATGCCTTATCAAAATCTATGTTGTTACCTTCCAGTTCATTTATCTTCTCAGTTAATTCATTTACTTTTTTTGCTAGTTGTCTAATTTTTTGATGTAATTCTAAGTCATTCATCTTTAATGCCCTCATGTTTTTTGCTTCAGTATAAACCATCAATAGACTTAAAGTAAAGTTTTTCGTGAACTCACTAAAACCCTTGATATTATTAGTGTTTAGTCGAATGATTTAGGTTGAAAACAACCCTTTAACCAAAAACAAAGGAACCAACTTTCTATCCATTATATTTCTTCTTCTTAAATTAAAGGTTGGTGTTGTAATGTCCAATATCTCACATATGCGATTTACTGAATATCTCTTGAAGTATTTCATCTCAATCAATAACTTCTCTTGTTCTGTTAATGTGGCCAATACATTTTCAACCCTTTTTATTTGACGTTCTTTTCTTTGAATATTTAACTCTATTGCCTTTATCCTATCAGCTAAATTTTCATCACGATTAATAACTTCATCTTCAACCGAACTTACTATTTTATAGGTTTGTGAACCAGCTTTTTCATTCCCACTCAATACCGTTATTCTCCGAACTTCTTGAATTTCTTCAAGGTCAATCTTTAAATTTTCTATTTCAGCTTTAAGCTTTGGAATTCCGTATAATATCTCTTCAACTTTTCCATAGTTGCTATCCTTCATTCTCCATCCATCCCCCTTTTTTGTCATCTTGTTTTAAGTTTTTCATCCATTATTAATCGTCTAAATGACACATTAACCCTTTGATGCTCATAACATACAGCCATTTTTTCACCGTCACCCTATTGCCTATAAATTCTTTAATATATATATTTATATATATTAATAATAAATAATTATTAATAATACAAAAAACAAATGACAAAGGCTGACATAACACTGAATCATTTGATACTCTATGTTAGAAGGATATCACTCATTAGTCATCTGTTTGGTAATATATTTAACTATCAATTCATTTAACTTCTATAAGTATTGATATTCAGCACGTACAGCTTGTCATCTAAATACAGCTATCTTTAATAAATACGTAATAAACTCTATAAGCCATTGACTCGTGATGAGACAACCCAATATTTAAACATCACTGATGCTGTAGTTTCCAATCCCCTCTGATATCATTCAGGAAGTATATGCTAAGCTTATGATTAAGTCGACCATTTTGAGTGATAATATAAAATAGCATGGGTAAACATCTTTTATTCTTTTCTATCATTTACAAAAATATAACCTCTTGTTTTATCAGGAAGCCTAACTTGTTTTCTTTCATAACCACATATTGACCTAACTTGTCGGCTGAACTTATTTGAAGTAATTGGGCTATAACCATTATCATGACACCAAACAACATATTTTCTATAACTTGATATTGTAGTTTGGTTTAAAACATCCACTTCCTCACAAAACTGTATGACCGGATTATTATCTTTGTTATATTCATCAAGTTCTCTTTTAACGGCTTCAGGTGTGGTAAATCCATGATTGTTTATGACTCTATCAAGTCCTCTGAGTGCAATTAATAAGAAATATTCCATAGCTTCAGGTATTGAAAGTTTATCCTTAATTTGTGGGTCAAAATCGCTATCGGTTGGTTTGAAACTAGCATTGAATGGAATTATCATCATTCTTCTTCTAAATCCCCATGAACTATCCTTCACATTCGGAATGGTATTGGCTGAGAAAATAAGTTTGGCATATGATCTAATTGGATATACATTCTTTCCTTTTTCTTCAACATCTAACCTTTCACCAGTAGTCAACTTCTTCAAGTCTTCACTTTCTTCAATGTATGCCCCTGAGATATCATCACCTATGTTTGCCAGCTTACCTTGTAGCTGGAAAGCGTTAAATCTCTTTGTCAGGTTTTTCATTGATACACTAGAAATATTATCTTCACCCAATAAACGTGTGATAGTTTCTAGTATTGTACTTTTACCATTTGACCCTTCACCAGTTAAGATGAAGAACTTTCCTATTTCTGACCTTCTGTATAAACAGAATCCAACCATTTCTTCAATTAATGATTTAATACTTTCATCACCACAACTGACCTTTTTAAGTAGGTTTTCAACTGTTTCACTGTATGCGTTAGGGTTGTAATTCCAATCAATCTTATTCTGAAATACTCTTTTAGGGTCATGGTCAAGAAGTTTCTTTTCATATACGTCATAGATACCATTTTTCATCAATATGTATCTTTCAGATTCAACACTTCGTTCAGGACATATGAGTTCCAGCCATCTTAAAACCTCTCCCCGCACTGACTTTGTACTATTATTAATGTACTTCAAAAGAAGTCTTTCTATTTGGTCAGTATCTCTTTTATATACACCATCAACATAAATATGAAGATGACCATTAATCTTGATGATGTGGTATTCATCTTTTAAATATGTTGCTAGTGCTTCATATTGAAGTTTGCCAGTTTCATTGTAAAAAGAAGCCTTTAGAAAAGCATCATCCCGTAAAATAGTTTCAATCTCTTTTGTGCTGATACTATCCTTCAGGATATATTTATTGATTAAGCGAATTGTTTCCCTGACTTGCTCTTTAGTCATTCCAGCCTTTTGAAGTGTAAGGATATAATTAAATAACGCTTGATTTCTCCCCTCACCCTCAACCATATCTTGAAAGTTGATTTTTGCCCTAATAGGTTTTAACCATGCTGGAATAATGTCCAATTCATCAACCACTTTTACAATCTCACGACCTTCACCATTAATTACTAATGGACAAATACGGTTGTTTGTTCCAAGTTTAATATCCATGTGGGTAATACCAACACATGAAACTTTATTTGTAGACTCTTTTATTAAGTCACTGTTTCTGAAATAGAAGTGTTTACCTCTACTTGTTTTTATGATGTTACATTCTATATTTAAGTCATCAATTATGGTATGAAGAAGGTCAGCTTGACCCTCATCATCAATGTCCACCATAACAACATCAGCTTCTAACACCCCACCAAAGTTATCAAGTGAACTAACTTCATCATATGAATAAAATTTTGTTCTGTTTTTTACTTCCTCAGTTGGAACTTTTCCGTTTTTGAAGGTTGGAATATATCCTTTTAACATGCCTTCAAGTCTATTCATTATCAATACATCCCCTTTTTACTAATTTAACTATTTGATTACTTAAATGTCTTTATCACATACATACCTTTTTCTTTTTTAAAAACTCATATAAGTCTTTTTCATTTACTCTCAAGGCATTCTTATTTAATACAATTAATGGAAACCCCTTACTATGAAGCATTTCATATGTTGCCGTTTTGCTTAATCCACATATCTCTTGAACCTGTTTCGGTTTTAATAATTTCATATTTTATGCTTATCTCCCTTCTGTTCCTTGGAATTTTTACACATATCCATGCTGTGCTATATGAATCTATGTAATATCGTATCTATTCCTCTTTTAATAAGGTTTTAACATCTACACCTAATGCCTTTGCTAATTTACCTAAGGTTATTGGTTTGATAGTTAACTTTTTACCATTTATAAGCGCAGAAAGATATGGTCTACTAAGACCCGATACTCTAGCAAGTTCATTTATCGTCATTAACCTGTCAGCAAGTATAATTTTTATTTTGTCTCTTGAGATATTCACAATTTCACCTCCTTTTTTAGAACTCTATTGAGTACTTCACAATAAATATATCTTTCTAAATAGGATATGTTAAGATACATTTTAATTTTTTAGTTTACATTTGAGTACTTTAAGTGATAATATACTTTTAGAGGTGAGTTAATGAATACAGGAGAAAAACTTAAATTAAGAAGAAAAACAAAGGGTTTTACTCAAAAGGAACTAGCCAAATACAGTCTTGTTTCTGAAAATGCAATAAAACAGTATGAAAGTAATAAAAGAACGCCACGAATTGAACAGTTGACCAAATTATCAGGTGTATTAGATTGTTCCCCATTAGACTTGTTAGGAGACGATTTAAGCCCCCTCAGTAAATGGAATTATCAATATGACATAGCAACTCTAAGTCAAGAAGTTCATTTATTTGATAGCATAACTGAATTCTTCGGAAAAGATGCCTCTATTCTATTAGGTACTTATACATCTTTAAATGCTACTGGAAAGGATAAGGTACAAGAATACATTCAAGATATGTTAAAACTTTATGAAGAAGGTGAGTAAATGGCTGAGCAACAAAAGAAAAGAAAAAAGGGTGAACGTGCTGACGGACGTATTCAAGCACGTGTAAATATTGGACGTGACGAAAAAGGAAAGATTAAATACAAATACTTTTATGGTCGTACATTAAAAGAAGCTAATGCAAAAGCAGAAGCCTATAAACTGGATTTACTCAATTATGGTAGACCACTAGATACTAATAGTACTACGCTTTCAGAATGGACGTATAAGCACCTTTTCACTAATGTATACCCAACAGTATCTGCTAGTACCTTTGAACGTTATATGACAACATATAATAATCATATAAGAGGCTCTTATGTTGGTAATATGAACGTTCAAGAAATACAGCAAGTTCATCTTCAAAACTATCTAAACACTAAGACCTCTCTTTCTAAGAGTTCCATAAAGAAAATTTATGAACTACTCAATAACTCTTTTAAGTCAGCAATAGCAAATAACCTAATACGGTTAAATCCATTGGATAGTGTTAAATTGCCCTCTAGTGAGGTGAAACCAAAATCAATAGAGATACTAACTCTTGCTGAACAAAAAGCCTATATAAATGCTTTAGAAAACTCAGGAGTAAAGATGATATTATTCACACTACTTAATACTGGTATGCGTGTAGGTGAAGCTATGGCTCTAAAATGGGATAATGTAGACCTTACCAATGCCACTATAACAGTTTGTGAAAACATCAAGAAAGTAAAACAATACGATACTAAAGGTAATTCAAAAAATATACTTATTACAAAATCACCAAAAACAGAAAAAGGTAATAGGCTATTACCAATTCCAAAGTTTCTGGTGAATGAATTAAAGCGATTTAAATTATCTTCTCATAAAAGTAAAGATGGTCTAGTATTCTGTTCAAGAAATGGAACCCCATTGGAATATAACACTATTAGACGTGCTCATGTAAACATTTGCAAAAAAGCTGAAATAAGACCTTATGAATTAATGGATGATGAAGGAAACACAACAATACAATATAAAGGTGTATCTCTTCATGCCCTTAGACATACCTTTGCAACACGTATGATTGAAAATGGTGTGGACGTTAAAACCGTATCTGAGTTACTAGGACACGCTTCAATAGAAATAACACTCAATACATATGTTCATAGTACAAATGAAGCCAAAAGAAAAGCTATTGATACAATGGAGCAAATGTATGAAGGCTTAATATAAATAAATCCTACCCCTTAAACTGGAGTAGGATTTTCTTTTTTGTGTCAAAAGTGTGTCAACTACATCAAACCATTTCTTCTAAACCTTATAAAATCAATATTTATCACTTCTATGATATACGAATTAGGAAACCTGCTGAATTGTCATTTTGAAATCATTTAGCAAAGGCTATGCCCTTTGATTATCAATGGGTATAGCTTTTAAGCTTTTATACTTTTGACAATCTATCTTTAATTTAGGTTTTGACGACTAAATGACGCCGTATTAATGCAAACTAATAGGCACTATTTATTATTATTTAAAATATATAGTAAAAATATAACTATTGGCTATACCTCAACAATCCACTCTTCAGTTTGCTCTATTAATTCTTGGTACTCCTCATGTGTGTAATATAACAAAGCTCTCGTTTCATGAAGTTCACCAACGGCATTAATTTTGACTTTTCCACCTAACTGTTTCTTCATACTTTGTATAAAATCCTGCTCATCTTGTGAAAATGCTATAGTAAAGATAGTCTGACTATCTTTCGGTCTCCTTTCTTTAATAAAATCATAAATAAGATATCTATTTTCTTTATCAATATCTTCTTTAAATATAGCATCTAAAAGAAATGGAAACCTATGCAGTTCCTCAGTATCATTTATTAAATTATTAAACGCAAAATGATATGCCATTACAGTTTTATGAAGCTCAACCCCTTGTGACGGAAATGATGTTATACTATACAACTCATTATACCTTGCTTCTATTAATGATTTAACTTTCAATTTTATTAAATTATCTTTAAATAAGCTTTTAAACTCTCTTTCTTTTTTTCCCCTTAACTTTTTAATATCTTCATCAGTTTTGTAATCTTTTATTAAGCCTACTAAATTCCTTTCCTTTTCTTCTAAATTACTTATCTGTACATCTACCTTATCATTTAATTTATTATTCGCTTTAATATCTACCCATTGTTCAAACTTCACATCTGATACCTGATATTCTTGTACTACTAAGTACATTTTATCAATTTCTTCTCTTAATTTATTTATTTTTTTTATTAGTGCATTTACTTCACTTTGCTTTTTGACAATGTTTTGTTTGTATTCTTGTTTTTGTTTGTTCGTATCATTTAAGCTTTGTTGATACTCATAAAACCCCTCTAAGCTAAACTCTAATTTCCTATGACATGTAGGACATTCACCATCCAGTGGATTTTGCCTTTTATGATTAATTCCTACTTTTTTTAATATAGCCTGTCTTTGCTCTAATAGACTAAGACTATTACATTCAATCATATGCTTTTTTTCTATCTCTTTTAATTCTCTTTTTTTATTATTATATTCTTCTAGGTATCTTTCTGCTTCCTCTGAGAACTGCTCATCTATTAACTTTGATGCTTTCAATTCAACATCTTCATCTATCATTGTTCTATAAATCTTTAATTCATATCTAGTTTTTTGAAGTTCTTTCTCTAATGCACTTTTCTGTATTCTATCCCGAGGATTAATTATTCCCAAGTAATAATCCAAATAATCCTCTCTAAAATTTTTATAGTACTCTAAATTACTAAATGACTTCTGTAAATATACCCATCCAACTGCTTGAGATATGTAGTATGGTAAAAACATAGTTTCTAATGGAGCAGGTCTTAGTTCCCCTTTACTCTCTAATAATAGGTCAAATTCAAATAACTTTGTTATGTATTCCTTTAATTTGATATGTTCAACCGAGTTATCGGCATTAATCCCATTAAATCTATATTGTTTATTACCTTTCCGAATAACCAATATAGAATCATCTCTAATAAAGGTGATTTTGCAAGATTCATTTTCTCTTAATATCTTGCAATCCAATCTAAAAATCGGCTTTTCTGTTAAAATTTCAGTGAGATTCTGTTTAACATCATTTACTCCCATTGTATAAAGTAAACTTTGTAGTAGCGTGCTCTTTCCTGAAGTATTTTTCCCAATTATTACATTTATCCCATCTTCAAAATTTGCTACATAACACTTTTCATCTGAATAGATTAATAACCTTTCGAATTCTACCCTTATCTTCATCCCATTCCCCCTACTTTAATATAGGCCGCAAAAATAGTGGCTTTTATAACTAAGTCCTCTAACTTACAAGTATAATCCTTTTTATATATATTATAGAGCTCAATAATACATTCCGCCTCATCATAAAATCTATCACGCATATCCTTATTTTTTTCTACAAATTTGAGTATCTTATTATGTTCAATTTGACTTAAGTCTTTAAATAAGTCTATGCTATTATCAAACTGTACCTCAAAATTTTCTTGTTGTGATATAGGTATCTTTAATCCCCTTACTAAATCCTTTTTTTGTTCCCTCCAAAGTTTAAAGGCCATTGACCTTGTAGTAATAATATCAAAGGCTAAATTAATTTCTTTTGAATAGACTCTTTTACTCTCATCAAGCATCCTTGTTTTATTTCCCTGGTTAAATTCATGCTCTACCTTTCTGAAAACTTTCATTATAGTATCGATAGCAGCTTCAGGGTCAGCAATTTTATTTCCAAACACCTCACAGCATTTACCCTTTAAACAATTTCTTTGTTCTTTAACTTGTTTATTTAAGTCTATATACTCAAAGAAGAGATTATTAAATTCGTTTATTAATCCTGTATCTTGAAGTGCTAAGTCCCTTTTTATTGTCTCATATATCTCCTTTGGTAGGGCATAAAAATTAACACTTGAATTTGCCTCATCTATGTTTTTGCTTATTGTAATCTTTTTTTTCTTACCTTTATCATTCTCTTTATCATTCTCTTTATCGTCTATCTTAATGTTTAACCTAGATGTTTGGTTACTAAGAAAGGATAGCTTATGTGAATAATCCTTTGATTTAGGAAAAGTATCCTTTGCTAAAAACTTACCTGTTTCTAATATTCCTAATACAATTTTTCGCCAATCCTCATTTATACTCCAAATAGTAGCACTTTTTTTAACTTGGTAGGCTTCAATTCTTTTTAAATCTCCTACATCAAAAAAGCCAAAAACTACATCTTCACTATGTTCAATGCATACAAAATAGTTTTTATTTTTTAACTCCTTAAACCTTTCAAGAATAATAAATAATGCACAGTGCTTTTGTAGTTCAAACCCTGTACTTGCATGCACTCCTGCATTATTTGCCTTATCACTCATCTGCCCACCTCCCCATTTCTAACTATATAAATTATACTATATTCTAAATAGTTCTGCACATAATTACTTGTCTTTTTCTTGCTTAATAACTCACAATTATTGTTTTAATCAATCCCCTACCGCTTCTATTTTAAATATATCATTCACCTAACCTACACATTCTGTAAACTTGTAACTTATATTACCCTAGTCCTTTTTGACGTCGTAGCGACGACAGCTAATTGAAACTACCTAGTACTACTTAAAATTACTGATTATTTTCTTACAACAAGCAAAAATTCGTAAGCCATTGATAGCCAATAACTTACGAGTCTCATTTGATTGCACCTAATAGGATTCGAACCTACGACGCACGGTTTATAACCCCTCTAGCAGTTGCTTGTTGTTACTACACTAAGAGCCATAGCATAATCGTATGTTCTTTCGTCTCCCATTGTACCTAATGAGGAGTAAATTGACATTAGAAAAATAATGGTTTTCAGGTTTATTAATAAAATGTTTTACTATAAAAGTCATTTCCATCTAAAGTACTTTGACAATTCTCTACGATATATGTTTAACTTATTTATATGAAGCATATATTAAAGGTCTTCTAACAATCACAAATTTTATACAAAAAGGAAATAAAAAAATGAAAATTGGATTTGATAATCAGCAGTACTTAACTATGCAATCTGAACACATTCGCGAGCGTATTAGTCAATTTGGTGACAAACTATATCTGGAGTTTGGAGGGAAGTTGTTTGATGACTATCACGCTTCACGTGTACTTCCAGGCTTTGCTCCTGATAGCAAACTGCAGATGCTTATGCAACTGTCAGACCAGGCAGAAATCATCATTTCTATCAATGCCGCCGATATTGAAAATAATAAAGTGAGACATGATTTAGGTATTCCTTATGATCAAGATGTTCTACGTCTTATTCAAGTCTACAGAGAAAAAGGGCTATATGTGAGTAGTGTAGTCATTACGCGTTACACAGGACAAGCCTCTGTAAATATGTTCCGACACAAATTAGAAAACATGGATATCAGGGTATATCACCACTATTCTATAGAAGGTTATCCTAACAATCTAGCTCACATCATCAGTGATGAAGGCTATGGGAAAAATGATTATGTAGAAACAACTCGTCCATTAGTCGTTGTTACTGCACCAGGACCAGGTAGCGGCAAAATGGCTACTTGCCTTTCTCAATTGTATCATGAAAATAAACGTGGCACTCAAGCTGGATATGCTAAATTTGAGACTTTTCCAGTTTGGAATCTTCCTCTAAAGCATCCTGTAAATTTAGCTTATGAAGCAGCCACAGCAGATCTTAATGATGTCAATATGATTGATCCTTTCCACTTAGAAGCCTATGGCATAACTACAGTAAACTACAACCGTGATGTTGAAATTTATCCTGTACTAGCCGCTATGTTCGAAGGGATTTATGGTAGTTGCCCTTATGCATCTCCAACAGATATGGGTGTCAATATGGCAGGTAACTGTATTATCGATGATGAGGTATGTCAAGAGGCTTCTCACCAAGAAATCATCCGTCGCTATTACCACTCTATGAACCGCTTAATCAAAGGTGAAGCTACCAAAGAGGAAGTATACAAAATCGAACTATTGATGAAGCGAGCTAAAATCACTACTGATGCTAGGTTGGTGGTACCTGTTGCCAATAAATTAGCTGCTGAAACTGGAGCTCCTGCTATAGCCCTAGAGCTTCAAGATGGTACAATTGTCACTGGCAAGACTGGTGATCTTCTGGGTGCTTCTTCTGCTGCTTTATTAAATGCTGTTAAAGTATTAGGAGGCATTGATGATGCCATTCATCTTATCTCTCCTGACTTTATAGAGCCCATTCAAACCCTAAAAACGCATTATTTAGGTAGTAAAAATCCTCTCTTACATACAGACGAGGTTCTGATTGCACTTTCTATGTGTGCTGCCACTGACCCAAATGCCCAATTAGCATTAGAGCAACTTCCAAAGCTAGCTGGCTGTCAGCTCCATGCTACTGTGGTCTTATCTCCTGTTGATATGAAAACTTTCAAGAGACTTGGCATTGAGTTTACCACAGAAGCCGTTTATAAGAACAAACCTCTATAATGCTTTCTCCATTACTTTCACCCGGTAGATTGTACTCATACTGGGTGTACTATAAAAAAAGAACTGGGCACTTATTTTAGTGCACCAGTTCCTCATTAATTATCTCTTTTCATATACCGCTACTGCTTTATTGTATTCATCAGGTTCTGCAATCTCTTCTATAATCACATCTCCATCTTCAGCATTATAATAACGATAAATATATATGCCCTCTTTGATTTCATCCTCTTCAACTAAAGACACCGCCATATACGTTTTGCGTCTCACCTCAAAGGTATCCATAATTGCAAACTCTCTCTCCGTTCCATCTGATACAGGAATAGTGATTACTTCATATTCATTCATTACATCGTCTCCTATTATTACACACTAATCTTTAAGTAACATTATATTCTACTGATAAATCAATTGCAATTATGCCATGAAGCTATTTACAATAATCTATCTAGAAGTCATAAAAATCACATGTCTAAGCACATTAAAAAGGCTAGTAAATGTGGGCTTAATAAGCCTTTACTAACCTTTAATAGTTTATTTGGCAAACTGTCTTTTCTATTTCTTAAAATCAATCATTTCTTCTCTATCTAAATAAACAGTCGTTTCGCTTATCTGTGTTTTAGCAATAACCTTTCCTTTTCTTATAGAATACGCTACTGGCACTTGTCTTCTCACTGCATCATATCCATTCTCTGCTGGAAGAATAATGAAGTTGGCTGGTTTACCCACTTCAATGCCATATTGGTCTTGTATATTTAATGTTCTTGCACTATTTTTCCCAATAAGCTTAAGGCTCTCATTAATTTGGCCATAGCCCATGATTTGGCAAACATGTAAGCCCATATGAAGCACTTGAAGCATATTGCCTGTGCCTAATGGATACCATGGATCAAAGATATCATCATGACCAAAGCATACATTAATATCAGCTTCTAGCATTTCTTTCACTCTCGTAATCCCACGGCGTTTTGGATACGTGTCAAAACGTCCTTGTAAGTGAATATTCACTAGTGGATTAGCTACAAAATTAATACCTGACATTTTAAGTAGTCTAAATAGCTTATACGTATACGCCCCATTATAAGAATGCATAGCTGTTGTGTGACTTGCTGTTACTTTATGCCCCATTTGATTTTCATAAGCTTTAGTGGCAACTACTTCAATAAAACGTGATTGTTCATCATCGATTTCATCACAATGAACATCAATTAGTACATCATATTTTTTCGCTAGCTCGAAGATTTTCTCAATAGAGGTTACCCCATATTCTCTCGTAAATTCAAAGTGTGGAATGGCTCCAATAACATCTGCTCCTAATTTTAAAGCTTCTTCTAGAAGTTCTAGTCCATTAGGATAAGATAAGATTCCTTCTTGTGGGAAGGCAACAATTTGCAAGGTTACAAAGTCTTTTAACTCTTCTCTTAATTCCACTAATGCCTTAATGGCTGTTAATTCTGGGTCTGTTGTATCTACATGCGTACGGATAAACTGAATCCCATTAGCTACTTGCCATTTAATAGCTTGTCTTGCTCTATTTTTAACGTCTTCCTTATTTAAAAAAGCTTTGCGCTCTGACCAACATTGAATGCCTTCAAAAAGCGTTCCACTCTCATTCCATCTTGGCTCACCTGCTGTTAGGGTTGTATCTAAATGAACATGTGGTTCTACAAATGGTGGTACTACAAGCCATCCCTTCGCATCGATGATTTCTTCATGCTCTTCTGCTTCTATCATCGTATCAATCTTAGTAAAGCATCCATTTTCTATTTTAATATCTACTAACTGAGCCTTATCTTCTAACTTCGCATTTTTAATAATCATATCATTTCTCCTTATCTACTTGTCTATTGTTCTATTCATTGATCAATTGATTCATCTATTTATCTGTTGATTTATCTATTGATTTATTAACTCATTTATTTTCTAACGAACTTACTACTATTTATTTTTCTCTTATCCTTCATTACTATACTATTTAGGATACAAGTAAAGCGAAGTACTCTTTTCATTCCTTCGTACCTCGCTTCACTTTTTACTTCTATTTTTCTTTTCGATTACTAAAAACCACTGTGAACATAGCATAGCTGATTATAGATGTTACAACTGCATTAATAGGTGTAATACCTGGTAAGAAATGTGCTGCAAGCACACCTAATGCCCATGATATGATTCCTATCATATTAACACCTTTAAAGCTTGCTTTCTCAAAGTCTTTATACTTGCCTTTACTTATAATAAAGTAGTCTGCAATAATTACCCCACCAATACTTGGCATAAAGGTATTGAGTAAGTTTAACCAGCTCATAAAATTATTATAAAGAACTACTGCAAGTAGTGTTCCCACTATCCCATTAATAATAACTAATCTACTTTTAGGTTGTTTTGTAATATTTGAAAATCCAAGGCCTGAAGCATATAAAGCATTATCATTAGTTGTCCATATATTAAGTCCTAGTACAATAATGGCTGGTATGATTAAGCCTTGAAGAAACATAACTTCTGAAATATCTGCTTCTCCTGTTACCATGGCACCAATAGCGCCAAAGGCAAACATTAAAGTATTTCCTACTAAGAAGGCAATGACTGTGGTACTTACTCCAATACGTTTATTTTTTGCAAAGCGTGTGAAATCTGGTGTTAAAGTTCCTCCACTAATGAAAGATCCTACCACAACTGCTACAGCTGCACTCATTGTCATAGATTCCTCTGGGGTAATAGCAGCAAGTCCACTTATTCCCCCCACACTATTAATAGCCATTCCTACTGATGTGGAACCTAAAATGGCAATGGCTGGTACTGCAATAGCACTTAATATCATTAGGGATTTCATCCCGAAGTAAGCTGTTCCTGTCATTAAAAGACCTGCTATGGCTACTAATATGCCTACACTAATCCCTGTTACTTTAGAAACCGGAATAGCAAACATGGCAACACCTACACCAAACCATCCAATTTGTGTAGCAGCTAATAAAAAGGATACTAGGTAAGATCCTTTTTCACCAAAGGAATAACGTGCTAATAAGTGTGTTGATAAACCTGTATCACCTGCAATATAAGCAAGTAATCCTGTATAAACACATAAAATCACATTTCCTATGAACACTGCTAAAAAGAATTGTTTTAAGTCCATGCTTGTTCCTAATGTACCACCACTTAGCATACTTGCTGAGAAAAAGGTAAATCCTAACATAACCACAAGCATCGCTAGAAAACCATTCTTATGACTCCCTGCTACTGCTCCTAATGAAAAATCGTGATCTTCATGTTGTCTTTGCTTCATCTGTACTCTCCTTATCTCAAGTACCATAAACAGAAAAAGAACCCCTAGTTTGACCTTTAATAGTAAACTAGGGGCTCTACTTTTAGAGGAGTCTCTATCTCATAGAGTTCCTCTACCAATCCGTTTACCTTATAAGCCTCACTGGACTTAATTAAAGGTACTTTATTTTTTATTTAATATATCATTTATGTTAACTTATGTCAAATTCCATTTTTTGCATCTTCTATTTCATCTACCACTACCTATCTTATAGGCTATTGTCTATTTGCTAGCTTATAAATCTCATACTTCACTGTTAAATGATTATAGGATTTTTATATCATTTATTCTTTTATTATACGCTCAACTATTTTTCTAAAGATTTGTAAGCAAACCACCAAGCATAGGTATCATAAAGTCTTTCATTTTCTTCAGCTTCATAAATATCTGTAGCTGGAGGAATAATCACCTGATCACCTATGAGCTCATTATTTGGCCAGTTAGCTGGCATGGCTACTTTATTAGCATCAGCTACTTGAAGGGCTACTAAAGCTCTTATAATCTCCTCCATATTTCTACCAACCTCTGCTGGATAATATAAAATGAGTCTTACCTTACCTGTAGGATCTACATAGTAAACAGCCCTTACCGTTTTAGTTCCTGTGGCTGTTTGTATCATGCCTAATTTTTTAGCCACATTGCCTATGGGATCAGCAATAATAGGAAATGGTATGGTTACACCTAAGTTGTCCTTGATCCAGTTAATCCATTCAATATGTGGCTGCACTTGGTCTACTGATAAACCTAATAAATCTGCATTTAATTTTTGAAAGGTCGGATAGTTTTCTGCAAATGAAACAAATTCTGTGGTACACACAGGTGTAAAATCTCCTGGATGACTAAATAAAACAAGCCATTTCCCCTCATAATCATCAGGTATTACCCTTATTCCCTGAGTTGTCTGTACCTTCATTTGTGGCAACTGATCGCCTATTAACACGAAATTATCTGGCATCTCTAAACCTCCCTTATATATGCCATCACAAGATAGTCGTCTTGTGTCTCTTAGCATATATATGAGGACTTAAGCTTTTCCTATACCTTTAACTTTTGCTGGTAACGTGCTACAAAATAAGCTGCTATAGATCTTGGAACCTTAATTAAAAGCTTATTTTGTATACCTGGTACAATGACCTTCTTACCTTTAAGAAGTCCTTCAAAAGCCTTCTTGGCTACAAATTCCGCTGACATAGCAAAGCCCGCATTTACTCTACCTGCTGATTTAGCAAACTCAGTAGCTGTTGCTCCTGGGCACAAGCTAGATACTATAACACCATATGGTTTTAATTCCTTATATAAAGCTTCTGATAATGAAAGAACATACGCTTTCGTTGCATAATAAACAGCAGTATAAGCTCCTGGATGATAGGAACCTGTAGAAGCTACATTTAAAATTTTGCCTTGTTTTCTCATTTTCATTTCTTTAGCAAATGCATAAGTAAGCTCGGTTAAGCTAGCGATATTGAGCGTCATGAGTTCTTCTATTTTTGCAGCACTACACTCACAAAATTCACCTACATAACCAACCCCTGCATTATTAATAAGGATATCTACCAAAAGGCCCTGCTGCTTTACCCATAAATAAAGTGCATTTCCTGCTCCTACCTGCGATAAATCTTGTTTATAAGTTACTAGCTTTAAATCCGCCCTTTTCTCTAGTAACTGTTTTTCTAATATTTGAAGCTTTTTTTCATTCCTCCCCACTAGAATCAAAGAATAGCCCTTGTCCCAAAAAATATTAGTTAAAGCTAAACCTATTCCACTTGTAGCTCCTGTAATCAGTACATAACCTTTCATTTTACTTATTTCCTCCTTATGAACTCTTCTTTATCCAATCGCTCTATCTACTCTACTACTATTCCTACTATATCTTTGTTTTGCAGAAACCCATGTCTCTTAATCACTGATAAACATTATATCACAAGCAGTGTTCTTATTTTAGATAGGCTTATAACTTTACAACATTTCACTTGCTTTTTTCATTGATAGTGTTATATTAATTATATAACAGATATACTTTTTATTCAGTTTTACTTACAAATTAAAATTTTAATAAAAGGAGGTTCCTATGCTTATAGAACTCGATTTTAATAGTGAAAAACCTATTTATGAACAGCTTTATGAAGCCATTATCTTAGCTATGGCTAGCGGCGAATTATCACCTAATGAATCCTTGCCTTCGGTTAGAAGCTTAGGTGAAGAGATTGGTATTAATCTGCATACTGTTAACAAAGCCTATAACTTACTTAAGGAAGAAGGCTATATCCAAATGGATAGACGAAAAGGTGCCCTTGTGAGTCCACTCCCTATTCAGACTTCACCTAAAACAGAGGCTGAATTAGATGAAGCTTTTGCTCTACTTGCTGCTAAAGCTAAACTTATGGGACATGATGAAGCTTATGTATTAAACCGCATAACCCATTATTATAATCAAAGAGGAGGTGCAAAACATGAGTAATACAACCTTTACTATTTTAGCCCTTATCGGTACAAATGTTTTACTTTATATTCTTTTTATACTAACACCTTATTTTTCTACTGCTGATACGTACATGGGGGTCTATTTAGATCATACTTACCGTCAAACACCTGAAGCGAAAAAGATTCTTAAAAGTTTCCTACTTTATACAACGGTTACTTTTATCCTAACAACGCTTATTATTTTACTGTTACTTCTTAAAGTACCTCATTTAAATAATAGCCCTTTATTAAGTGTGATTCTTATCATAGAAACGCTATTATACTTTTTCGTTTATGCAAGGGCGTATAATCAAACAAAAGCTTATAAAAAGAGTTTAAATTTGCCTAAGCCTACTGGAGGTAAACTTTTAATTGATACTGCTTTTATGGAACAAAAAAACAAAATAAAGATGGTCTATAAAAAATTATTATACATTCCAGTAATCATCGGTCTTTTTTTAATGGCTTATACCCTTTATCACTATCCTGAAATGCCTGAACTTGTCCCTACTCATTTTAATATCGTAGGTGAAATTGACGGCTGGGCAAATAAAAATATTGTCACCGCCCTTCTACCGGCTGGAATGACAGTCCTGATCACCCTTATTCTTAGTTATACTTTAGACACTACTTTTAATAAAAGAAGTAAACTTAGTAAGAGGCAACTAGAAGAAGGAAAGGCCATCATCTTAAAGTATCTCAAATGGAGTGCACTAACGATCCTTATGTTAGTCTTTGCTATTTCCTTTATGATGATAGGTATTGTTTTTGCTACTGTACAAGGCACAACCTTAAACCCTCTATATGGCAAGCTTTCACTAGGTGCTATTATTTTAGGAGTCATTTTAATGGGCTATCATAGTTATTGCTATAAACGAGACCTTCCAGCAAAAGAAGAGCCTGATGCTTATTTGCCACCTGAAGAACAAGATGATTACTGGCTCTGGGGATTATTTTATAATAACCCTAATGACCCTGCTATTTTAGTAGCTAAAAGACATGGTATAGGTTGGACTATTAATATCGGTTCGCCAAAAGGTAAGTTAATCGCCTTTGCTACTCTTACTTTCATTATAATTGCTATTATTTCATCCTTTTAAGGCTCTCTCTCTAGCTATGTGCCTGCTACTCATTACTAGATTCCTTTGTTATTTCTGCTTTATGTAATAACTCAATAAAGTCCCTCATCAAACCTCTTTCTTAGTTTGATGAGGGCTTATTCAATTTCTAGAAGTCAAATCTTATTAATCGTTACTCATAAGTTCTATTTTAGTTTGTTTCTTTTTATCATTTTAAGAATTATTTCCTCGGAAATAATCAAAATTTCTTAATTTCTAGCTCTTGATGAATTTCATTCATTATTTTTGCCCATAAATCCAAATGATAATTTTTACTTCCTGGCATTGCATCAGGATTACTATATCCCGTCCATATAGTGGCTGCATAATAAGGCGTATAACCTACAAATAGTAAATCTTCATTGTTACTAGACGTTCCTGTTTTCCCTGCTATAGGCATCTTCTTAAAGTAATCTCTAATCTTGCCACCAGTATGAATACTTGGTCCATCCACCACCTCACAAAGCATGGTTGTTAATGACTTAGCAACTTCTGTGTTAAGAACTTGATGACTCTTTTGCAACTCACCCTGTGTGCGATCTAGTAATACATTCCCGTCTCTATCTTTTACCACTGTATAAAAGCTAGGTGCTAAGTAAGTACCTTCATTGGCAATAGTAGCATAAGCTGCTGTTAATTCTAGAGGGGTAACACCATCTGTTAGTCCCCCCAGGCTAAGGCCATAGGTCTTATCTTCTGGACGAAGTGTAGTAAAACCAAATTGCTTTAAATACTCAAAAGACTTATCTACTCCCACTTGCTCCACTAATACCTTAGCCGTTATCACATTCATAGAATTAGCAATTGCTTGTATGATGGTATAGGATCCTTGATATTGACCATCCCAATTACGAGGAGTCCACTGGGATCCATTCTCTATGGCATAGCTTACTTTTTCATTGCTAATCATCGTATCTGGTGTAATTTTACCCTCATTTAATGCTGGGGCATAAGTTGACAATACTTTAAAAGTAGAACCTGGCATACGCTTTGCCTGTGTTGCATAGTTAAAGCCATGGTAGTACTTTTCTCCTCTACCTCCGTATAAAGCTTTAACAGCTCCTGTTTTATAATCAGTGACAACAAAAGCACTTTGGGGCTGTGGCATAGTAATCAGATTTTCACTCACTATTGTGTCCCCCTCTACTATATCCCACTTTTCAAGCTGATTTTCTTTAAACTCTGGAATGTCATCTTGGCTATTTAAAACGACACCTTGTACCTTCTTATCAATCATTGTTCCATTAGCTTTTACACCCACTACACTATACTCCACTTGTATTTTATAGAGATTCTCTGGATAATTACTTTCATCAGCCATGTATTTCTCTACAATACCTTGAACTTTAGAGTCTAATGTTGATTCAATTTGAAGTCCATCACTATAAATTTTGGCTTTTGCTTCTATCTCTGAAATATTATAAATAGTTTGTAAGTCCTCTAACACTTGATTATACAGGGCATCCACAAAATAACTATGTATTGTATCCTCAGGAACTACCTCTAGTAGTTGTTGAAGGCCTTTACCTACTTTCTCATAAGGCTTTTCCATTAATGCTTTCTCTTTTTCCTCTGCTGTGATATACCCCACCTTTTCCATTTGTTCTAAAGTCAGTTTAACTTTTTCCCAGTTGTTTTCCTGCTTAGTATACAGGCTATAATAGGTAGGCCTTTCCATAAGCACTGCTAGTGTAATCCCTTCAACTAAGCTAAGCTCTGATGCTGATTTCCCATAATACTTATTTGCTGCTTCTTCTATCCCTACAATATCTGTACCAAAACCTGAGCTATTTAAATAATATTCTAAAATAGTGTCTTTCGAATAAAGCTGTTCAAACTTAATCGCTAAATACTGCTCTTGTATTTTTCTTTCTAAGCTATTACCCTCTGAAAAACGAACAGCATTTTTAATTACTTGCTGTGTAATGGTACTAGCTCCATCTGATAATGATCCAGAGCTGACATTATTCACGATAGCCCCTAATATCTTTTTCACATCAATACCATGATGTTCATAAAATCTACTATCTTCAATAGTGATAACTGCCTGTATGACGGATTTCGGGATTTCTTCAATCCCTATGTAATTTCTATTATCTACTGCTGAGAATACATCTATTTTTTCCCCTAATACATCGTATACTATAGAATTAGATTTTATTGTTTTCGTGATCGTTACTGTACTTATATCAGGTGCCTCACTTATAATTTTAGCCAAACAAGCTATGATACCTATAAGTATTAGTAACACTCCTCCTAATACGCCACTAATTAGCAAACGTCTTGTCTTTGCTTTTTTAGACCTTATTTTCTCCATCTATTTCCCTTCTTTCCTCTCTATTTCACACTTCAGAGTTATTATATTCATTTCTTATTAACCTTTTAAACCTACTTAAAGGCTTATTTACTTGGTCTATAACAAATCATGTGCATAAGCTCTAATAGGCGCTTTTCTAAGCAAGGCATAAGCTACTATATAAAATAAAGTACTATAGACTAATTGTCCCCCAAAACTAATCATTGGTTTAATAACCATAAGCATACTGAGCATCAATAGAGTTGTAATTTGTGTATTAAATAGCATTTCAGCAATAAAACTAAGTGCCAAAAAAATCGGCAAGATACTTAAAATACAAATAGCAGAACTTACTTTTAAGCGATAAAACAAGCTTCCAATTAAAAATCCTAAGGCAAAAACAAATAAACCTATCCCAATTTCTTCTTTTATACTAGAAGTAAATATACTGGTAAATTGAAGATTTTGAAATCCCTTTAACGTTTCATCCCAAAAGCCATTTTTTATAGATGCTGCTGGACATAAATATCTAGCTCCTAAAGTAAACAAACTAGTGATACATCCATTAATACTTTCCAAAATAGTGACTCCTATTGTTCCTACAAGTAGCATTTGTCCTAGATTGTTTTTACGGTTGGCATAAATACTGATTAAACCCGGATATTCATAATAGCTAAAACTAATGCCTAATACAAATAAGTAAATGCCCGTTATAATATAGGGTGTTGAAAAAACCAATCTTGCCTGAGATCTCATACTTAAATCTAAACCTACATATGCCTCGTAAAAATTCATCAGTGTTATGGCTGTTAAAATACTTCCTAGTATTAAAACAATGAGGCTTCGCTTTATAAAAGCTTTAATAAAAAAAGCATTTTCCTGTTTTCCCTTCATACCGTACCTCCTTATAACCAATTATGGGCATAGACTTTAATAGGTGCTCTGTAAAGTAAACCCCATGTAAGGCAAATTAGTACGGGGATGGCTATGCTTCCTACTAGAGTAGGTGAAAAACTATTCATACTATCATACCAAGGTAAAATCTGATACCTCTCAAATAACTTAATCCCTATAAAGGCTAATACACATAAACCTAATATAAAGCTTCTCCAATGTAATCTATAGAAAATAGCCCCCATCACTAATCCCACACTTATACTTAGTAGGCTTAAAAACAAATCATCTAATAAGCTCCAATTTTGAAAACTTCTATAAGGAATTTGACTTAATCGCCCTATACTTTCTGTCAGTATAAAAGTGAAGACTCTCATCAGTAGGGCTCCTAAACAACTTACTATAAGGCTATAACTTAGTATCCCTTGTAAACACCTTTTACGATTTGCTAAAACACTTATGTATCCACCAAATTGATGCCCACTTAATATAACACCTATTGCACCTAGTAAGAGCATCAGAAAAATCATATGTCCTGTATAAAACGAAAGCACTACACCACTTTGCTGATTTTCCTTGAAAATTTGCCACTTAATTAAAAACTCAATGCCATCTATCATCACCATTAGCCATAAACTTTTTAGAATCACCTTAGTCATACCTTTTTGAAGAAATTCAAGGGTAGTTTTATAATCATTCATTATTCATACTCCTTTCCCTTTGTAAGTTCTACAAAAATCTGCTGAATACTCATAGGTGACATTTCTATATAGCTGGATTTAATTAGTTTTAAGTCCATCTCTTCAAGTTCCCCAATATAAACATAACCTGCTCTCTTACCAAAGCTTTCTTTAGGCTTTGCCGTTTTCAAAGCCGCTAAACGCTCTAGGTCTTCTTTATTTCCTGATAAATAAACTGCTTTTGGCTTTAAGCTTTCTACTTCTTCTTGGAGAAGCACTTCTCCTTGATCAATAATAATGACTTCTTCTAATAAATTTTCTATCTCATTAATAAGGTGAGTAGATATAATGAAAGTTCGTGGCTCTTTTACATATTCATCTAATAAAATTTTATAAAATTGTTCTCTATTAGGAGCATCCATTCCTAATGTAGGTTCATCCAAGATAGTAAGAGGTGCTTTTGAACAAAGTGCCACTACCATAAATAATAAAGACTTCATTCCTCTAGAATATTTACGATAGGCTATGTCCAAGGGAATATTAAAAAATGCTACCAACTTTTCTTCTAATTGTTTGTCATAATTTTCATAAAAGCGGCTGTAAAGCTGAAGAATAGCTTTGCCTTTCATATAAGGTGCATAAAATTCTGCTTCTCTAACAATACATACTTCCTTTAAAACGGCTGGATTATTCCTAGGATCCTTCCCAAAAAGCTGAATACTTCCCTCTTTAGCAATTAACTGATTCACTAGAAGGTTGATAAGTGTCGTCTTACCTGCACCATTTTTCCCTAATAAGCCATAAATCTTATTGGCTTCAAGGCTAAAACTCATCTCTTTTAGTACTTGATGTGAGCCAAAGGCATAGTTTAAATCCTCTATTTTAACAGCTAGTTCCCTCATCCTATTTCCTCCTTACTCATTTCAATCATTTCAATTAAATCTTCCTTACTAATTCCTAATTTCTTAGCTTCCTCAAGGAGATTGGCAATAACAATTTGCTTGAAGCTTTCTTTCCGAGTTTCTTTAATAGCTCTAACAGCTCCGGTACTAATAAACATGCCAATCCCTCTTTTCTTATATAAAATATTGCGTTCTACTAACAGATTAATGCCCTTTAAAACCGTAGCAGGATTGATTTGATAAACACGAGATAGTTCATTAGTAGAAGGTATTTGTGCTTCTTCTAAAAAACCTCCTTGTAAAATTTCATCTTCTATCGCCCTAGCTATTTGAATATAAATTGGTTCTTCCTCATTCAGTATCCACTTCACTCATTCCACCTACCTTTTAATCTGCTTCTTAAACTTATTTACCTCATTTGCATTATCATTATGTTTAAACTTTGTTCTATCGACTTTGGCTAATCGGTTAGTTAGTTAAGTAACTAACCGCCTAACTAAGTTATAATTGTTTTCTTAATTTTTGTCAATATATTTATATTATTTATTTTCTAAATTTTATATTATTATCCCCTACTAAAAATAAATTGATGCCTATCCTGTTAGAAATAAATGTGGTGTCTATTAGATATAAAAGAGCTCCTTAAGTGTTAGAAAACTATCACTTAAGGAGCTTTTTTATAATTAATCACATGACAATCTATTACTATGCTCTAGCGGCAATGACCTTTTGCTGAATCTCTACAGGTGCTTCTTCATAGCGTTCAAAGTAGTAATCTACTTCTCCTCTGCCTTGTGTCATAGAACGTACATCTGTGGCATAGGTATAGAGCTCAGCTAGTGGTACTTCTGCAATAATCACCTGCTTACCACCTCTTTGGTCCATACCAATCATATGTCCTCTACGCTTTTTCATATCTCCCATAATATCACCTGTATACTCATCTGGTACTTTAATTTCCACATGGGCAATAGGCTCTAACAAAGTAGGACTTGCCTTTCCTACACCTTCTTTGAAAGCTACGGTCGTTGCCATCTTAAAGGCCATTTCAGAAGAATCTACTGGATGATAAGAGCCATCTAATAAAACAGCTTTAACGCCTACTACTGGATAGCCAGCTAATACGCCTTTTAAAATACACTCTTCTAAACCTTTTTCTACAGCTGGGAAGTATTGTTTAGGTACTGAACCTCCAAATATCTTTTCTTCAAAAACATAAGGCATTTCTAAATCACCAGAAGGCTCAAAAGCCATAACTACATCGCCATATTGACCATGTCCTCCTGATTGTTTTTTATGCTTACCACGTACATTGGCTTTACCTTTAATCGTCTCTCTATAAGGTGTGGTAGGTGATTGTAAATAAACATCTACTTTAAACTTATTCTTTAACATACTTACAACTACATCTAATTGCTGTTCTCCTATACCACACAAAATCGCTTCATGGGTTTCTTTATCATTTTCTACAGACAAAGTATAGTCTTCTGCCATGAGCTTTATGAGGCTACTAGACATTTTTTCTTCATCACCCTTACCTGTAGGGAAAATAGCTTTTTTCACTAAGCCTTTTGGAAATACAATGGGCTCATATTGGTACTCAAACTCTTTATCTGACATGGTGTCACCTGTCTTAGGTGTTTTAAGCTTAGCAACTGCGCCAATATCCCCTGGATATAAGGCATCTACTTCTTTTTGTTCTTTTCCTGAAAGCACATAGAGGTGGCTAAAACGCTCTATTTCACCTGTCCTTACATTGATTAAGCTATCATCAGTTTTAATGGTACCTGTTTTGACTTTAAATAAAGAAAGTTTTCCAATAAAAGGGTCTACAATGGTTTTAAAGATGAAAATGGACTTTTTCTCGTCATTTGAACAAGCTATTTTTTTCATTTCTTCTGTTCTTTGATGAATAGCTGTAGAAGGCTTAGCTTCATTAGGTGCTGGGAATAAGGAAATGATGGTATCCATTAACACAGAGATGCCTGTAGCATTAATAGCGCTACCACAAAGTACGGGCACAATTTCTTTATTCATAACTCCTTTTTTATAAGCTACTTCTATTTCTTCAGGTGTTAATTCTTCTTCTGCAAAATATTTTTCCATAAGCACTTCATCTGTCTCAGCTACAGCTTCTAAAATCATGGTTCGTATCGGTCTAATAGCCTCTTCTAAGTGTTCTGGTATCGGACAAGTAACTACTTTTTGCCCATCAAAGCGGCGACCTAACATTTTAAGAACATGAACATAGCCTACAAACTGCCCTTTTTCATACCAAGGTACTTGAACAGGTGCGATGCTCGTACCAAACTTCTCCTTACAAGTTGTGAGTATAGCTTCAATATTAACATTAGGTGCATCCATTTCAGTAATGAAAAGCATCTTAGGAATGTCAGCTTCTGTAGCTATTTCCCATGCCTTTTCTGTACCTACTTCTACGCCAGACGAAGCTCTAACAACTATAAGGGCACTATCTGCTACACTTACAGCTTCCTTAACACCACCTACAAAATCAAAATAACCAGGTGTATCAAGTAAATTGAGCTTGTAATCTTTCCATAAAATAGGTACTAAAGAGGTGCGAATTGAAATCTTACGTTTTATTTCTTCTGGATCAAAATCACTGACTGTACTGCCTGACTCAACTTTTCCTAACCTTGATGTCATACCTGCGGCATACAACATAGCTTCTGCTAAAGTTGTTTTACCTGTACTTCCGTGTCCTAATAAAGCAATGTTACGAATATATTGTGTTTCATATGCTTTCATAGAATGACCTCCTTCAAGATAAGATAACTACTTGCTCCTTACTAATATTATTTCTATGCTCGTATTAAAATTCCTCTTTTATTGATTAATTTAAAAATAAAAATATATCTTTATATTATGTTTATTTTGCACAAAAAAGAAAGGCGATATGATCTAACTTTTTATATTATGTCAGATCATATCACCTTATTATTATGCTTCATGTTTAGCCATACAGATTTCTTCAAGTGTTGACAGCAAATCTTCTAGATTCGTTTTTATATCAACACTTTTGACAAGCTGACAAAGCCTTTCTTCTACTGTTTCATCAATTTCTTCTATGCCTTGCTTTTCTAAGTTATTGATTAAGTAGTTATAAATCAGTGCTTCAAAGTTTCTTATAAACAAACTACTTAAATAATCGTTAAGAGCTAGCATTTGCATAATGGTAGAGTCTAAATTAAGATTCATATGCCCCAAAACAGCTTCATTGATAATACGTGAAACAACGACTTCTAAGCTATCTACTGAGTACTGATATAAGGCAGTCAAAATTTTAATTTCATTGATATCTTTATATTTCTCTCTGGTATGAAATTTTTTGTAGAGTAGCTGCGTTTCTTTCACTTCTCCCCCCTCCTTCTTCTAAAAATATACCCCTTTCTCAAAACCAACTTACTACCTATATTATATCATCTCTGACAGCTATTTACATGACCTTTTAAATCTTTGTGATTTCTAACCAAAATAAGAAGAGCCTTTACTAGCACTTCACCAGTAAAGACTCTTTTTGCTTCTTAGTATAGTGGATATTGATTTAATAGTGCAGCTACTCTTTGTGCACATTCTTCTTTGTTTGCTTCAAAATCTTTGAGTGCTAAGTAGATAATCTCTGCAATTTCTTCCATGTCAGCTTCTTTCATACCTCTTGTGGTAACAGCTGCGGTTCCAAGTCTTACTCCACTTGTAACAAATGGTGATGCTGGATCAAATGGAATCGTATTCTTATTACAAGTAACACCAACTTCATCTAAAAGATGCTCAGCTTCTTTACCTGTTACATTCATATTTCTTACATCTAAGCTCATAACATGGTTATCTGTACCACCTGATACAATGCGAAGACCTTTATTAATCAGTGCATTAGCAAGTGCCTGTGCATTTTTAATAATTTGTTCTTGATAAGCTTTAAATTCTGGAGAAAGAGCTTCTTTAAAGCTTACAGCTTTAGCTGCAATCACATGCATTAATGGGCCACCTTGAATACCAGGGAAAATGGCTTTATCAATCATTGGTGCAAATTCTTTACTACAAAGAATCATACCACCACGTGGTCCTCTAAGTGTTTTATGTGTTGTTGTAGTCACAAAGTGTGCATATGGCACTGGATTTGGATGAAGACCTGCTGCTACAAGACCAGCAATATGTGCCATATCTACCATAAGGTATGCACCTATTTCATCTGCAATTTCTCTAAATTTAGCAAAATCAATCACTCTAGAATAGTTACTAGCACCTGCAATAATCATTTTAGGTTTATGTTCTAAGGCAAGTTCTCTTACTACATCATAGTCAATTGTCTCAGTTTCCTTATCTACACCGTAAAATACGATATTATAGTGTTTACCTGACATATTAACTGGACTACCATGTGTTAAGTGACCACCATGGCTAAGATCCATACCCATTACTGTATCACCAGGTTTAAGTACTGCAAAGAAAACAGCTTGGTTTGCTTGTGAACCTGAGTTAGGTTGCACATTAGCATGTTCTGCGCCAAAGAGCTCCGTAGCACGATCTCTTGCTAAATCTTCGATTTGGTCTACTACTTCACAACCACCATAATAACGTTTACCTGGGTAACCTTCCGCATATTTGTTAGTTAAAGTACTTCCCATAGCTGCCATTACTGCTTTAGAAACAAAGTTTTCTGAAGCAATTAATTCGATTTTATTATTTTGTCTATCCGTTTCTTTTTCAATAAGTTCTTTCATTTCTGGGTCAATAAGGTTTAATTCATCTAATGTATACATTTTATATCCTCCTATGATAAAAGCAATTAATAAGGAAGAATGAATAATGAAGAATTGTTAATTAAAACATCTTCTGATTATTGATTCTTCGTTATTTTTCACTCTTTACCTTTCATTGTTTATTATTAATTATTTATTCTATATTTCTAATTCTTCACTCTTCATTCTTAATTCTTCATTGCTACTTTTCCATATAAGCAGCATATCCTTTTTGAAGTGCCACTTTATTCATTTCGATTGTTTTAGCTGGTACATTTTTTTCTACAATGGCTTCCCATTCTACTAGAGAATCTCCAATATAGGCAGCATATGCACCAATCATAATCATATTCACTACTTTAACATTCCCAATTTCTTCTGCAATAGTTAATGCATCAATAAAACAGTGTTCGTTGCAACTTGCTTTCAAAGTCTCCAAAATATTTTCAGGATACTTATCAGCTCCCATAACCACTGGCATAGGGTCAATTTGCTGGGTATTCACAATGATTGCCCCATCTTCCTTTAAATAAGGTAAATAACGAAGTGCTTCTAACTTCTCAAAAGCAAATATAATGTCTGCTTCTCCTAGTTCTACAAGTGGTGAGTATACCTTTTTACCATACTTTACTTGCATCACTACGCTACCACCACGCTGGGCCATACCATGTACTTCTGACATTTTCACATCAAGACCTCTAGTCATTGCATGGTTACCAATAATACGACCTGTTAAAAGTGTGCCTTGACCACCTACACCAACAATGAGTATATTCTTTGTCATATTATTTTACCTCCTTGCTAATTGCTTGTTTTGGACAAACTGAAACACATAAGCCACATCCGGCACAAAGTGCTGCATTAATGCTCATACTTTCTTCGCCTTTACAAATAGCAGGACAGCCTAACTTTAAGCATATACCACATTGAATGCAAGTCTCATCGTTAATATCATACTTGCCCCATTTCTCTTTAATAATTAATTTACATGGCGCTTTAGTAATAATAACCGAAGGTTCTTCTTTAGCTATTTCTTCTTTTAAAGTAGCTTCTACAGCTTTCATATCATATGCATTAACAGTTATCACATTTGGCACTCCAATCGCCTTACATAATGCTGAAATATCAACTGTATGGGTTATCTCATTTTTAAGTGTATAACCTGTTGCAGGATTATGCTGGTGCCCTGTCATACCTGTAATAGAATTATCCGCAATAATGACTGTAGAGATACCTTTATTATACACAATATCCACAAGTCCTGTAAGACCAGAGTGAATAAAAGTAGAATCTCCAATAATAGCTACAACATTTTTGCTAAACGCTTTACCCCTTGCTTTTTCCATACCGTGAGCCATTCCAATGCTTGCTCCCATACATACACAAGTATCCATAGCCCCATGAGGAGGTGCTGAACCTAGCGTATAGCATCCAATATCACCTGTTACTGTAAGCTTTAATTTATTAAGGATGGTATAAACACCTCTATGTGGGCATCCAGGACAAAGTACTGGAGGTCTTGTAGGTAACTTTTCTGATGCTCTTACAGCTGGCACTTCTAAGCCAAAAGCTACCTTAATTTGCCTAACAGATATTTCTCCTTGTCTGCCAAAAAGTTCTTTACCTTTTGCTGCAAATCCTAATGCTCTTACTTGCTCCTCAATAACAGGTTCTAATTCTTCTACTATGTATAATACTTCTACCTCACTGGCAAAGTTCTTAATGACTTCCGTGGGTAATGGGTTAACCATATCTAGCTTTAAAATATTAGCTTCAATACCAGCTTCTTTTACATATTGATAACAAATACCACTGGTAATAATACCTGCTTTACTATTTGTTCTTTCAATATGACATAAGCCTAATTGATCGGCATCTTCAGCTAAGCGTAAGTTACGATCTTCTACCATCATATGCTTAGGCCTTGCATTAGCTGGTGTCATCACATATTTACGAATATCCTTCACATAAGGTTTAAGCTCTACGTCTTCCCTTTCACCTATTTCTACAACTCCTTGTGAGTGAGATACCCTAGTCGTAGGTCTTATAATGACGGGCGTATCATAAGCTTCACTGATTTCCATGGCCTTTTTAACAAAGGTCTTACATTCCTCGCTATCTGAAGGTTCAAGAACAGGTATATGTGCTGCTCTTGCTATCATTCTAGTGTCTTGCTCATTTTGTGAACTATGCATACCAGGGTCATCTGCAACAAATATAACAAGTCCTGCATTAACACCGGTATAAGAGGCTGTAAACAAAGGGTCTGCTGCCACATTTAAACCAACATGTTTCATAGCTACGACAGATCTAGCACCTGCTATACTACTTCCTATAGCTACTTCTAAAGCAACTTTTTCATTAGGTGCCCACTCTGCGTAAATTTCATCATATCTAGCTATAAACTCTGTGATCTCAGTGCTAGGTGTTCCAGGGTACGAAGCTGCAACAGTAACTCCGGCTTCATAGGCCCCTCTTGCAATAGCTTCATTTCCAAGCATTAACTTCTTCATGAAAATCCTCCTTTTTGATGATATAAGGATAGTTCTCGCAACTACATCTATGATAGCACTAATTTTCTTTATTTTTCAAGCTTTTATGAATATTAATTAGTATAAATGCTAATTTATTTATTAGCAAGTTTTTTTATATCATATTATTGAATATCTTAAAGTTAACTTTATTTATCACAAAACAAACAAGAGACCTTCTAGCACAAAGGCTAGATTAGGTCTCTTGTTTCTGTTCATATTTAAAAATAGACTTTATTTCACTAATAGAAAGTACATATTTAAACGTCTATATCCAAAACTACCTAGCTCTCTTGATAATAAAAGTTTTAGATGTGCTAAATACATGTCTAGTCTTTGCATTTCATCTATCGTTACCTGATGCTCACCAAAACGACACTTTAAATAAATGTTAATCACTTCTTCAAAAGAGACTTCATTTAAAGCGAGGCTTTGGTCGACTCGCTTAGCATATCCCATAATGGACTCTTCTTCTAATTTAGGATAACCCCTTTTTTCTATATAAAATAAAATTTCTCTAATCAACAATTTGGCTTTTTCATTGCTAATTGCTTTCATCAGCTGCCTCTTATACTTCCAAGCTACAATACCTACATAACTAAGAAGCAATAGGGGTAAAATCACTAGGGCCGTGCCTAGAATCCATAATATAACCTTAGAAGCTGAATTTTCTTCTTTTACCACTTCTTTCATAGCTGATGGTGTTGCTACTGGTACTTCTTCTGGCATTGTGCTTTCTATAATGCCAGAAGAAGTACCAGTTTCAGACAATACTTTATTCCAGCCTTCTAGACCTTCATTATTATACTGAGATGTTGCATCAAAAGTTACCCAGCCATATCCTTCTATATAAGCTTCTACCCAAGCATGCAGCTTATTTTTCATTACAGGGTAAACACCATTAACACCTTCACTATAATCTACTACTATCCCCTCTACATAACGCGTTGGAATACCTTCACATCTTGCTAGTACGGCCATAGCTGTAGCAAAGTATGTACAGTAGCCTTCTTTTTGCTGAAATAAAAAGTAATCTACAAAGTCCGCTTCCTCGGGCGTACCTTGAGGTGTTTTAGTATAGGTATATTGCTTTAAATACTGCTTAATAGCTTCTAGCTTATCATAAGTTGTTGGCGCGTCCTTTGTAATACTTTGCGCTAGTTCATAAACTCTAGCTGGTAACTGCTTAGGTAGTGAAGTATACTCCTTATTAATGTGCTGAGCTCTTTCATAAAGTTGTTTTTCTAACTGCTTACCTGTAAGAAAACTATAAAGTCCCTCTTGCTGATAAACCTGCCAAAAAACAGCATCTGACTGTAAATGTGCACTCCCTATAAGCTGATTAGTTGGGTTTTCTTCATAGCGAAAGTCGTCTAGACTTCTTAAATAATTTTTAAGGACTTCACTTTCTAAATTCATCTCTATAAAGGAAAAATGATAATTAAAGCCTTTTTTCTTATTTCGTTTATAAGTAATATTCACTCCCTTGGTAAAGGGAGGCTTCTCCTCCATGTTTAGCACTAAATCATAAGTGGCATTGGTGTAAAATAAGCTTTTTGTTCGAAGTTTTTCAAAATTGATGGCAATACTGGCAGGGTGAAAAAGCTCCTCTATGGTATTTAATTGGCTACGATATAAGGAGTATAATAGCTCCTTATACTCTAGCTGATATTCTTCCTCATCTTCCACTTCATAAACTTGCTCTTTACTCCAGCCATGTCCCGTGTATACGTTTCTTACATTCCCCTTTAAATAAGTTATATTTTTAGGTACAGGTGTCTGTTTTAACTCATACCCTAATGCTTCATAAATTTGCTTTAATCTTTTGTTTTCTGCTAAGGGCAGTATTTCTACTGTTAAAAGTAATTGTTCTGATGTTCCTAATTTCTTATCTAACTCTACGTATTCTTCATCTGAAAATTGAATTTGAAATTCTCCATTATCTCCAGTAGTAAACGCCTCAATAGAAGCCCCCCACTCGCTCATACTATCTGCAACTTGCTGCACTGTTTTTATAACAAACTGCCAACTAATAGGTTTCTTAGAGGTTGGACCTAAAATAGCACCTATACCTATAAGTAATGCAAACGGCAATAAAAAAGTACTCATCTTTCTATTATACTGAGCATTTTTCCGTTGATACCAATAACTACTTACTTGTATAAATACCCATGCCATATAACTCAGCATAAAAAAAACGACAGCTTTACCCACTGCTACCTTACTTATAGTTAAATAAACTACGCCTATTAACACAATGACACTTAACCCACTTTGCAATCGCATGGACTTTTGTAGTAAGTAAAGTGATAAAATACTCCCCATAGCAAATACAAGACTTACACAAAACGCTTTATAAAACACATAACGTTCTTCCACTGCATCATATTGCTTAAGCCACTTAAAGCTTTCATAAAAGCTATCAGCTATATTAATATGAAAATAAGCAAATACAGCTATAAAAATCCCTATGCTAGCGCCTAATAATAAATAGGTTTGTATATATTTTTTATAGCTATTTACTCCATCTATAATAGTACCTATCAAAAGCACCTCTACCACTATTAAAATAACAGGAAGCTTTAAATACAAATAGCTATTGATAAATAACATGGTGCCTAATCCTAAAAGTACTGTCTTTATGAGCTGCTCGTAACATTGCCACTCTTTACTTACTATACTTTTCATTTAGAGCACCTCCTCTAGCTTTGTTTCCATTCCTATACAAACGACTTGTAAATGAGCTTCTATAAATAACCGTATTAACGACTTATCTTCTTTTGGCGTTCCTTCAGCTAAAATAATTGTCACACGATTACCCCTTGCATAAATAGGAAGTAGCTGGGTATATAACTCCTTTGTTAAACTGCTTGTTACTAAAATATATTGCTGATTTTCATAGATGTTTCTTGTGCTTCTTTGCAGTAAGTCTATTAAACTAGAAGAAGTATTAAAGACTACCTTACTACATTTGTCATAAAGTGCTTGAAAATCCGTTTCACTATAAACTTGTTGAATTCTTATATCTCCTTCTGAAAAAAAGACTTTACACGGTACCTTTCTTCTTAAACAATAGTGAGCTAAAGCTAATAGGCTTTCAATGATAAAATCTTGACTACTTAATACCTCTATTGCATTTCCTTTTATCTCTGTTAAATCCCAAAATAGTAACACTTCACTTTCAGGAATCCCTATACTTACCCTACTCATTAATTCCTGCTTTTTAGCACTTAACTTCCAATGAATCATTTTCTTTGTATCACCATAAGTGTACTTTCTAGTCTCTGCTATTAGTTCTTCTTCTTGTTTCTTAATAGGAACTGTATTTTGCTTAGCCTCTATACATACTGCAATTAGCTTAGAGTCCATTAAATTAATCACTCTAGGTAATACCGTAAGTTTCAATTTAGAAACCAATGGATAGGTTATTGGAAATAAGCCAAAGAAATCTGTAATCTTAACCGACTCAATCCCTACTTCGTATTCTCCTCTGTAATTACATACCATCATAGAATTTAAGCTTTGCTTATCACCAGGCAGCATACAGTACTCTGTCTCTTCTTTTCCATCTATTACATAAGATCTATCTTTAAAAAAATGGACTCTAATACTATGGTAAGATACCCAATCCTCATTACAAAGCTGAAAAGAATATGGAACTGCTTCTCCCTTTACAACCGTTTTCGTTCCAACCCCTTGATAAATCTTAAAACGCATATAGACATAAATAACATAGATTAACGCTACTACAGGTATAGCTATGGAAAAATAAAACAGACTATAGGCTAAATTACCACCGAAAAAGCTGGCCAAAACGCAGCTAGCCACTATACCTAACATAACAATCAGTCGATTCATCCACATAATAGTCCCCCGCTCTCATTTTTATAAAATAGGTTGCTTTATTTTAGTTAAAATGGCTTTAAGGAGCTTTTCGGGCGTTTGCTGATTAAGCTTGGCTTCACTAGAAAGCACCAAACGATGCCCAAGTACAGGGATTACCATTGTTCGTATGTCATCTGGAATAACAAAATCTCTCCCCTTCATATACGCTAATGCTTGCGCGCTACGGTTTAATGCTAATGTAGCCCTTGGACTAGCACCTAGACTAAGGGCGCTATTATTTCTGGTTTCTTCTATAATTCTTAATGTATAATCAATTAAATCCGGATGAACTTTTACTAACTGGACTTCACCAATCATAGCAATGACATCTGCCTCTTCTACAACATAATCCAATTGTTTCCAAGTACTGTCACCTAAGAAAGATTGGACCATCTGCATTTCACTTTGCTTATCTGGGTAGCCTATAGAAAGCTTCATTAAAAAACGATCTAATTGTGCTTCTGGTAAACTATATGTTCCTAAATAATCTATTGGATTTTGCGTTGCAATAACCATAAATGGCTTAGGTAAAGGATAGGACTTACTATCTACAGTAACCTGTCTTTCCTCCATGGCTTCTAATAAGCTGGCTTGAGTTTTAGGTGAAGTACGATTAATCTCATCAGCTAAAATAATATGATTCATAATTTGACCTTTTACAAATTCAAATTGGCCGTTTTGCATATTATAAATCGTCATACCAGTAATATCACTGGGTAAGGTATCTGGTGTAAACTGAATTCTTGAAAAGCCCGAATGAATTGTATGAGCCAGGGCATTAGCTAAGGTTGTCTTCCCAACCCCTGGTACATCTTCTAAGAGAATATGCCCCTCTGAAATAAGAGCTACTATTGTTAATTCTAATACCTCTCTTTTTCCTATAATAACCTTTTCCATTTGCTCTATGATCTTCTGAATAAGATGTTGCTTTTCCATTAAAGTCTCCCCTTTTATAAAATATAAGTTTGTACTCTTTTCATTTTTCTTCCTTCTTATTTCCTCTTGATTTTTCAGGATATATTTCATAGGGTATATGGCTTTACAGCCTATACATACAAGTGTATACTTGTTAATAATCTTGATATGCTAAAGAAAGGATTGTCTATGCAAGAAATAGCTACTCATGAACAAATTTTAAACTTTGCTGTACATACTGGTGAGTTGATGTTAAAAAGTGGTGCCGAAACCTATCGGGTGGAGGATACCATTACTCGTATCCTAGAAAAACATCATTTTTGCTCAGTGGATACCTTTGTTATCCCTACCGGTATTATGGTCACCATCGAATGTGAAACCTTTTCTTTATCTACCAAAGTTGTCCGCGTCAAAAATCGTGGCACGCGTCTTGACCGTATCGAACTCATTAATCAGCTTTCTAGAGATTATGTGGCCGGAGAAGTTACTTTAAGCGAAGCTAAGGAACGGTTAAAAGCTATCTCAGAGTGTGAAGGTTATAAAAACCGTACTATTATTTTATGGGTGGGTATTAGCTGCGCCTTCTTTTCTGTTATGTTTAAGGGCAATCTTTTAGACTTTTTTATTACTTTTTTAGTAGGTTTAGGAGTTGGGTATTTACAAAATCGTTTGACACGTAAGCACATTGTTACTTTCTTCGTCTTATTTATTTGTTCACTGTTTATTGGCTTTAGTGTCATGTTTTGCTACTTTCTGTTTAAAGATGCTATAAAAATAGAACCTATTATTATTGGATGTATTATGCCACTACTTCCCGGCGTTGCTTTTACAACTGCCGTTCGTGATGCCATTGGAGATGAACTCATATCAGGTATTGCAAGAGCAGTAGAAGCACTTTTAGTAGCTGTAGCTTTAGCTGCTGGTATTGGTGTGTCCCTTAGTACTTCCTTTTGGTTAGGAGGCTTATTATGATTTTAAGTATTATAAGTGCCTTTATATCAACCATAGGTTTCTCTATTGTTTTTCATATTCAAAAGAAACATCTTTTTATTTGCGGGTTAGTAGGTGCTCTAGGTTGGGCAATTTACTTGTTTTTAGTAGAACTAGGTGCTTCCTCAGTTCTTGCTTCTTTTGTAGCCGCCTTAATTGTCACACAGGCTTCATACTTTTTATCTAAGCACCGTAAAACACCTATTACTGTTTATTTAATTGCTGGTATTATCCCCTTAGTTCCAGGGCTAGGACTTTATCGTACTATGTATGCTATCCTAGAATCTAATTATAATTTAGCTGTGGAATATGCTACTTTAACCTTTGAAATAGCAGGTGTGATTGCTGGTGCTATTGTCATTATTTCTTTAGTACCTTTATTATGGAGAAAGCCTAGACGTTAAATCTAGGCTTTCTTTTATTTATTTCTCTTTCCTTTGTGCGCCTTTAAAGAAAATGCCTATGGTTCCTGGTCCAGCATGACTACCTATTGTTGCTCCAATATAATTCATTTTTATCTCTTTCACACCGCATTCTTCTAAAATCATGTCCCTTACTTCTTCTGCTTCTTCTAAACAGCTAGCATGACTAATGCAAACTACTGTATGCTCTGGATCTACTATATCTTCCTTAACCTTTTCTACTAAGGTCTTTAAAGACTTCTTTCTACCTTTTGTTTTTTCCATAGGAATAAGTCGCCCTTCATTATTAATATGCATAATGGGCTTAATTTGAAGTAGGCTTCCAAAAGTAGCTGCCGTCTTAGAAAGTCGTCCACCTCTAAATAAATGATTTAAATCCATTACAGTAAACCAATGAATGATTTGTAATTTGTTAGACTCTAGCCACTCCACTAATTCCTTTAAATTTACACCTGATTTAATTTGTTCTACTGCATAATGAACTAAAAGACCTTGCCCCATAGAAGCGCATTTACTATCTACCACAGCAATCTCTGCTTCTGGGTATTCCTCTTTCACTTCTTCTAATGCCATGAGCGCACTATTGACACAACCACTTAAAGCAGAAGAAAAACCAATATAAATAACTGGTTCATTATTTTTAGCACATTCTCGAAAAACCTCAGTAAATTGATAAGTATTAACTTGCGCTGTTTGAGGCATAGCACCATTTAAAATAGCCTCATAAAAACTATCATATTGCATGGTCTCTGCTAAGTCATCTTCCTTTTCTTCACCATTCATAATGATCGTTAATGGGAGCACTTGAATGTCATGAGCCTTAATAAATTCAAAAGATAAATCACAACAGGAATCGGTTACTATTTTTATTTTCATTATATCCTCCTTAAACAACCATTAATTGGTACTTGTTTATATCATTATTTTAACATTAAATAACTTGATTGTATATTCAAACTAATACTTGTATTTAAAACGTATTAATTGATTAAACAAAAAAGAGCATGGCTTTACAATTTTGTTTTAATTGTAAAGCCATACCCTTCTTTTCTATCAACATTACTCTACCAACGCACTATTCGATGTATTTTGTATTTCTCCTGCATATAAATCAAAGTAAATCTCAAAAATATCCCTAGCTAGCTGTGTATTTAAACTTCCTAAACCATCTGCTTCATACATAGTTGTAACAACTGCAATCTGTGGGTTATCATAAGGTGCAAAACCAACAAACCAACTGTCTTCATATTTGCCTCCTTCTGCAGTTCCTGTTTTCCCAGCTACATCAATCGGAAAATCTCTAAACTCGGACCTAGAACTACCTTCATTTCCTTTAGTTACTTCCAGCATTCCTTCGTAAACGCTCTTTAAAGTTGATTCTTTAATATCCAAGGTGTTAAAATGCTTGCTAGGTATATCCACATAGCTTCCACTATCTTTATGATCATAAATGCCATTCACTATTTTTAAATCGTAAACTTCCTTTCCATTAGCAAGGCCAGCTATATAGCGCGCCATTTGTACAGGTGTAAATGCATTTTTGCCTTGCCCAATAGCTGTTCGTATATTAATGGCCATTGTCCATTCCATATCTATATCTTTAAAAAAGTCATCTAAGTAAACATTGATGATGCGTGTAAAAATTTGATTACTCAAATGTGCCAATTCATCAAACTGATTTGCTTTAATAGCTGACATGCGACCTTCTATTTCCAAAGCAACTTCTTTCATTTCTTCATGCTCACTATAACGTCTATATAATGTTTCATAAGCGTTGTAATACGCTTCTTTTATAACATCAGTATTTATTTCCCCTAACATTTTATTAAGCGTTTTACGCGTACCTAATTGAATACTATTTAAAAGGGTGTTTCTAATGGCTATTTTACTTCTAATCTTGAGACTTATCTGAGTATCTCCTGCTAATACTTCATCCACAATACTATTGGTAATACCCTCTAAGTCTTCTTCTAATACTTCTTTAAAATCATCTACCATTTTACTATATAATCGTTCTAACTCACTGCCAAGTACAATGCTCAGTTCATCATCAAGTGCTTTTTTTATCTCATTGGCACTGAGATAATCTATTCTTTTATCTAACTGCTTTTCTACTGAATTCCCTATAGGATAGAAGCCTGTGTGTACATATTCTGCTATTTCATCTAATAATTGCTCCTCTTTATCTTTACTCATACTTATTAAGTTCTTTAAAGCACTTTTTACCCTATTATATACTTCACTTCTATGGTCTGAAACATTCGGCATCGTCTCTTCTAATTCAATCCCTGTTTTTTGATGTAAACCAAACATCTCTACATACTTTGTTAAAGTCTCAATAGCACCATAAGGCGCACCGTACTTAAGGCCTAAGCGGTAAGGTATATCATAAAAATAGTAATTGCATGAAACTTCTAATGCTCTTTTCAGATCTACATTACCATGCCCATACCCATTGTTAGTAAAGTGCCAACATCTTGGATAAGGCTTACCTGCTTTAGTATAAAAGCCGGTATCATTCATTACAGTGTCTTCTGTAATAACACCTTCTTCTATTCCTGCTACAGCTACAAGCATTTTAAAGGTGGATCCTGGTGCTCTTGCTGTTTTAAGTGCTCTATTAATTTCAAGGTTTCGTGCATCAACACCATCATATAATTTGGAATATACCTCATTAAAATTTTGTGTGAAATCATTACTGTCAAAAGAAGGATAACCTACTAAAGCTAATGTTTCCCCTGTGTTTATATCCACTACAACAGCTGAGCCGCTAAATGGCATAATATTAGTTTGATCTGGCTTTAAATCTCCGCTTTCGAATTCTTCAATAAGAAGTGTCTCTAACGAACCATATTGCCCCTTTTTGATATTTTCAACTTGAGTAGCACTTAATTTTAAACTTCCTTGTTCTGATAAAGCTAGCAGAAGTTCTTGATTGGTAATAAGTACTTGCTCATCATGCAGCATATTATAAAAGTGCTGTTTTATATCAAGGCTTTCTCCCTCTTCTAATGCTACTAATGCTTCTTGGTAAGATGTATTGATTTTTTCATAAAGTTGTCTTTGCATACTATCTTCACTAGCTAACTTCATTTGTTTAAAGTCTAATTGATTATTAGTTGCCATAGACACTAATACTTCTCTTCCTGTTAATGGGATGACATTTCTTCCTCCTCCTTTTAAACGTTTTACAATGGCCTCACTTAGCCTTTTTTCTACTGCTTCAAAAACAGCTTCTTGTAAGTTTGCATCTAAAGTTAAGTAAATATCATTTCCATTAATAGCTTCTTTAGTTTCTTTAGTAAAAATGGTTCTCCCTACATTATCTACTTCAATAACCTGGTAGCCTTTTTCTCCTTTTAACTCAGACTCCATGGTCCCTTCAATACCAACTTGTCCAACAATATCATCTTCATCATAGCCTTGTTCCTTAAGTGTTTCATATTGACTGGCTGTAATATGTCTTGTATACCCTACAATGTTACCAAATGCTCTTCCGCCATTATAATAACGCTGAGGCTCTATCGCCACGGTAATACCTGGAAATTCAGACTGATTTTCCTCTATAGTTGATACTGTTTGCATAGATAAATCTTCACAAATAGTTACGTTTTTATATTTCTGATAAGTTGTTTGACGCAGTTGAAGGCGTACACTTATAATTTTTCTTGCATCTTCATCACTTATAGTTTCCTCTAAGTCAAATACTTCCTCTCCTCTTAAATAAGCCATTAATTGCTCAGGCGAATAAGTGTAAAGTTCCTCTTTATGCTCTTGATTATTATAAGGAACATAATTCGTGATAAAACGCCTTACTGCTTGAGTATCTTCGGTAAATGTAAAAGGCACTCCCTTTGAGATTGGTAAAACATCTATATAGGTCTCTTCATTCTTCTCTAACAAATCAATGGTTTTAATAAGAATTTCATTTTGCACTTTTTTATTACTGGGTATTACTTGAGGATCTATTTTAAGTACATATTTAGATTTATTAACTACTAATGGTTTCCCATATCTATCATAAATATTTCCTCTTAAAGCTGATATATCCACTGTTCTTTGGACACTAGCTGTTATGTTATCCTTATGTGTTGTATTCTCAATAATCTGTAATTTATAAAACCGAACGATAACTATTATAAATAGTGTACTAATCCCGATTCCCATTAATATTAATTTATCTGATAATAATTTATGAATTTTATTACTCTGTCTCATTTCATGTAGTCACTATTATTTAAGAGACCATTCCTCCCTCCTTGTTTAATACATTCTTCAATATTCCTTTATTTCACCTTCTAACATTTCTTCTTTTAAGATTAGTTATCGTTTTAAATATTACACGTGTAATCAATATAATCTTACATACGTAATATTTAAAGGTCAAGTCTTTTTTCATACAAAAAAAGCAAGTACCTCTATGTGTACTTGCCGATTTCTTTTTATATAAAACATATTTTCTTATGCTACTCATAGGCTAATAGATTTCTTTAGCTTTTAAAATATCTAATGTAATTTTAGCAGCTAGACTACCACTGGCATTATTTTCATCCTTAATATGGGTTGCAAAAATAAAAGTTTTTCCTTCTTTTTCTACATAACCAATAAACCATCCACTTACCTGCTTGTTATTTATAATCCCAGTCCCCGTTTTCCCTGATAGAACAGCATCTTCTTTTTCAGCTAATTTTAAAGCTTTTTTAACCATTTCTATATACTGAGGTTTAAATGCCATCTGTTCTAGGTAAAAATCTTTTAATAATTGTACTTGTTCCACTGGAGATATACGCAAAGTGGACTCCAACCAGTACTCAGATACTCCTCCAGTAAGATTACTATTACCATAATGGATTTGATCAAAATAAGTTTGTAATCTCTTATAACCTACAGCCTGGTCTAGCTTTTGAAAGTACCAGCTTACAGAATTTTTCATAGCGGACTCAAGATCTTGATCCTTATTCCACGAATCATACGGATATACAGTGCCATCCCACTTTTGGCTAGACTCTTCCTCCGATATGACCTCTGCTTCTAATCCTATTAGCGCACTATAAATTTTATAAGTTGAATTAGGAGATACTCTACTAACACTCTGCTCCTTATTATAAATATGGTAATACTCTGATTGTAGGTCATATAAAACAAAGCATCCGTTCATTCCTTCAAAATAAGAACTTAAATCCTCATACATGACTTTATTACTCTGAAAACTATATTGATTATTATCATATGCCATAACAGAAATAACAGACATTTGGCTTAAAGCCAAAATACCTACTATAGTAAAGATTATTATACTCTTTACTTTTAATTGCCTTGTCTCTTTTTTAAACATAGCAATTTTTTCAATACGCTCCTTAATTTGCTTTTTGGAACCACCAATACTAGTGACCATCTTTAAATACTGAGACTCCACTAATTTTTCTGCACAGCTTATAATAGCTTTGCCATAAGCAAGGTATTGATCTGCATGTAGTCTTTTTAAAACAGAATTATCACAAGCAATTTCTCTATCTACCCTCACTGCTTTAAAAGCCCAATAAACAAAAGGATTAAACCAGTAAATAACTTGGAGTGCACACAATAAATAGTTAATCCAAATATCTTTATTTTTATAATGACTTAATTCGTGTAAAAAAATAAAGCGCATTTCCTCTACAGAAAATTGATCCATCATAATGTCTGGTAATAAAATATACGTTTTATTAAGGCCAAATGCCATAGGTGAGTGAACTAAATGAGATTTGCCTAAGTTCACTTTTTTTATTATATGAAGTTCTTTCTTACAACTCTCAAATAAATCTATAATTGCCTGATCCTCTATGATGATGGTGGACTTCTTGATCTTCTTTAAATTGCTACTCCATATTAGAAATAACAAACCGTAAATAGCAACGCCCATGGGCCATATTTTTAAGAATATTGTATTGACATATCCCATAAATGGACTTCTATTTACTGATAGAGAAAAGTCATGCATCCAATTCTCTCTATCTGGTAATTGTTCTACTACAGAATTCACTATTGAATTATCGATGTTTCCCTGAGATTGCTCATAGATATAGTGAAATAGCTCATCTCTTATTTGAGTAAAATCAAATATCCTTTGTGGCAATAAAGGAATAATGAGTATAACAAAAAGAAAAAACCATATACCATATTGCCACTTTGCTGATATATGATTTTTAAACATTTTCCTAAATATAAAAATCACAATAATAAGAATAGAAGAAATGAATGAACCAATCAATACGTGCATTGAAAATAAGTTCGTCATCTCATTACTCTCCTTTTTCTAATCTATCCTCTAATATTTTTTTTAGCTGCGTTATATCTTCTTTGGTTAATTTATTTTTATCTAAAAAATTGACTACCATTGAGTTAATTGTTCCATTATAAAAACGCTTTAAAAATGTCTCACTTTCTTTTTCTAGATAGTCTTCCTCTTTCACTAAGGGAGTATAGACAAATACTCTACTATCTTTCTCATAAGCTAGTGCACCTTTTTTGACCAATCTTCCAAGCAGAGATTGAATCGTTTTAGGAGTCCATGTACTTGTTTTTGTAAGTTCCATTACAACATTAGTGGTACTAATCGGTGCCTTTGCCCATATGATTTTCATCACTTCATATTCAGCTTCTGAAATAGTTGGTAACTTATTCATAGAATCCTCCCAAATCATAATTTATGTACCTATTGTATCATATAATTGTTATCTAAAAAACATCAGTTAGCCTACTGCCAGCATTTCACTAGAAATAGAAATTAAATGAACGGCTTGCACATACGTACAAAGCCGTTCGTTTTTAATTAATTAGAAGCTGCTCCTCTGCTACAAGCACATTTTGCACAACTGCATTTTGTACAGTTACCACAGCAATCTTTATCTCTATCCCTGTCTCTATCTCTATCTCTGTCTCTGTCTCTGTCTCTATCTCTATCTTCGACAGTCCTTGCATCTCTGCCTACTGATAAAGGTTTGATACTTGTTTCAAGTAAATCACCACATACGAAATCTAGACAATCATTATTTTCATCTTGAACTGGTGATAATTTAGGAGGTACAGTAAGTCCTTCATGTTTAAATTTGTATTGTACAAAGTAAATAGATTTAATATAAAGTGTTAAACCAATAGCAAAACAATCTTCATTATCGCCTACTACTTTTGCAAGTGCCTGAGCTGATATACCTTGTTGAATTGTATTATTAGCTGAAAATCTATTACATCTATCCTCACGGCCTTCTTCATCATTAATAAATCCCATGTAATTAATAGTTGGAACAAGTTTATTGCAGCCACGTGGATTTTCTTGAGCGAAAGCTACACCATAAGGTGTATAAAGATCGAAGGTAATACAACTTGGATTAGTACAAGGATCAAAACCACAGCTGTGTTCATCTCCTAAATATCTTACTGTCATCATGCCTTGTTTTACAACTTTACAGCATTCATTAATAACAGATACAGCGAAAGTTACATCGATGTCTTTTAAAGTGATTCTACTTAAATTAGGATTTCCTTTAGCGGGTACAATTTCTGAAAATCTACAGTCACAAGGGTCAATAAAGTTAAAGTCTATGTCTACTACCTGAAGTTGAAGTTTGCAAGCATGACGAAGGTCACATTTGCTTAAACCAACAAATAAAATATCAACTCTTTCGTTTGAATCATTTTGGCAAACATCTTCAAGCTCATCTAAACAAATAGTTCGGCAAAGATTAATACCACTTTCATCAAAAACAACTGGAGCCATCAAGGTTAAAACTTTAGGTTCTCCAATAGGAGGACACATTGCTACAGCTTCAATAGGTGACATTTTATTTTCAGCAGGGTGACAAATATCACAAATACCTGCATTAGGTTTCTCAAAAAACTTAGTATCGTTGTTACCACAACATTTACTCATAATTAAAAACCTCCTCTATGATTCTAACTAATGGTGAATCATAATTTGTCGTTTCCAATACTATAATATGGAAATTAAAGTCCGTTGGTGACATTTATGTATAAATTTATTTTTCTATCAATATATTTATAAAGAAGTAATCTTTTATAAATTTATCTATGCTTAATTGCTATAGTAAGGAGGTTATCATTGTGTCTTATGTTTGCTACTATAACAAAAACTTCATACTGATAGACTCTTCAGTAAAAAATGGCGTTTTTTGTAGGTTTTTCTCCCCCAATGGAAAGTCTAAATCTTTATTACTTCAAAGTACACCAACCACTGATTATAGCGCTAATTTAACAGCTGATGGAAAACCCGAAATAGTGGTCATGCCTGATTCCTCTCATATTTATTATTACACCTATGCAGGTACTCAGTTTAATAAAACTTCACTCATTACCGCGGAAAGTAATACTTCTCTCAAGCATCCTCTACTCTATACTCAAAATAACATTAGCCAAATTGTTTATCTTTCTCAAAAATCTTCTCAATATCAGCTCATGCATCAGATACTCGGTGAAGGAAATTCTCGGGTACTTGCCACCTTTCACCAATGTCCTACCCAAATTAAATATTATAGGACCCCTACAGCTTTATATTGCTTCTACCTATTAAAGGGAGATCACTGTAGCTTAAATTGTATTAAAATAGAAACAAATAACGTTAGCACCTTATGTTATTTACAAAGTGAGAAACTTATTACAGATTATAGTATATGTTTAAGGGGCAATGAAGTGCATATCTGCTATGTTCTAGAATCTCTTCGTAACTATCAGCTTTACTATGTTAATCCTTTTAGCTTTCAAATAAGCCCTCTAACCTCTAGTCCTACACCTATGGCACCTGTTATCTTTTATTATTATCATGGACTTTGGATTAATACTTTAATCGACAATAAACTTCACCTACTACTTTCAGTGAATTCTGGTGAAAGCTTTAGCATTCCTGTTCCTTGTTCTATACAAAACCACTTACAACGTAGCTTTTTTGTAAGTCCTCCATTAAACCATTTAACTGCTCATGAAGTTTATATTTCACTAGACAATAAACTTAAGCTCTGCACACTCTCTACTATTGACTTTGAAGGCTTTCACGAATATAACCTAGTACCAGTAGAATTAGAATTATTGCTAGAAGGCTTATCCCTTAATAGTTGTCATAAACAAGACTGTGAAAAAGTTGCAGAAATTAATCATTTAAAAGAAGAATTAGGTATGCTAAAAAAGCAAGCTAGTACTTCTCCCTCTAGACCTAAAACTAATATTTCTTCTGCCACTACATCTTTCATGGAAGAACTCACTAGCTGGGATCTGCCACCTAGACTATAATCTTAAAATAACTAAAGGGTAGGATTATTATAAACAAATAATCCTACCCTTTAGTTTACATTTCTCTTTTAGCAATAATACATGGTAAATACTTTTTAAACTTGCCTTGGTTTTCTGCCCGTTTGATACCTACTAAAGGCAGAACCACTCCTAATAGGCCTCCTACTAGTACCCATAAGTCCTCGCTACCAATACTTAAATATTTAGAAGCACCATAACCTATGAGAATACCTAAAATAAGTCCCACAAGAGGAAGTCCATACATCACATAAGTAGCTTTTAAAAAGATAGGCTGTGCTAAATTTAATTCCACTACATCGCCAACCTGGCACTCTATCTGCTTTTCACATTTAAGTGTACAGCTTTTCTTAGTACTTATATAGTCACACGCATGGCAATCTCCACACATTTCTTGACGCTCCATTTGTACAATAGCATATTTCTTCTCTATTTCCTTTACAACACCATATGGCATGTCTTCACCTCTTGTCTCTATCTAGCTTTTGGATAAATTGCATTTGATTATTTTTCTTTATTTTATCACTATTTTTACTTTTCATCTATATAAATTGATCCGGAACTTGTTTTTAATTTAAGTTTATAATCTGCACCATTTCCTATTTGAGCATTAGCTTCCTTCCCTCTTTTATCTTCATAATTCCAATTAATACTGCCTTTAATATCACCTGCAGAAGTATTTGCCTCTAGAGTAGTATTACTAGTCTTAAGCCCTATTTCTAACTTACCCGAAGTAGTTGTAAACTTGGCATCACCATTAAGCTTTAGCTCTTCTATGCTTATATCACCAGAGCTAGCCATGCAGCTTCCTTTTCCTCTTAAGCTTTTAATAACAGTCTTTCCTGAAGAAGAAGTGAATTCATAAGTCTCTGTTTCTACTTTCTCTAATTGCTTGTCACCTGAGCTATTCGTTAATTGAGCTACTTTAGCTTTAATCTCCTCTCTAGCCACTAAATTTCCAGAGGACTGATTGGTCTCTAACTTTTCTAGTGCTAATACGTTATTAAGATTAATATTTCCTGAACTAGTTGTAACAATTAAAGTGCTACTATAACTACTAGGTAGCCAAATCTCTAATTTATGTTGTGGTGGTATTCCAACATAATGACTATTCGGCCTTTTTACCAAGATTCGTCCAAAACCTTGGCTTATTTCAAATAGATCTTTTTTCTCCTTATCATTCGTACTTTCTACTACCTTTAAATCACTTCCTACTCCTGAATAAATTTCAACATCGGCTAAATTAACATCTAATTCTAAGACTTCAATCCCCTCTAGTGCATAAGTCTCTTCCTTTGCTTTTTCTAAAGGACCATTAAAAGGTACTCCTTTAAGTGAATAGAGCGCAAAAGGATTATGTCCTGTGGCCCATGAAATCATTACGCTTCCTAAACCAATAAATATAGCAAGTAGTAATACAAGCTGAATCATCTGATAAGTTTTATTACCTTTCACAGCTTATCTCATCCCCTTTATTTCAAAGATTAATTTAATAATTTTTTCGGCTACAGCCCCCATTACGAAAATAATCCAAGAACAATACCAAATACCAAATCTAAAGCTGATTACTAAATAAAGTAGCACAATGCAAGACCACATAATAGAAGTAACAGAACGATAAATTTGTCGTCTTTGATCATTACCTTGCTTCCATACCTTGAACTCTTCTACAATAGTAGTATCACTTTTTTCATATTGAGGTCTTGACATAAAGTGATAGACTAACAAACAAGTTGCAAAACCTGCGATGAGGAGAAAAATTAAAGGTGGTACATCTGGTCTTAACCAAGGCATCTCCTCACAAATAACGGCTGAGATAATAGCTATAATATATAATCCAATAGAACCACTTACTACCAAAGCTGTTTTTTTACGCTCGGCTTCTTGCTCTTTATAATTTAATGGATTTGCAGGTTCTAAAGAACGTAATAACTCATTTAAGTCTCCTATACTTGTAATGGCTATATTATATGCCTCCGCTTCTGCCTTTCCTGATGCTACTAAGTCTAGGTACTTTGCTGTTAGATTTCCTATTAACTCTTCCTTTAAGTCCAAAGTCCGATGTGTTGCTGGTGCTTCTTCAAATAATTTGTCAACTGTTGCCCTTATTTTATCAATCATTATGGTCCTCCCATTCCTCTATTTTTAAATTAATGCATCAATTACTACTTTGGCTTCATCCCAGTCTGCTTTGTTTCGTTCATAAGCCATTCTTCCTGAAGGCGTAATCGTGTAATAACGCCTTCTAGCCCCAGTTGTTTCATCTCCCCAATAAGATATAATATAGTTCATTTGTTCTAGTCTTCTAAAAGCACTATATAAGGTGGCTTCCTTTAACTCATATTGATTATTTGTTTTATCTAAAATACTTTTGTTAATCTCGTAGCCATAACTATCCTTTAACATCAGTTGTGCTAAAATAATCGTTTCTGTATGTCCTCTAATTAAATCAGATGTAATCGACAAACGCCTTATCCTCCTTTTAAATATTCCAACTTTTTAGAATTATTTATTTTATATATAATATATTCTTATATACCTCGCCTGTCAAGGTATATTTTTTTAATAAGTATATAAAAATGTAAAAGAGCTATTACCTACTTTTAACTTAAGTAGGTAATAGCTCTTCTCATTTTAAATCTCTGTATAGGTTTTTTTAAAGATCTCTTGTTCAATAATATGAATATCACTAGAATCAGTTTCACTAATGGTTAGGTAATCTCCTATATTTCCATATTTATATTTATCTGGAGAGTATATTGTAAATACCTTTACTGCCTTTTCTAAAGGTTTCGCATAAAGGGTATTGTCTCCTCTAAGTATACATTTTTTAGTACAGTGTTCTAAGTAAAGTACATCTCCTGTATTTTGCTTTCTAATCCTTGGAAAATACTCTAATCTAACATCAAATGATTCTTCTGAAATCTTATAGTTAGAAATAAAGTGTTGCTCATCCATCAAGGAAATGGTGCCTTCTCTATCTATAATTAAAATATCCGAGGCCTTCACCTCACGTTCAATATCTGACTCCATGCTCCTAATAATAACAGGTGTCCCTTCAGTTAAAACTTCTCTTAATTTAACAAATCCCATAGCAGAAGGGATTTTTTTATAGTGTTTTAATTCCTTTAAATCTATTGGCATCATTGCAGCATCTATTACCTCAAATGACTGGTAGTAATCTGTTAGTTTTCTTAAAAAATATTCATCATAATTAAGATATCCATAAAGTTCATTAAATCGTGTCTTACTAATAAATCCTGCTGCTCTTACTACATGTCCACCTCCACTGCCTAAGTCTTCTGCCAGATAAGAGGCTAACTCATTAGCCATTACTTCTTTTACACAGCTTCTTACTGAAAACTTAATCCCTTCATCTGCTTCATTATATACGATACATACATTAACGCTATCTACTTGAAGGGCAAAGTCACTGATAAGTCCCAAAATATTAGGGTCACATTCCTGTGCCTTGATCATTACATATTTATGTGCTTCATTATAGGAATGACGAATAAGAGCCATCCCTGCAATTTCTAATTCTTTAAGGGTCAGCACAGCATTTCTAAGACGTCTTAACAGATGCTTATCATATTTTAAGCTATCGCGCATGTCCTTATCTAAGGGATGACTGATTTCAATAAATGAACTGCTATCTGTAAACAGACCATAGTATAAGGCCATAGACACGTCTGGGTGTGCATTAAAATCATAGCCTGCCTCAGACATCATATCCCATACGACTGTAGCTGAACTTGCCAAATAACTTCTAATTTCCTGAAGATTAATAACGGGTACCTCTTGTACATGGTGATCAATAATAGCCACATGTTCTGCTTCAAAATATCTCACATTACCCGCTCCATGTTGACAATCTACTGTAATCAGTAATCCTTCTATCTTTAGCTCTTCTACATATTCAATAGGAATACTTAATGACTCTATAAACATCATAATATTAGGCTTAGTAATCAATAACTTACCACTATATACTAGCCGAACTTCTTTTCCTTTACTCTCAAAATATTTATATAAAGCATATCCTGCCGCAATACTATCCGGATCTGGATTATCATGACATTGAATCGTTATTTTGTCATATACTTCCAATTCTGCTAACCTCATGTGGTCTCCCCTTAATGATTATTCTTTTATTTATTTTAGCATAGCTTAAGAAGAAGTGTCATCAAAAAAATAAACTTATATTTGCATATAGTTATATATTTAACTATAATAGACATTATATTATTGATTTTTTGAACTATTTTACATATTCATATTGGAGGTCCTATTCATGTCAGACAAACTTTCGAGACTCACTTTAGATGATGTGCTTACAGCAAGAGAACGTATTAAATCAACTTGTATACATACTGGTCTTATCCGTAGCTATGAACTTAGCAAGGAATTCCACAATGATGTTTATTTAAAGCCAGAAAATTTGCAAGTAACGGGAGCCTTTAAAATTCGTGGTGCTCTCAATAAAATTAAAACCCTTTCTGATGCAGAAAAAAAGCGTGGACTTATTGCTTCCTCTGCTGGTAATCATGCCCAAGGGGTTGCTTATTCCGGTCATGCCCTTGGCATAGATGTTACTATTGTTATGCCAGAAACCACTCCACTTATTAAAGTACAAGCTACTAAAAACTGGGGTGCTCATGTTGTATTAGCAGGTCAAGTTTATGACGAGGCTTATGAAACAGCTAAGAAATTAGAGGAGGAAAACGGGTATACCTTTATTCATCCTTTTAATGATAAGGAAATTATGGCTGGTCAAGGGACCATTGCTCTTGAAATTCTAGAAGATATGCCAGATACAGATGTTATTTTAGTACCTGTTGGTGGTGGTGGCCTTATAGGTGGTATTGCTGTAGCAGCCAAAGCCATTAATCCAAATGTTAAAATCATTGGTGTAGAGTCTACAGGTGCGCAGGCCATGAGACTTTCTTTAGATGAAGGTCATCCAGTTTCTCTAGACTACGTAGATAGTATTGCCGATGGTGCTGCTGTTAAAAGTGTTGGTGACTTAACCTTCGATTATGTTAAGGAATATGTTGATGATATCATTACCTTAGACGATAAAGACTTAATTGAAGCTATCTTTTTATTAGTTGAAAAGCATAAACTTGTAGCTGAAGCTACTGGTGCTTTATCTATTGCTGCACTTAAGAAACTTCATCTAAGAAACAAAAAAGTTGTTTCTGTTATTAGTGGCGGTAATATCGACGTCCTTACCATGTCTTCACTATTAGACCGTGGGCTTTATTCACGTGGTAGACTATTTTGTTTTTCTGTAAAGCTTAGAGATACGCCAGGGCAACTTGTTAAAATTGCCAACATCCTATCACATGTAGGAGCAAACGTTGTTAAACTAGATCATAACCAATTCAAAGCTCTTGACCGTTTACGTCATGTAGCATTAGAAGTAACAGTTGAAACTAATGGACACGATCATATTCAAGAAGTTAAAAAGGCCCTAGAATCAGAAGGCTATATGATTGAAGTCATTTACTAAAAAGTTAGCTAAAAAGAGTAGCAAAGGTATTTCCTTGCTACTCTTTTTTATATCAAACTTTAAAGTCTAATTACCTCTACTTTATAACCATCTGGGTCTGTTACGAAGTAATATTTAGGTGCTTCTCCTGGAAGTCCTTTAAGTGGTGTAACTTCATACCCCATAGCTTGATGTCTTTCATGACTTGCTTCTAAGTCCTCTACACCCACAGCAATATGACTAAAGCCATTTCCTAATTCATAAGGCTTTTCCGGATTATAATTATAAGTAAGTTCTAATTCATACCCATCTTCTTGGTCAGATAAGTATACTAAAGTAAATTCATGCTCTTTAAAATCTTTTCTTCTCGTTTCGATTAAACCAAGTGCTTCTTTATAAAAAGTAAGGGATTTTTCTAAATCCATAACTCTAATACAAGTGTGTAACATTTTCATCACAGTATTCTCCTTATTCCATCTAGTATATTTAATGCATGATTTATTCTAACACAGGTTCTAGTTTAAGTACTACTACATTCGCTTACCAGCCAACTTAAATATTAATTTCTAATATAACTGGGCAATGGTCAGAACCTAGTATCTCAGCATCGATAGCTGCTCCTACAAGTTTTTCTTTTAGGACCTCTGATACTAAAAAGTAATCGATTCTCCATCCTGTATTTTTTTCTCTTGCCTTAAATCGGTAACTCCACCAACTATAGGCACCTTCTAAGTCTGGGTAAAAGTAACGGAAGCTATCAATAAACCCTGCGCCTAATAATTCTCTAAATTTACCTCTTTCTTCATCACTAAAACCAGCATTACCTCTATTAGTTTTTGGATTTTTAAGGTCAATTTCTTCATGTGCCACATTAAGGTCTCCACATATAATAACAGGCTTTGTTTGCTCTAATTTCTTAAGATAAGCTTTAAAGACATCTTCCCATGCCATACGATAATCAATTCTAGCTAATTCATTTTGAGCATTAGGTGTATAAACAGTAACCACATAAACCTCTTCAAATTCTGCTGTAATCACACGTCCTTCTGTATCATGCTCTTCTATACCTAAGCCATAGCTTACGCTAAGCGGTTCTTTTTTAGAAAAAAGGGCTGTTCCTGAATAACCTTTTTTATGAGCATAATTCCAGTACTGATAATAACCTGGAAGTTCTATCTCTACTTGTCCTGCTTGACATTTCGTTTCTTGAATGCAAAATACATCTGCATCCACTGCTTTAAAATAATCTAAAAATCCTTTTGTTAAAACGGCTCTAATGCCATTAACATTCCATGATACACATTTCATCATTTTTATCCTCCATCTTTTATCTTTTATTTTTTCACTCTATACCTTACATACATCCACCCATTCACCTTCTGTAATATCTACTAATTCATGAAGTGAGATCTTTACTGCTGAATGAGGGCTTCCTGCAGCTGGATAAACTTCTTCTAACTGCTTAAGGCTCACATCTAAATATATTTTTACTTGTTTAGGTAGCCCAAATGGACAAACACCACCTACTGGATGTCCTGTTTTTTCTAAGGTTTCTTCAAAGCTCATCATCTTGGCTTTTGTATGAAAGGTATCTTTAAATTTTCTATTATCTATTTTAGCTGTCCCACAAGCGACAATAACGATGCTTTCATCATTCACATTAAACGCTAAAGTTTTAGCAATTTGACTTTCAGTAGTTCCAAGGGCTGCTGCTGCTAAACTCACTGTGGCACTGCTTTCTTCTAATAAAATAATGTGATGACTTACCTTCTTTTCCTTAAAAAAAGCCTCTACTGCTTCTACACTCATTTGTCTAATCTCCTTTTTTGTACTATATATCGTCTTTTCCTGTTCCTATGTTTTTATTGACCTTTACTTTTTCATCTCTATTTATACCTAATCCTATAGGAAATTATTAGTAAAGTAATAAATCTGTTCCCCTTTTACAGCCAGATTCAAATTCTGTCCTGCATCAAAACCTGCTGTAATAATGCCTATAAGCCTTCCATACATATCCAGTAATGCTCCCCCCGAGCTCCCATTAGAAATAGGTGCTGTAAACTGAATCATTGACATATCTTGGATCTCTCTAAAAGCTGAAATAATACCATCAGATACAGTATTAAATAGGCCTAATGGACTTCCTATAGCTACTACTTTTTGTCCTCTTACTAGGTGGTCTCCCCTATATAAAGGCAAAGGTTTACAACGCTTTTCTACCTTAATTAAAGCTAGGTCGTAATTCGGATGATATTTTACAATACGTGAAGTCTCATAAGTCTGCTCTTCATTCTCAAATTGCACTCTAAAATGACAGCCATCTCTTACCACATGAAAATTAGTCAATATATAACCCTCTTCATGGATAACTACTCCTGATCCTCCCTTAAAAGCTCTTCTTTGTCCATCTAATACTGTTATCATCACTATAGAGGTCGAAAGCAGTGCTAGTTCTTCATAGCTTAATTCTCTTGATACACCAGTATTACTTTCTATAGGATGAGACACTATACTTCTTACTGGCAGTTTCTGCTTCTGTACCGCAGTACCTACACTACCTGTTTGATTCTCACCTAAATTGATAGACCCTCTCCTTGTACCACTCTCTCTAATGGTAGTGCTTTGCTTAGGTGGTCTTTGTATAGATACGCTTTGTGCTAGTGTGCTTTGGTTTGGCGCACTTTGAATAGGTACAGTAGTTGATTGGGGCAACCTTGCTACTTGCTCTTTATAAGTTTCAAAAGGGATAATCGTAATAGATGCTTGTATCTTTGTAGGGTAATTATATACCTGTGATATAAGCTGAGCTTCTTCATATGCTGCTAAACAATCCTCTTGTGGATTCATATAAAGTACATCACAGCCCATTAAAAATAGAAAATATAAGAATAAATATTCTTGCCTTTTAATAGGTCCTATATATACGATTTTACCCACTTGTCCCTTCTCTTTAGTCACTAATAGAGGAAGATAAGTTTCAATCCAACTTAATAATTTTACTGCAAAGTTTTTAGTAATAGATGTATTACCACCAGCTATATAACATTCATGCATATGTAAGACTTCTTTAAAAGCACATTTCTTAGTCCATTCTAGTGTATCTGATGTAAGCTTGGCTGGGAAAGGTAACTGGAATTGTTCTTCTGGCTTAGCCTCTTTAAGCTTTACCCAAGCTTCATAGATTTGAACATAGCTTGCTATTTTCTGTGGTGATAAACTATATCTTAATTCTTCTAAACGCAGATAAGGTATCTCTTTTGCTTCTAACAAAAAATAATCATCTATGTGCTTTACTTTTTGCAAAAACACTTCGGCTGATTCTTCTATACCAATCCCTCTTACAAAGAGTCCTTTTCTTGTTAAGCTATTTGCCTTCTCCTGTGTTAACTGGTGCTTTAAGAAATCCTCTATAGGATCTTCACATGTTTGACGAACTACTTTTAGTGGTTTAGTCGTAAAAATCATTTTCCCCTTCTCCCTCCACTTTCCCTATATTAACTATTATATCTATATATAATAATTAAATAAAGCTGTGTTTTATCTTATCAATTAATGCTATAATAAAAAGTAATTAATATTTTATAGAAAAAGGAGTGTATTACTATTGGGATAACTGCAGCAAATAACATCTTAGACACGCTTTTTGACACTTCTTCTATGCGCGAAGATAATTACTTTTGTCAGTTTATAGGCATAGCTAATACTTCATCCTATAATGATACATTAGCTCTTATTCATTATAAATTATCAGAGCCACATAAAGGAATTATTTTTGATAGAGAGATTCCTAAACCAAATGATCGCTCACTAATAGACTCTATTTTAAATGAACTGACACGCATGAGAATTGGTGCTTTTGCTAATGAAGATATTAACCTTACTTCATCAGAAATACTGAATGCAAAAATCAGACAGGCATTAGATCCTATTATTGCACTAGCAGTACAAAAAGAACGTTTTGCTAACGAAACAATTCGCAATAACTTTATTGCAAAACTTATGATTTGGTGTAATGTCTATGTAGATGGATTAGACTTTTCAGATACAGAACCACCTAAATGCTTATTTTATGGTTCTATTAAAAAACATGAATTTTACTTTTTAATGCTTCTTGCTCATATTGGTATAGATGTACTTTATTTTAATCCAACTGGAGATACTACTATAGATACCTTAGACGATAATAGCCTTTGCCAAAAGGTCGTCTTAGGACCTACCGAAAAGCAGCTTTTGCCACTTATGGATTTTGTATCAAAAGGAGTGGTTGTTGAAAAAGTTACGACCTTTGCACGTAAGGCTACTAATGAGCTTGAACAAACGCTTTATAATGATACAGGCATCTATAAACCTTGGCAGTTCTCTGATGGGACTACACGTCCTCTTATTATGGATTCTGTTATAGAAGATACACTTACTTACTGGAACGAACCAGCACGTCTTAGACCTGGCTTTAAAACCTCACAAAAAACAGTTTATACGCCTATTTTCTTTAGTAAAATCAGTGGTGTATATAAAGACCATAATGAATATTTTGCTTTAGTAGAAAAGCTTAGGTCAGCTAATAAATGTGTTTTTTATGAGACTACTCAGCTTACCTGTGTAGGTTACGGTCAAAGTAGAAGTATTCAGTATCATAATATGCAAGGTCAAAGTATGCCTCAAAATACAGCGCAGTATAATCAGCAGGATTTATATTCTTTAGCTTTTTGCTTAAATCCTGATAAGACTATTAATCGCAGCACTATTAAAGAACATGTTCTTTATAAAAAATTATTGACATTAAGAGGTGAAATTCAAGAGTTTATTTTAACTAAACTTGAAGAAGTATTCTCACCTAGCAATACAGCTTTCTTTAATTTCCCTATTACGGATAAAGAAAGATTAAGACTCATGGCTGCTATTTTCACAGCTGAAGATCGTCTTTTAAATCTCATTGATGGTTATGACTTTACAGCTGATGTGCCAAAGGTCATCTTATATCTTAACTCAAGAGATACTTTTAATACAGATGATGCCATGTTACTAGGATTATTACGTACTATGGGGTTAGATATTGTAATCTTATCTCCTAATGGTGCCAATAATATAGAGCTTATGATTTCTGATAAATTCATTAATCAAATCAAGCTTGAAGAATTTGTTTATGATTTACCCCTTAAGGCACCTGCTAAAAAGGGCTCATTCTTTAGTAAATTATTTAGATAAAAGGAGTGTTTGTACATGGGAATTTCATTAAATCAGACAGTAGGTAGTGAGCCAGTTCCTACCCTAGAAGCAACCGTTTTAGGCGGTGTTAATTTAGAAAAGGCCGAATCTACTACTCAGCTTGTTCCTGTTCAAGAAGCTGATGTTGTAGCCTTTACACAATCTTATAAAGAAAAACTCCGTCAGCTCCCAGAAGTTGAAAAATTAACAGAAGAAATCCGCGTAGATGATATGAATAGTATTCTTGTATTTGGTCAAGAAGCTTCTACTGGTATTTCTAAAATCTCTGATAACTTACTTTCTACAATGAAAGCCGTTAAAGCTGAAGAAGCAGGGGAAATGATTCAGCAACTTACAAAGGTTATGGATAAATTTGATATTAAAGAGTTAGAAGATATTAAAGAGCCTTCTGCTCTTCAAAAGCTTTTTAATAAAGCAAAAAACTCTGTTGAAGCTCTCTTCCAAAAATATGAAAACATGGGTACAGAGGTTGATAAAATCTATGTCATCCTAAAAAAATATGAAATGCAAATTCAAAACTCAAATGTAAGCCTTAAACAAATGTATGAAGGTAACATTGCTTATTATCAGCAACTTGAAAAATATATTGTAGCTGGTGAAATGGGACTTGAAGAATTAGATACCAAACTTATTCCTCAATATGAACAAGAAGCTCTAGCTTCTGGTGACCGTATGGCAATGACTACAGTCGAAACACTTAAACGCACTCGTGAAATGCTAGAACAGCGTGTTTACGACCTTCAAATTGCTGAAAACATTGCTCTTCAAACGATTCCAATGATTCAAGGTATTCAATACAGCAACTTTAATTTAACACGTAAAATTAATTCTGCTTTTATCATCACACTTCCAATCTTTAAACAATGCTTAGCACAAGCTGTTCTTCTTAAACGTCAAGAGCTTCAAGCTAAGAGTCTTAAAGCTCTTGATGATAAAACTAATGAATTATTACTTAGAAATGCTCAAAACATGGCTACTCAAACAACAGCTATTGCAAAAATGGCTGGTGGCAGCTCTGTTCAAATGGAAACACTTGAAAAAACTTGGCAAACTATTGTTCAAGGTATCGAACAAACTAAACAAATCGAAGATGAAAATCATCGTATGCGTCAAGAAAATAGCATGAAGCTAGAACGTATGAAACAAGATATGCTAAGTACTAAAAAATAATCCTTAGGTTTATCACGAAAAGAATATTGAAAAGTTTTTATAAACGAAAACCATGCATATAGTTAGATGTATCATCATTCTAGCTATGCATGGTTTTTGTAATAATAAGGAGCTTTTATGCAATAACTTAAAAATCTCCCTTTGAAATCTCTCTAGGCCATGAAAGTAGAATTTTCCTAGAAATTTTTAAATCTTTATCTTTTGGGAAATGAAGATCACAAAAGAAATTATGATAATTTGCAGTCCATACGTACTTATCCCAAACTTTAATATTTTCTTTATGCGTCAGTAACATTTCTTCTAGCTTTTGCTTATGACGAAGCAATAACCCATGTTTTATCCTTTCAAACTCATACTCATTATTACATTCTTTAAAATAACGAAAGATTGTATTTAAATAGTTCAAAAACCAGCGTCCATCTGTATCAATCAAGATTTTATTTTGCTCTGGCATTGTATCGTAATTAGTAATGCAACTTTGCAAAAGTTCCACTGTTTTATCATCTAAAATAATCCTTGGATAACACGCTAGCTCACTCTCTGTATGATGGGCATCTAGAAGGGCTGGACCAAAAACTATATCTTCACTAATATAAAAGTCTCCCACACTTATTCCACCTCTAACAAAAAGGCCCTCTAATGCTAGATTAAATTGATATTCTGATACATTATCCAAAATCTCATCTAGTTCTGCTTCTCCATCATCTTTGATTGGAAAAGCAACTACCATATTATCTGTATATATTTTTATTTTTCCTTGACTATACTTATTAGGAATAATACACTGCTTATTCTTATTAATAAGATAATTTATCTCTCTAAGTAGTTTGTCTCCAGACCCATCCTTACAAGAAGCTACTATCATTTGTGAAAAGCCTAATATATCTATTGCACATACAATAGAATTAACCAGCGTGGGATTATCTTGATCGTATTTATATTTGCTCATCTTAGCACATCCTTACCTATTACAATATCTCTATTTAATCTATTTATAAGATTACTAGAGACTTTTCCCTCTTTCTTCCTCTATTTTATCTAATTTGCTTAAACTTAACAAGTTAGCCAGTTACACACCATTATCTTTCTCTCTTTGTTCTATATGTCATATTCACGATACTTTCTAACATGCTATAATAACTATATCTACTTTATAATCATACGGAGAATTAATATGCAGTTAATCATTAATAACAAAGAAATTATTTTTAATACTGAATATGGTAAAAGAAAAAAAATGGTACTGGAAATTTCACCTGAAGGTCATATTACAGTTAAAGTACCCTCTAAAACCTCTGAAAATCAAATAATAGCTTTTATAGAAGCTAATGCGAAAGCTATTTTTGCCTTTAAAGAAAAGCTAGAAAGCAGAAAATATATTTCTAGCGAAAAAAACTATAACGAAGATGAAACCTTTTTATTCCAAGGAAAAGCTTGTACTCTTAATGAGCTTTTAGAAAGCATTCCTGAAACAGAAGAAGAAACACAGTTTCTCTTAAAAAAATTCTATACTACAAAAACAAAAGAAATCACTAAAAAAAGACTCAAACACTTTGAAAAGATCATCGGTGTTAAAGCCAAAGCCGTTACTATTGTAGATTCACCTCGTTCTTGGGGTACCTGCAACAGCTATAAAGAGCTCACTTTTAATTATAAGCTTTCAATGGCACCACTTCCTGTCATTGATTATGTGGTGATTCACGAACTTTGTCATATTCTCCATCTCAATCATGACCGCTCTTTTTGGAGAAAAGTAGGGGCCTTCGACCCTCACTTTAAAGAACACCAAGAATATCTAGCACGTTTTGGCGGCGTAATGACCATTTAAGCTAGCTAAAAGGAGACTAACACTTTCATAGCGTGTTAGCCTCCTTTTTAATGATTTTTCATCTGCTGTATTACTCCTTCACATCCATGCTGGTGCCACTATTAAATAGCATGAGCTCCTTTAAGCTAATATGCCTGTTAAGAAAACGTTCCTTGCCTACTGTTCCTTTTTTCCATTCTATAGCCACTTGAGGACATGCATGAATACATGCTAAACAGTGCTCGCAGTGATGCTGAAATTGTATTTCTGTTTTCTTTGCAATAATATTCTCTACCGGACACACCTTACTACAAGTTTCACAGTGATTGCATTTATTAGAAACGGTAAAGTACTGATCACAATTCTTTTCTTTGGCAGGGAAAAAAGTATATGCTATTTTATTAATGAATGTATAAGCTTGTGGCTTTATTATCTGCTGGTTTTTAACAGCATCTATAATAGAGTTTAATTGAGCATTTACCTTGTTTTCCATCTGCTGAGTGTCATTCACTTTGTAACTAGGAATATAGTTTTCTACAGCTTTAAGTTTTTTACTATAACTTAAATGGTGTCCTTTTTGTATTAATAACTTTTCTACTGCTCCTAATATTCCCCTTACAGCTCCTCCATAGGTTGCTACCGCAAATATGTAGGGGTTCTGACTTGTAATAGTTAGCTCTGAAATAAAGCGTTCTACTTGATAAGGTAATCCCCAGTAATAGGTTGGAAATACAAATCCAATCACTTCATCACTGCAGCTTACATGACCATCTTTCATAGGCAATACTTGCCCTCCTATTGCCTCCCCTATTTGTTTTGCTACATATAAGCTATTACCTGTTGCTGAAAAACAATAAATAACTGCCATTTGTATTCCCCCTTAAATTTTGTTTCAATCACTTGCTTATTATCCTCTAATCATATCACACTTTTGTGTATTTTCTGCAAAATAAAAGCAACCCAGTATAACCATCATAGTTAATTTACTAAGTTACTTTTATGTATTTGTTTCTTCCTTTATGAAACTATATTGTAATACGACGTTGATACTGTCTTACAGCGCAAGATAATGCAAAATTAATAACAAAATAGGTCAGTGCTACAAAACCATAAAGCATTATAATTTGGCCAAATCCTCTGAGACTACCTAATACAACATTGCTATTTCTAGTAAACTCAGCAATATCTACAATCTTTAAGAAAGAAGTATCTTTGATGATTGTAATGACCTGTGAAAGTAAGGCTGGTATAATGCTCTTAAAAGTCTGTGGTAATATAATATAAATTAAAGTTTGTGCAAAATTAAAGCCTTGTGACGCTGCTCCCTCAAACTGTCCTTTTGGAATAGCATTAAGCCCTCCTCTTACAATCTCTGCAACAACTGCTGAAGTAAATAAAGTAAAAGAAAAGATTCCTAAAGGAATAGGATCTCCTGGAATAGTAAACCTAATCCATAAGATCCAAAGAATATTAGGCGTACATCTAAAAATCTCAATATAAATAGCTGCAAGCGTAGCAAATGGCGCTAGCACTCCCTTACAATAATTTCTCATAAGCGCTAGGATGGTTCCAAATATAATACTTAAAATAATGGTTCCTAATGCAATTAATAACGTGAGTTTTAAGCCATCTAACATAAAAAGAATATTTTCACTTGTAAAAATCTCCCTCATTAGGCCACCTCCGTTTTCACTGCTTGGTTAGGATGCTTTGGCTTAGGTGGTTCTTTAGCTTTACGCTCTAAATATCTTGCCAAAGATGCTAATGGGAAGCAGATAACAAAGTACATAGCTGCACAAACTAGGTATCCTTGCGTATAATGTCCGCCTGAACTACTTGCCCAAGAATCTGCAAAGTACATTAAGTCAAGTCCCGCTACCATTGCTAGTACTGAAGTATTCTTAACTAGATTTAAAGCTTGGTTAGCAAGTGGTGGCATAATAATTTTTATGGTCTGCGGCAAAATAATATATCTCATTGCTTGAACATAAGAAAAGCCCTGAGAGTTAGCCGCTTCTAATTGCCCTTTAGGAATAGCTTCTATACCTGTTCGAATAACCTCCGCTACATAAGCACCATGATAAATCCCTACTCCCATGACACCTAATAAAAATTTATCTACGCGTCCCCCTATTAAATAAGGTAAACAACTATAATAAAAGAAAATCTGTATAACTAAAGGTGTATTTTGAAAAATTTCCACATACACTCTAACAATCAATTTAAGTGGCTTTTTATTAGTAGAATATAGTACGCCAAAAACAATACCTAGCATAATGGCTACTAATAAGCCCACTATAGATACTCTTAAGGTCATGCTAAAGCCTTGTAAATATAGGTCAAACTCTTCAAATAAGTCCATCCACCATTTCAGATTAAATAAACCTTTCATAGCTACTCCATCACCTTCCTTGATACTCCTTGTCTTCTTTCGTATATACCCTAAAATAAGGATTCAAAGATGAAAAGAAGTCCTGTTTCACCAATGAATCCTTTAAAACTTTATTTAATGATTTTTAATTTATTCAACTCCCCAAGCTTTTAACATCTCAGCCATTTTTCCACTATCTACTAAGTCTTTTACCACACTATCAACTGTTTCTGCTAATTCCTTATTATTAAGTGCAGAAGCCACACCATAAGATTGTTCTGCAAAACGATCTTCTAAAATCATAGTAGAGTCATCATTATAACCAGCTAAGATAGCACGGTCTACAGCAAATACATCAATGTTTTTAGTAGTAAGGGCAGTGCTTAAAGCTGGGTAGCCATCAAATTCCTCAAAAGTAGGCGCTACATTAATACTTTGTTCTTTTACATATGTTTCAAATCCTTTTTTAGTTGTTGCACCTTGAGCAACTCCAATGATTTTGCCATCTAAATCATTAATAGATTGAATCCCTGAATCCTTTAATACTAATAAACCTACCGCATCTGTATAGTAAGGTGTTGAGAAGTTCCAAGACTCTTTACGTTCCTCTGTAACAGTAAAGGTTGCAATTACTAGATCAATTTCCCCACTATCTAATAGTCCTCCTCTTGTTTTAGCTGTAACACCTTGGAATGCCACTAATTTCTTTTCCTTAGCTTCAGCTGCAGTGCAACCAAAAATCTTACCAGCTATTTCATAAGCCAAATCAATTTCAACACCTTCATATTCCCCAGTAGCTGTATTTTGAAGGCCAAAGCTTGGTACATCTATTTTACAACCCACTTTAAGTACACCTGCATCTTTAATTTTTTGCACACCACCTGTAGTACCACCACCAGTTGTTTCTGCTTTATGACAGCCTCCTAAAACACCTATCATCATTACTACTAGCAATACTACTATTATTTTTTTGAATCCCTTTTTCATATCATCAGCTCCCCATTTAACTTTTAATTTCATCTATCATACTTTAACTATTTTCTTATGTATTTCTCACTTAAGCTGCTTAACGTAATATCTTACTTAAGAATAATTTTGTACGTTCACTTTCTGGATTTTCAAAGAAATGTTCTGGCGGACCACTTTCAATAATGGAACCTTCATCCATAAAAATGACCCTATCTGCTATTTGTCTTGCAAAACCCATTTCATGGGTTACACAAACCATAGTAATATTCTCTTCTGATAAACCAATCATAACATCTAATACTTCCTGCACCATTTCTGGATCAAGTGCACTAGTAGGTTCATCAAATAAAATAATTTTCTGTTTTGTAGCTAGTGCTCTTGCAATAGCCACTCTTTGTTGTTGTCCTCCGGATAAATTCTGAGGATATGCATCTTTCTTTTCTAATAACCCTACCCTTTCTAGATATTTAAGAGCCATTTCTTCCGCTTCCTTTTTAGGCATCTTTTGTAATTTCATAGGTGCCAATATAAGATTTTCTAGCACTGTCATATGTGGATATAAATTAAATTGCTGAAATACCATAGCTGATGTATTTCTTACTACTTGCGTTTTGTTCTTCTTAGTTAACAATTGTCCATCAATTTCTACTTGACCTGAAGTTGGTTCTTCTAAATGATTAATACAACGAATAAGTGTGCTTTTTCCACTCCCACTAGGTCCAATGATTACTAACTTTTCACCTTCCTTAACTTCTAACTCAATGTTTTTTAATACATGATGGTGATCAAAAAATTTGTTAAGGCCACTTATTTTTATCATATACTCCACCTCCTTATTTAAACCGTTCTGCTCTTGTTTTCTAACTACTCCCTTTTTGCTTGTAACTTATAAAAATATAAGCTCCTAAGAAAACAAAACGGCGCCACGAAAATAATTCTCGTAAGCGCCATTGCTTCATCTGTCTAAATATTTAATATATTAGTGTTATTATATCTAAGGTCTTTTCTCTTGTCAATCAGGAATTTTTTCTTGGTATTCTCTATATTTTTCTATAAGCTGTTTTTCCTTCTCAACTATCTCTAACGCATAGCTCAAAATTTCTACTGCTGCTTTAAGTCCACTGTCTCTTGTAATACGTACTTGACTCTTACAACTTTCCTCGATATAAGCTGACTTAGGAACAATGCCATAATCTGCTTCATGCACCATTTGATAATCAAAAATAGAATCTCCAGCAGCCATAATCCTTTCCTGATAGTAATACTTTTGAATATAGACAAGAGCTGCCCATTTATTGATACATTCAGGGTATAAATAGATTTTCTTTCCATTTACTTGTATTTTCCACCCCTTACTTTCACCAATGGTTTTAAACGCCTGCACTGCTCCTTCATCAATATTGCCTCTTTCTCCTATAATAAGCCATATTAATTGATCGGATTTATTATAGCCCTTAATTGGCTTTTTATAATTTTTCAAAAATACACTTAGCGCCTCATCATAGTTCATAGCTAAAGCTTGTATTTGCTCTTTAATGTGAGCTGTCCATTGTTTATCCTCTTGTCCTTTATAAATAATAGTACCACCATTATTAACTACATAAAGCTCTGGACAAATAATTTCTTCAAATAATTGAATTCGTTTATACTGCTGATGATTTCTAGTAGTAATAGGTACAATAGGTACTAGACTGTTAAGCTTTTTGAGCAAAGCAATAGCCTCTAAGGACATATAGGAAATTTCTTTTCCATTATATGCTTCCACCAAACCATACTCACAGGTAGCTTCCTCTATAAATAACTTAGAGTAAATTAAGGTACGGTCTAAATCTGTTGCAAAAAACATAGCTGCTTCCCCTTTGTCTTTATTTTTATACTTCACTCATATCCTTTATAAGGCCGCAACAAGAGTAACACATCTCTTTATAGATTTCTATTGGTACGCCTCTATCTTCTGCTAAAAGTAAAATATGCTTAAGATTTTTATTTTCTTTATCTTTCACAAGAATTTTCCAAGGTACCCTTCTTAAAAGCACTCTAGTTGTTTCACCCACACCTGGTTTTACTCTGTTAATAGTAGAAATATCAAAATGCTCACGTATATTTTCCACACTCTGAGCAGCAGTAAACTCTCCTATTTCCTTATTAATCAAATCTTCTTCCCCAATATCCAGCTGTGTAAAACGGGCAGAAATAGTATCTACAAAATCATTGGACACATCTACCTGCTCCCATTCCTTATAAAATTTAGCTCCATGGAAATCATATGGCCCTATAAGGTCTGCTCTTAAAAAAGTACGACTCATAAGACCTGACACTGTTGCATTTAGGCATGCACTTGGCACTAAGAAATCAGCTCTTGTACCATATACAGAAGTACATTCTCCCGGGTCACAAAGTACTGCTAGTGTATCATCTAAAATGACGCCATACTTGTCCTCAAATTCTTTGCAAGCTTTTGTTAAGGTACGTCCTATAACACCTTTACCAGTCCAACCATCCACAAATTGAATTGCTCCATGAGGATGTGTTTTTAAAATATAAAGTAGGGCATTTTCATCTATCCCTTTGTCTCTAATAATGGAAACACTATAGTGAGGTACATTTATTTGATACTTGTACGCTAAATAACGTTTAATCAAAACACCAATAGGCGTACCTGCTCTGGCTAAAGAAACAATAATAGCCTCTTTCCCTTTTTTCCTATAAATAAGTTCAGCTACTACACCTGTATAATAAGCTATTTCCTCTGCTGTTTCTTCTAAAGTCCTTTTGTAAAGTGTCATATACTCCTTAGTTGGCATATATTCAATAGGAAGCATTTCTGAATAATGCGTACCATTTTGCATTGCATATTCACGTTCTAAATTATTTTGTTCTTCTAATAAGCCATTCATATTTTTGATTAAAAAAATGCAGTTCTCTTCCTTATAACTCCCCATAGGTAAAGGCGGCTTAATATATCTAGTGTGGGCTATTCCTCGGTCATTCATAGGCTTTCCTCCAACTTGCCATCACAGCAAACAAAATGTATTGTTTTTATTCCTTTTTCCTCTAGTGCTTCTAATATCATTTGCTTAAATCCTGGCGCTACATCTCTTTCCATAAACCAAAAGACTTCTTCATAATCGCCAGGCATAATATTATAAATATAATTAATAATCGTTTCATCCTCAGGCCGTTTGTAAGCTAATGCGGTATGTAAAGGATAGTCCTTTCTTTCAGCAGTCATAATAGGACTACGAGTAGTTGATTGATAACGGATTCCTTTGCCCATGGCACAAGCCATCATAGCTGGCACGTAAATAAACTCCTCTGTGCCTATACAAAGTGTTTTTGCCCTGGTCCTATAGTGTGCTAGTAGTCCTCCCAGCTCTAATAGACGCTTCTCGAAAGCCTTATTTTCCTTAGTTGTAAGCCCAAATCGTCCATTAGCACTTATATAGTGCACTGCTCTTTCTCTTTGATCTCCACCTCTAATGACCTTTTCTATCAATTGATCCACACTTACCTTAAGCGTTTCATAACTTCCGTACTTTCCTCTATAATGATTAATTACTTGAACTTTAAATGGTTCTTTTCCTGTTTCTCGTCTTTCTTGTAATAAATTAAAGTTTTCTTCGCCTATACTTTCTGGCCACTTTAAGATCTCTTTTGTTTCCATAGCTTCCTCTGATAAAGGATTTAAAATAATAGGCTCAATAGTCCCTTGCACCACTGATATAAACTCAATCGTAACGTTAAGCTTTTTTGCTAAAAGTGTTGCTTTTTCTTTTTGCTCCTCACTTCTCCAGTCTAAAAGTGCTACGATGCTATACGCTTTAGCACCACTTTTTTCATGCAAGGCCTCAATTAAGTTAAGAGCCGTATTACCTGTTGTGATTTCATCATCTACTAATACAATATGAGAAAAGGCTTTGAAGAAATCTGGATTTTTGCTATAGCACTCATGCCCTGTAGCATGAGAATGTTCTTCCTGAAAAACAAAAGTAGGCGTTTCGCTTATAATAGGCTCTCTGGTCGTATGAATAAACGTAGCTTTTTCATTAAAGGCACTAAACATACTATGTCCCAGTCCTGTGGCCGTCTCTGCAAAACCTATAAAAAGTGTTTGTTCTTTTAATGGGTAAATAACTGATAGCACCTTTTCACAAGTAACTTTAGATAGCTGCTCTTCCTTAAAAAGCTCTAACAGTTTTGCTTCCTGTAAAGCTTTACCTGTTTGTTTTTTATAATAAACTTCTGCTAAAAGAGTCCCTCCCAGTCTTGTCATATAAGGATCAACAGCTAAATGCTTTCCTAACACCTTACTAATAAATAAAAAAATACGTTTTTTATTTTTCCTAACTCCTAGTTCAAAAAGGTGATTTAAAGGAATGTCTTCACTGGTTTCTTGTAAGTCAATATGTACTTCCACACAATCTAGAGCTTTAAAAACAACTGCTTTAGAATAAGGCTGTATAGTCTTCATCTTCATTAATCACTCCATATATTTCAGCTTTAGCTAGTACCTTTCTAGCCCAATTTGTATGTGGTTTCATCTCGTTCATCTTATTACCAACTTTGCTTTTTACCGCTCCACCACTCTGATTCCCAATAATTTGCATAGCATCCTCATATTCTTCTTTGGTCACCACCTGAAGTGCATTTACTAAGCGAATATGCGAAGGATGAATAATCGTCTTGCCTACTAGGCCGTTTACTTTATCTAGTATAACTTCCTTAATGAGTCCATCTTCTGCTTTATTAACAATTGCCTTACGTACAGTAGTACCTACTTCACCATACTTTCTAAAAGGCGTTTGACGTAGTTCTGGCTTTAATAGTCTACTATGATTGCTAAAAAATTCCCATACAGGTCCGGAAATAACAAAGCCATCTTCTGCTTGTCCAAAATAATTAATAATTCTTGCCATACAATCTTTAATAACGGCTACGTCATAAATAGTAGCATCAATACTTCTTCTAATGCCAAAAAGCCCTGTAAAATCTGTAGCACCAATTCTAATATTTAAAACATTGTCGCGGTACTTAACAGCCAAATTTTTAATTGCCTGTAATTCTTCTTGTCCTGTTTGTAAATCAATAACCTGTTTTGTTTCTATAATAGGCATTGCATAAAGCTTAACTCCAAATAAATTACCGGCTTCTTTAATAAGTGAAAGCTGCTCTTCTCCATCTAAGCTATTAAACTTAGGTAAATTAATACCTGTTATATGATTTACGATTGCTTCTTGTACTAGTATCCAACCAAGCTGCTGTGTAGTTCTAATCCTAATAAAAAGTAGGGGAAGATCTTCTTCTTTAAGTATGCCAGATTTTAAAGCCTCTTCTAACCCTATAAAAGTTTCTTTAAGACGTGCCTCGGCTTCTTCTACCTGTGAATCTGAGATGCCATCCTCAAGGCAAATAACTAAGGTAGTAAGTGAGGTGTATTTTTTAGTCACTAAATACTCATAAAGCTTCTCATGAATTGCTGGAATGTATAGTGTTGCACCTAAGGCGTAACTTAACTTTTCTTTCTCAGTATTCTTAAAAAAAGCATTAGGTTGTTTGAAAAACAGATGTTCTTTTTCTTCTTCATTTAAATGTGCATAATGAAACATTCCCCTACCCTCTTTCTATATATCGGTAATACTATTATACAGAAAGAATATGAGTTTTGTATAGATATTTCCATATTATTACACTTATTTTTTATCTTCTAACATATAGCCCATTCCTCTTTTAGTTACAACATACACATCATATCCAAAAGGACTTAATTTCTTTCTTAAATGACTCATATATACCTCTATGATTTCTGTAGAAGCATCACTATCATAGCCACAAATACGTTCAAAAATTTGTTCTTTAAAAAGCAAAATACCTTTATTTAGCATTAAGTACTCTAATAAATTGTATAAACGCTCATTAAGCTCTACTTTTTCATCTTTAATCCTCACAGTTTTTTGCTTCAAATCCATGTGTAAATCTTTGAATACTAAGGTATTTTCTTCTGCTATCTTTCCTAAACGTTTTAAAATCACATACATTCTGGCTTTTAATTCTTCCATAAAAAAGGGTTTCGTCAAATAATCCTCTGCACCTAACTGAAATGCACGTAATTTATCGCCTAAATCTTCTTTAGCCGTTAAAATAATGACACCTAGCTGCTGCTTTTTCTTTTGCACTTCTGCTAAAACACTCATGCCGTCTTTACCTGGCAGCATTAAATCTAAAATAATTAAATCATAGCTAAATGCATCTAAGTGCAAAAGCGCATCTTCACCAGTATAGACTGTGTCTACTTGAAAATCCTCCTTTAAATAAGTATAGATATTATCACTAATTTTATGGTTATCCTCAACCAGTAATACCTTAATCACTTGCTTAGTTCCTCCATGACTTATTTTTAAAATACTCTATTATGCTTGCCTTAATACTTACTTAACTTTTATTATACCATGGCTAGATTATTTCATCCGTTTTATGCTACTAAGTTTTTCACCTTAGCATCTTTCTATTCTTAATGACTTAAAGCTATATCACTCTTATATCAATCATGAATAACCACTCTTCCTAAATAAAAAAAGTGTGCTAGCACAGCACACTTTTCATTCACCTCTTATTCAGTTATATTAAATATCAATTAACCGATATTAATCCCAAAGTTATTACAAAGTGCACCTAAGCCACCTTGGTAACCACTTCCAACAGCATTAAACTTCCACTCACCATTGTAACGATATAATTCACCTACTACAATAGCTGTTTCAATAGAGAAATCTTCTCCTAAGTCATAGCGAATAAGCTCTGTTCCCGCTGTTTCATCTAACACACGGATATAAGCATTAGAAACTTGACCAAAGTTTTGATTTCTTTGCATTGCTTCATGAATAGTTACCGTAAAAGCAATTTTTTCGATATTAGCAGGTACTGTATCTAATTGAACTTTAATTTGTTCATCGTCTCCATCACCTACTCCTGTTGTATTATCTCCTAAGTGAGCTACTGCACCAGATGGGTGACGTAAATTATTATAGAATATAAAGTCTGCATCAGAAGTTACTTTTCCAGCTCCATCTGTTAAAAATGCTGCTGTATCTAAGTCGAATGCATGTCCTCCATCATATTTATTAGTGTCCCAACCTAATCCAACAATAATATTTTTAAGTCCTGGATTAGATTTTGTTAAATCTACCTTTTGTCCTTTTGCAAGTGTTATACCCATCTCTTTTTCCTCCTTTTATTTTAACCGTTTATACATCAAGGCCATAATTTTTACAAAGTGCCTCAAGTCCACCTTGGAAACCACTACCTACAGCGCTGAATTTCCATTCGCTGCCATTTCTATAGATTTCACATACTACGATAGCTGTTTCTATAGAAAAGTCTTCCCCTAAATCGTAACGTAATACTTCTTCACCTGTATCTTCATTAATAACACGTACATAAGCATTAGATACTTGTCCAAAGTTTTGACCTCTTTGTTCTGCCTCATGAATGGTTACTGTTACAGCCATTTTATCTACATCAGCAGGCATTTTGGCAAATTCAAGAAGAATTTGCTCATCATCACCATCGCCTTGACCTGTTCGATTATCTCCTGTATGAATAACAGCTTCATTTCTACTTTTTAAATTATTATAAAAGATGAAATCTTCATCATGATTGGTTCTACCATTACTTCCTACTAAAAATACAGAGGCATCTAAGTCAAAATCAAAACCACCTGAATATTTATTAGTATCCCAACCAAGACCAATAATAATCTTCTTTAAAGATGGATTCCCTTTTGTTAAATCTATCTTTTGTCCTTTTACCAAATTAATTGCCATTTGTGTAGCCTCCTTTTATCGCTTATGTATTTTTATATATTTATCTATAATGACTTACTTACTATTAACTATTATAAATAAAAATGAAGGCACAATGAAGATGACCCATTAAATATAACGATTTACCATATTTTTAAGTGATGAATCATTAGTACCATTACCTAATGCCGCAAACTTCCATTCTGCATCATGTCTATAAACTTCTCCTACAACTAATGCTGTACTACCACTATAGTTATCTGTTAAATTAAAGCGTACTAATTCTTGATTAGTTGCATGATCTACAATACGAATAAAAGCATTTCGAATCATACCAAAATCTTGTCTTCTATTAATACAGTCATAGATGTTAACAACAAAAATGATTTTTTCAACTTGTGCTGGAATACTATTTAATTCAATAAAGATTTGTTCATCATCTCCGTTACCATCACCGGTTAAATTATCCCCCATATGTCTAACACTTTTAGATGCATGAACTAAATTTCCAAAGTAAATAATATCTTTATTAGAAAGTAATTTATCGCCCGCTCCTAACATAATAGCAGAAGCATCACAATCTATATCTTTGTTTCCTCCACCAAATAAACTGCTTATTAAACCTTTTCCTGAACTTACTGGATCCCATCCTAGGCCGACCATAATCTTATTTAGACCTGAATTTCCTTTTGTTAAATCAATCTTTTGTCCCTTTACCAAATTAATTGCCATTTGTTTTCCTCCTGGTTCTCCCTTTGATTATTTAAAGCACTATATTTGTTCCATTATATCACATTCTTATCCTTATTATAGATATTTTTTATAAGATAATTATGTTTTGTAAATAGTTTCTTTAAAAAAATCTTTTATAGAATCATATTTTTTTTGATATTTTTTTATGTTTTCGTCGCTTTTTTTAGCGAAATATGAATTTTTATCAATAAAATTGAATTTTTTTATTAAAAATGTTATAATTTGATTAGATTTATTAAAACCAAGGGGGTCCTTATGGTACGTAAAACAGTTTATGCTCCGCACTATGATTTTTTTATTGATCAATCTAAAAAAACAGATATATATAATATGGACTTTTTTCACATGCATAAAAAGTATGAAATTTATTACCTATTAGAAGGCTCACGTAAATATTTTATTGATGACTCTATCTATTTAGTGAACCCAGGAAGCTTAGTCCTTATTGATGCAGATTCGGTACATAAAACAGCAAGTATGGGAGATGTAGGGCACAGTCGTATTGTTATTAACTTTAGTAGTAGTTTCATTGAAGAGTTTTCTGAAGAGTTAAAAGCTATGGACCTAACCTCTATTTTCAGAACAAAATTTACGATATTGCCACTTTCTTTTAAATATAAGTTAATTATAGAAAATATTTTATTTAAACTTGTAGAAATCGGAAGCGACGACATCGAACTAGGTGCAAAAACAACATCAGAAGATAATGATTCTCCTAATTCATACAAAAAAACCTTACTTAAGTTACAACTCTCGGAACTACTTATTATGATTAAAGAGTACTTAGGGATTTTACAACAAAAAGAATATGAATCACATCAAATTGTTAATAATAAAGTGGATAAAATTATTAAATATATTAGCGCTCATTATACAGAGGATTTAACACTTACCTCTATTGCTGAACAATTTTATATCAGTCCTTTCTACCTAAGTAAAATCTTTAAAAAATCCACAAACCTTTCTATCGTGGAATATATTAACAGTCTTAGAATCAGGCACGCAAAAGAACTACTTGAAAGTACCTCTACTAAGATTGCTGATATAGCAGAATTAGTTGGATTTTCAAGTAGTTCTCACTTTAGCCGAACCTTTAAACTTGTTACAGGCCTTTCTCCTCAGCAGTATAAGAAATATTATTCTACTAAGTAGTCCTTTACTTGATCTAAGTTTAAGGTTTCTCCTATATGATTTTTTACAACCACATCGTGGAGTCTGATTTTATCTACATTACGTATGATAAAGCCTGATTTCACGATTTTTTCTTGGAAACTAAGCATTTCTGGATAATCAGGTACTGCATCTTCTTTAAAGTCAATAAACACATTTTTAAAGTTAAGTTCCTTAATCATTTGTTCTGGAAGACCATAAATAAAGCCTGCACATACTTCTGAGTTTTCGCAGTAAATATTTTCAAAATTTAATGTTCCTATATATGGTGTACGTTCATCAACTGGAAGTTTGTCTTTACTCCATACATATTCTGTCTTCCCATCTGGATCACAGAAATAGAAACAGTTAAGTGTAAATGGCGTTAATACACCATCCATTTTAATATTTTTTACATATATTTCATCAATAATGGCAGTATTTCCTCTACCACGTCTTGTTTTGATTCTTAGTCCTCTATCCGTATTTCTAAATAAACAACGTTCTACGAAAACATGATTAATGCCTCCTGACATTTCACTGCCTAGCACCACACCACCATGTCCATATTCCATTAAACAATTTCGGATAATAATATTTTCACTAGGGCGTCTCATATCTACTGGTACACTAATCTTACCAGACTTAATAGCGATACAGTCATCACCTAATGAGAATTTAACACCAATAATTTCAACACCACTACAAGATTCTGGGTCGATTCCATCAGTATTAGGGGAATCTTTTGGATTATTAAGTGTTAAATTGATAAAACGAAGCTTTGTACTTCTAACAGGATGAACTGTCCATGAAGGTGAATTCTTAATTGTAATTCCTTCTACTACAACGTCATCACAATCTACTAAATAAAGACTACGTGGTCTCCACGCACCTCTTTTTACCTTACAGTCAATCCACCAATCAGCATTTTGACCATTACCATCAATTGTACCTTGTCCTACAATACGTACATCTTCAACACTTATTCCTGTAATGATACTAGCATAACAGTCTGCCATATCTCCTTCCCAAGAAGCAAGATAAGCTATACTGCCATCTGCACGAGTCACTTTACCAGGTAAAATAGGATAATCTTTTCTATCTGTATGAGCTAGTAAAGTCGCACCTTCTAATAACTCAAGAGTCATATGACTTTTAAGGAAAAGTGGAAGTATTTTATACGTTCCTGCCGGTATTACAACTCTTGCACCTTTTGGTGCTGCCATAATAGCCGCTTGGATAGCTGCAGTATCCATAGTTATACCATCACCTACTGCACCGAAATCTTTAACATTTAAGGTAGCAGTATCAGAAAGGGTAGCCACTTTACAGGCTACCTCTTTTCCATTTGCTGCTAAACTAATGTGATATTCGGTTGCTGGTGTTAAGTTATAAATTGTAAAGATATTTGTCTTCGGAGACTCCTTAACTTCACCATTTACACTTAATAAATAGTCTTGGTCTACAAAGTGACAAGCCTCATTTTCTATTTCAATCGTTACACTTGTAGAAGTTACATTGGCTATATTCCACATCGCACACCATTCCTCCTCTTAACCTTTAATACCACTACTTGCAATACCTTCAATAAAGTATTTTTGAGCTGAGAAGAATACGATAATTGATGGAGCAAGACCAACAAGTGACATTGCAATAACTTTATTCCAGTCAAATGTACCACTTGTTGCATCCATTGACATTTTAAGTGCAATTGTTAATGGATATTTCTTAACTGAAGTTACGAAGATTAATGGTCCCATGAAGTCATTCATTGTCCACATGAATGTGAATAATGCAACTGAGATAAGTGCTGGTTTAAGTACAGGTAATAAAATCTGTATAAGTATTTGGAAACTTCCACATCCATCAATTTCAGCTGCTTCATCTAAATCTCTAGGGATTCCTCTAAAGAACTGAATAAGCATGAATACGAAGAATAATTCTGTTGCAAATAATGCTGGAAGTACTAATGGCGCATATGTATCAAGTAAACCAAAAGTTTTCCACATCATGTAACTAGGAATTCTTAAGATAATATTTGGAAGTAACATTGTACCAATTACACATGAGAAGAATAATTTCTTTAATGGGAAATTAAATCTTGCAAAACCATACGCTGTTAATGATGAAGAAATAACTACGAAAATTACTTTTGGAACAACAATCTTAAATGTATTTAAGAAGTAGTGTCCCATTGTATATTCTGTTCCTGTTTTCCACCCGTCAATATATGGCTTGAAATCAAATGAACTTGGGATAAAGCCGATTGATGTAAAAATCTCAGCATTTGATTTAAACGAAGCACCAATTAACCAAATAATTGGATACACCATGATGATGGCTACAAGGATTAAGATGGCGTACATACATGCCATATTAAAAGCTCTTTTTCTTTTTCTTTTTGCTTGTCTTTGCATTTCTGCTGCTCTTCTTTGTTCTACCGTTGCATTTTGGCTAAGTTGCTGTGTCATCTTATTCTTCACCTCCATTGTCACTATAGTATACCCAGTACTTAGAACTATTAAATGTAATTAATGTAAATGCCATTACAATGATAAATAAAATCCATGACATAGCACTTGCATATCCCATCTTATAGTGCTTGAAGGTATTATCATAAATAAGCATTGGTAAGAGGTATGTTCCTTTTTGCGGATCCCCTGATGTAATCAAGTATGGTGCATTGAATTCTTGGAAGGCACTTACAAGCTGCATGATGAAGTTGAAGAAAATAATTGGTGTAATCATTGGAATAGTAATTTGGAAGAAGTTTCTCAATGGACCTGAACCATCCACATTAGCTGCCTCATAAAGTTCTCCTGGTACTTCCTTAAGTGCTGATAAGAAGATAACCATTGTAGAACCAAACTCCCATACACGAAGTAATACGATTGTAAATATAGCAGGAGTTGCTTGACCGAACCAGCTGACTGGATCTATACCTACAACGCCTAACACTTGGTTAACAAGACCGTCTGTTGCGAATAAGAATTTCCATAAAATAGCAATCGCTACGTTTGAACCTAAGATAGATGGAATGTAGTATGCTGTTCTAAAGAAGTTAATTCCTCTGATATTCATATTAAGAATAAATGCAACAAATAATGAGAATACCAATTTAAGAGGCACTACCAATATAACGTATTTTGCTGTTACACCTAAAGCTTTAAGGAATTGTTTGTTTCCAAAGAGCTTGGTAAAGTTTCCAAAACCTACCCATGTTGGTGCGTCCATTAAATTGTAATCTGTAAAACTTAGATAAAAAGATGCTACAATTGGATATAGTGTAAATACTAAAAATCCAATAAGCCAAGGCATAATATACAGAAGTCCGACATAATTTTTCTTATTGAACTTCTTTTTAGCAGTACTTTTCATAAGTCCCCCCTCATTTATACTGGGCAAGTTACACTTGCCCTATTATTTTGATTACTATTGTGCAATTGCATCTAAAATGTCTGTCATTTCTTCGAACATTTCAGCTGCTGCTTCTTCAGTTGTTTTAGTGCCATAAGACACATTCTCAACTGCTGTTTTATAAACTTCTTTTAACTCTGAGTTTTCCATATAAATACTCATGATAATTGGATCACAATTCTCGATTTGAGTTGTTCCTTCAAATGCAACACCTTCAAGTTCACCTGTTGATGAAAGTGCTTCTTTAGCTGCTGAAGATGCTGGAATACCTCTTGTTGTTCCAAGAATTTGTGCTGCCTCTGCATCATTTAATAAGAAGTTTAAGAATGTTGCTGCGTGAGCTGGATATTTTGTATCCTTGTTAATTGCAAATAATACTGATGGTTTCATAAACCATCCTGTTGATTTAGCATCATCCATCATTAAAAGATCGCCTAATACTAGTTCTTGACCTTTTTCTGCTAATGCTTGTTCATATTTACCAATTGAACTACTCCATTCAAGTACACCAGCTACTTTTCCATCTAACCAAGATGGTGTTTGGTAAAGTGGAGTTGTACCTGCTTCATTTGATCTTTCTTCTTGAGTTCTAATTACTTTCGCATCTTCTAAAGCTTTGTAGAAATCAAGACCTTCTTTAATATCTTCTTGTGTGAATCCAAGTGTACCGTCGTCATTAATTAAAAGACGGCCTGTTTTTTGTTGCATATAGACAACACTCATATACCATCCTGGGAAACCAGAACCTGTATCAAGATCAAATGGATATAGACCTTGCTCTGCAAATGCAGCACCTGATGCTAAAAGCTCATCCCATGTTTTTGGAATAGCTACGCCAACTTTATCAAAAGTTGTTTTATTGTAGTATGTACTTCTTCCTGTTGTAGATACTGGAATAGCATTTAAAACGCCTTTTCTTCTACCAAATGCTAATACATTTTCATTAAATGTACTAAGGTCTAAGTAATCACCTAAACTTTCAAGGTTGTAAAAACCATTTCCATCTGGAGAGAATTTTAATAACCAGTCATAGTTAACTTGAAGAATATCTGCTGCTGTACCACCTGTCATTTGTGTAGTGATTTTTTCAGCATGACCATCCCAACCACCATACTCAGCTTCAATTGTAATGTTTGGGTATTTAGCTTTGAAAGCATCGATAGCAGCTAATGTTGCTGTATGACGATCATCGCCACCCCACCAGTTAAATCTGAGTGTAGCAGGCTCAGCTGTTACATCTACTTTTTCTAATGGTACATCTGTCTTTTGTGTTTCTTTGTTGGCATTATCACTTCCACAACCAACTAATGATGTTGCAAGTAAACAGGTTGACATTGCCATTGCAAGTGTTTTTTTCATTTCCATTCCTCCTAGTTGTCATTGATTTCGGTCAAGTTCTAGTCATTTCACCTAATACTAATAACCTATATTTGAATTATATAGCTTTTTTTAACAGTATTCCATACTAAAATTTGTTCTTTTTTCACACTATACTACATATATTGCTATTAATCGACTATTTTTATAGTTATAATCAACAATTCAAAGAATATCTCCCCTATAGATAAATCTAAAGGGGAGCTTGAAAACACTATTGAGCAATTGAACCTAATGTATCTACTAATTGTTCATACATTGTAGCTGCTGCTTCCTCTGTTGTTGATGTTCCATAAGAAACGGCTTCTACAGCTTCTTTGTAAATTTCTTTCATTTCTGAGTTTTCTAAGTATGGACTCATGATGATTGGGTCACATTCTTCGATTTGTTTTGTACCTTCAAAAGCAAGACCTTCTAATTGACCTGCTGCTTGTAATGCTTCTTTTGCTGCTGAAGAAGCTGGGATACCTCTTGTTGTTCCAAGAATAACTGCTGCTTCTGGGTCATTTAAGATGTAGTTTAATAATACTGCTGCTGCTTCTGGAGATTTTGTATCTTTATTGATTGCAAATAATAAAGAAGGTTTCATGAACCAACCTGTTGATTGTGCTCCATCAAGTGTTAAAAGATTACCAAGAACTAATTCTTGACCTTTTTCTTTTAATGCAGATTCAAATTTACCAATTGAACTTGACCATTCAAGTACACCAGCTACTTTTCCATCTAACCAAGATGGTGTTTGGTAAAGTGGTGTTGTACCAGCTTCATTTGATCTTTGTTCTTGTGTTCTAATTACTTTTGCATCTTCTAAAGCTTTGTAGAAATCAAGACCTTCTTTGATATCTTCTTGTGTAAATCCAAGTGTACCATCTTCATTAATGAAAAGACGACCTGTTTTTTGTTGCATATATACAATTGAGTTATACCATCCTGGGAAACCAGAACCTGTATCTAAGTCATATGGATATAAACCTTGAGCTGAGAATTTTTCGCCTAATGCAAGAAGTTCATCCCAAGTTTTTGGAAGTTCTGCTCCAACTTTATCAAATGTTGTTTTGTTGAAGTACATACTTCTACCTGTTGTAGATACTGGAATAGCATTTAAAATACCGTTTCTTCTACCAAATGTTAATACGTTTTCAGAGAATGTACTAGTATCTAAGTAAGCGCTCATAGATTCGAGGTCTAAGAAACCTGTTCCATCTGGAGAGAATTTACTTAACCAGTCATAGTTAACTTGAAGAACGTCTGCTGCTGTACCACCTGTCATTTGAGTAGTGATTTTTTCAGCATGGCCATCCCAACCGCCGTATTCGCTTTCCACTTTAATATTTGGGTATTTTGCTTCGAACGCTTTAACTGCATCAAGAGTAGCTGTATGTCTGTCATCGCCACCCCACCAGTTAAATCTAAGTGTTCCACTTACTGCACTTGGATCTGCAGCCTCTGCAGATGCTTCTGGAGTTGCAGATGCTTCTGTACTTGGTGCTGGAGAGCTTGATGCCTCTGGTTGTTTTGAATCATTACCACTACAACCAACTAATGAAGTTGCTAATAAACAAGTTGACATTGCCATTGCTAATGCTTTTTTCATACTAAATCCTCCTAAAAAATGAATTATTAGTGCGAAAGGTGTTATACCCTTTCATTTCAGCTTTTACTATACATGCTTTTTATGTATTCAAAGTTCGTACCATATGGAAGTAACTTTGGAGCTGACGCATAAATTTAATATTTTCTAGCCAATTCATTCTGCTCTTCATTCTAGTCCCTTGATGTCTTATCTAACTTTTTTTGTTAATCATATAATTATTATATATTTAAAATTATATATCTTATTATTCAAATAACCATACACAATATTGTTCTCTTTAGCACTCTTTTTACATATCTTGTTCTCAAAGTATAATTTTTATGGTGAATTTAAACAACTAACTTCCCTGTATGCTATAATTCTATTGTTAAATAATATGATGATAAGGATGTGTATACATGATTGTAGCAAAGAATAACCAGGGAGATTTTGATTCAGTACAAGCTGCTATTGATAGTATTCCAAGCTCTAATACAACTTGGAGAACAATATATATCAAAAATGGGGTCTACAAGGAAAAAATCCATATCACTTCCCCTTACATTAAGCTCATTGGTGAAAGTGCTGATAAAACAATAATTACTTATGATGATTATGCCTATAAACTTTTTCCTAATGGTGAAAGCTATGGTACCTTCAATTCTTATACGATGTTTATTGGTACCTCAGATTTCCAAGCTGAAAATATCTGCATCGAAAACAGTAGTGGCATAGGTGATAAAGTAGGCCAAGCTATTGCGGCTTATGTAGATGGTGATCGTATATGTTTTAAGAATTGCCGCTTTATGGGGTACCAAGATACACTCTTTACAGGGCCACTTCCTCCTAAACCTATTATGGCTGGTTCATTTAAAGGTCCTCGTGAAAATGCACCACGTATTAATGGCAGACAGTACTATGAAAATTGTTACATACAAGGAGATATTGACTTTATATTCGGTTCTGCCACTGCTTTCTTTTATAAATGTACAATCTTTTCTAATGATATAGGTAAAAAAGTAAATGGTTATATTACAGCCCCTTCTACTCCAGAAGGCCAGACTTATGGTTATGTATTTGAAGATTGTAAGATTACTAGTCATTGCCCAAAGCATACAGTTTACTTAGGTCGTCCTTGGAGACACTTTGCAAAAAGTGTATTTATCCATTGTGATTTAGGGGCTCATATTATACCTGCTGGTTGGCACAATTGGGATAAACCAGATAGTGAAAAGGTGAATTTCTTCGGTGAATTTAATAATAAAGGTCCAGGCTATACACCTAATGAGCGCGTGAGTTGGTCTCATCTATTAGATGAAACAGAAGTTTCACATTACTCTCGTCAAAATGTACTAAAAGGTGATGATAATTGGTCTCCTTGGTGTTAGTTTAGCCAATCAGATAAAACTATCAAAATAACAAAGAGGGACAAACTTTTTTTATGTTTTCTAAAAAAAAGTCTGTCCCTCTTTGTGACTAAAGTACTATGCTATTTTTTAATTACTTAATAAGCCCGTTCATAAAATCTCTATCAGCTTTTGCTTCTTCTGGTTTAATTTCTTCTCTTAATACAGTAATTTCAGGTTTATTAACTTTAAGCCATTCAATAATGCGTTTAAAGTGAGCTGCATTATCTTGAAGATTAGCTTTCTCTAACTCTCCTGCTTCATTTAAACGAGTACCCTTCATATGAAGCGCAACAATTTTATCTCCAAAACACTCAAATGCGCGGTCCCATAGCTTTTCTTGCTCTGCTATATTTTTCGCTGTCAATAAGTTAACAGGGTCAAATATAATTTTAAGACGCTCTGAAGGAACTCTTTCTAGTAATTCTTTTGTAAGTTCTGGTGTGTTTAAAGTATGAACCGCTACAGGTTCAATAGCTACATCAAGACCTATTTCTTCTCCTTTTTTTACAATTTGTTTAACTGAATCCACAAGTCCTTCAAAAGCAATGCTTCTTTCCTCAACTGTACTATCAATGCTAAAATGAGTCGTTTCTGAACCTATACATCTTGCTCCTAAGTATTTAGCAAAATCCATCCCTTTTAGAAAACGATCTACCTGTTTTTGTCTTTGCATCGCATCTAAATAACCCAGTTCTACATAGCATCCAAATACCGGAATAGAAATATTATATTTTTGCATTGCTGCTTTAATTGCTTTCAATAAATCTTCATCCACCTCTTCTAAGCTACTAACGCCCTCTATAGCTTTTGGAATAGCTAATTGGATTTCATGAAAACCATCATCACTTATTTTTTTAAAAAGTTCTTCTAACGGCATTTTACCGTAATCATGCGCTCTTAAACCTATATTCATCTTTACATCCATCCTTTTTATATTTCATTAATAAAAAAGCATTACTTTATTTTATAATTAAGTAATGCTTTTTTTGAGGGTAATTTTGAGTATAATATGTTAATTTATTTTTAACCACTTTTAAGCACTAGCTTAGGCTATGGTATTTCCTGTCTGTTTTATAAAATACACTACTAAAATGATTTTCACAAAAATAAACGAGTTAACTAATCTTATCTTAAATCTTTTGTTTGGATGTGGTCCATATCATCAAAGTTTTGATTTTCTCCAACCATTCCCCAAATAAAACTATAAGCTTTTGTACCTACACCACTGTGAATACTCCAGCTTGGTGAAATAACAGCATCTTCGTTGTGCATAACGAGATGTCTTGTTTCTTGTGGCTGTCCCATCATATGGAATACTATATCGTTTTCTTCCATATTGAAGTATAAATAAACTTCCATTCTTCTTTCATGAGTATGTGATGGCATAGTATTCCATAAGCTACCACTTTGAAGTTCTGTAAGCCCCATTGAGAGTTGACAGCTCTTACATACTGCTGGGTGAATATATTGATTAAGTGTTCTCACATTTGCCTCTTCTGGAGTACCTAAATATCTCTTATTGGCATCTTCATAACCAATTTTATGTAATGGATAAACTGCATGTGCTGGTGCACTATTAATATAGAATCTAGCTGGCTTACTAGCATCTATACTTTCAAAAGAAACTTCTTTTGTTTCTTTTCCAATATAAAGGCCATCTTTGTAATCCATCTCAACTCTGTTACCATCTACTACGATAACACCTTTACCACCAATATTAATAACACCCATTTCTCTTCTTTCTAAGAAATAATCGCTACCAAGTTCTTTTGAACCTTCAATAACAAGAGCTTTAGTTGTAGGTACAGCTGCACCCACGATAATACGATCCACATGACTATAAAGGAATTTAAGTTCTCCTGATACAAATAAGTTTTCAATAAGGAAATTCTCTCTCATTTCCTCTGTAGTCATTCTTCTTGCCTCATTAGGACTAATACTATATCTTACTTCCATGTTAAACCTTCCTTTCCTTCTCATCATCTAGAGTATCCTCACCTACGATGAGGATACTCTTTGACTTTAATACAATGTATTCTAAATAAATTATCTAGCTAACCAACCACCATCTACTGCTACTGTGTAACCATTTACATAGTTTGATGCTTCTGATGCTAAGAATACTGCTGGTCCTTGCATATCTGCTGGTGTTCCCCAACGTCCTGCAGGAATACGATCTAAGATTGCTTCACTTCTATCTTGATCTGCTCTAAGAGCTGCTGTATTGTTTGTAGCCATGTATCCTGGTGCAATAGCATTTACATTAATATTGTGAGCTGCAAATTCATTTGCCATAGCTCTTGTAATACCCATTACAGCTGATTTAGAAGCTGTGTAAGATGGTACACGGATACCGCCTTGGAATGAAAGCATAGATGCGATGTTAATAATTTTACCACCGTTACCTTGTTCAATGAATTTTCTAGCTACTGCTTGTGAGAAGAAGAATACTGTTTTTAAGTTGATGTTAATAACATCATCCCAGTTTTTCTCAGAGAAATCGATGCAGTCTTCTCTTCTAATGATACCAGCATTGTTTACTAAGATATCTACTCTACCGAATTTTTCTACTGCTGTGTTAATGATCCCTTCGATTGGATCTGTTGACATTAAGTTTGCAACAACACCTACGAATTCTCCACCTTTTTCTTCTACAGCTTTTTGTGTTTCTGGCATTTCTACGTAGTCAACACCTACTACTTTTGCACCTGCTTCTGCATATGCAAGAGAAATCCCTTGACCTAAACCAGTTGATGCACCTGTTACGATTGCTACTTTTCCTGCTAAGCTAAATTGATCTAAAATCATTTGACTTACCTCCTAAATATGTACTTATTTATTTTTATTAATTGACTTACCTTTTTTAAATATTTCTTTTCTCTATTATTTAAAACAATCCCTTTTACAATAAAAACTTACTTTATAATGTAACACCATCTTTAAAGATAGCTAAATCACGAATGCCATTTTCTTCTGTCTTACACTGAATTTCTCCAGATGCTAATGCTAAAATGTATGCATAAAACTCTGATGAAACTTCTTCCATTGTTCTACCTAGTAAAAGCTGACCTGCATTAAAATCAATCCAGTTTTTCTTCTTAGCATACAATTCATTGTTACTTGAAATCTTCACAGTTGGTACTGGTGATCCAAATGGTGTACCTCTACCTGTTGTAAAAAGAACAATATGAGCACCTGAAACAGCAAGGGCTGTTGATGCAACAAGGTCATTACCAGGAGCTTGAAGTAGGTTAAGCCCCTTAGTAATAACACTTTGACCATAATCAAGAACATCCACTACTGGTGCACTACCACCTTTTTGGGTACATCCTAATGACTTATCTTCAAGTGTTGAAATACCACCTTTTTTATTACCTGGAGATGGGTTTTCATAAACCACTTGGTCATGTTTAATAAAATAATTTTTGAAATTATTAATGAGTGAAACGGTTTTATCAAACACCTCTTCATTAACACAGCGTTTCATAAGAAGTGTCTCAGCCCCAAACATTTCAGGTACTTCAGTAAGAATGGATGTACCACCCTCACTGATTAATTTATCAGATACAGCGCCTACTAATGGATTAGCTGTGATGCCAGAAAAACCATCTGATCCTCCACATTTTAATCCGATAACAAGCTCTGAAGCAGGTACATCTTCTCTAGTAAATCCAGAGGCATAATTTACAAGTTCACCAAGGACTTCTAATGATACTGCTACTTCATCTTCATGCTCTTGAGAAACAACAAATTTAACACGTTTCTCATCGTAGTCACCAATTACTGCTTTGAGGCCGTCTATGGTGTTGTTTTCGCAACCAAGCCCGAGTACTAGTACCGCCCCAGCATTAGGATGATTAATTAAACCAGCTAATGCTTTTTGTGTATTTAAATGATCCTCACCTAACTGTGAGCATCCATAAGGATGTGCAAAAGTATAAATGCCATCAATATTTTCTTTTACCAAGCTTTGTGCTTTTCTTTCAATAATCTTAGCAATATCATTAACACATCCAACTGTTGGAATAATCCATACTTCATTACGAATTCCCACTTTACCATTTGTTCTTCTATAACCTTTAAATGTAGCTGGTAAGTGAGCATCTAATGGTTTTACTTCTGGCTCATAAGTATATTCAAGTAAATCACCTAAGCCAGTTTTAAGATTATGAGTATGTACCCACTCTCCTTCATTAATATCAGCAGTGGCAACGCCTATTGGATTGCCATATTTAATAATAGCTTCACCCTTTTTAATCGGTACAATCGCTTTTTTATGACCAGCTGGAATACCTTCTGTTTCTTTAAGGGCTACCATAACATTATCTTTTTCATTGATTTTAATAAAATCTATCATAGACCTATTCTCCTATCAACTCTTCGAGTGCTTTTCTCATACCAATAGCAGCAATTCTTTCTAAATGAGCTGTAACAGTTTCATTGAAGTTTTTATACTCACCTAAGTCTTTGCCCCAGAATTTTGTATGGCTAGTAAATTCTTTTACAAGCTCTGCTATCTCTAATTTACCAACGCGACTAGCAAAGAATTCAAGTACATCAGCATCATCCATAATACGATATTCTTCTTCACCACGTTTACCAATTAATGCACCATCTACAAGTTTATTTGAATTGTAAAATGCCATAAGTGCTGCGAATGAGAATGTTAAATATTTAGGAATTTCTCCTTTTGCTTCGTAATAATCATGGAAACTTACAAGATTTCTAGCTTTCCATTTTGATACTGAATTAAGGGAAATAGCAAGCACACTATGATCGATAAATGGATTTTCAAAACGTTCAATAACTGAGTTTGTAAATGCCACCACTTCATCATGAGGAAGATCTACTGTTGGAACAATTTCATCAAATAATAAGTGCTCCATATAAGTGCGAACTGTTTTATCTTCCATACAGCCTCTTACAATATTTTCACCTGCAAGGTAACCTGCAAGTACAGTACCTGTATGACCACCATTTAAGATACGAACTTTACGTTCTCTGTATGGTTTTAAGTTATTTGTAAATACTACATTACAACCTGCTTTATCAAGTGCAAAGCTTTCTGAGATATCTTTATCACTTTCAATAACCCAAAGACCAAATGGTTCTGCTACATCTAATAAGTCATCTTGGTAACCAAGTTCACTGCAAAGTGCCGCTGCTTCTTCTCTTGGGTAACCTGTTACAATACGGTCTACTAAAGTATTACAGAAAACATTAGCCTCTTTTACCCAAGTAGCGAACTCTTCGCCAAGGTTCCAAAGAGATATGTAATTTAAAACACATTCTTTTAATTTTTCACCGTTTTTCTCAATAAGCTCTACTGGGAGAATTTTTAAGCCTTTTGTAACATCTCCATTAAAGTGTTTGTAGCGATCAAAGAGAAACTTTGTGAGCTTACCTGGATATGTATTAGGAGGTGTTAATTCAAATTTGTCACTCTCGTCATATACAATACCTGCTTCAGTTGTATTAGATACGATAAATTCAAGTGTTTCTACTTTTGATAAAGCTTCGTATGCTGCATAATCTTCATTAGCTGCTACACTCTCACTTACACAAGTGATAATTCTTTTTTCATTAACAGTTTCACCATTAGATTTTCCCCTAAGAATAACTGTGTAAACATTATCTTGTGCTTTAAAACGTTCTAAGTTACCAAATGTAATAGGTTTTACAAGGGCAACAGAGCCATTAAAACAACCTTTCTCATTAGCTACATCTATCATCTGTTCTACGAATGCTCTTAAGAAATTACCTTCACCAAATTGAAGTACTTTAAGAGGACGTTCTTGTTTAACAATACCTTCGTTTACTTTTTTCATTTTATACCTCCGTTATGTAAGCCATTTTGTAAGCTCTTACAATTTTGATTGTAATAATAAAATCCATAAAAGTCAACAATTAATTAATAAATTATTTATTAGACATTGACTTTGAAATTTATAGAAACTATAATATTTTTGAAAGCACTTACAGAAATTAAAGGAGTGATAAGGATTTGAACATTTATGATATTGCCGAACGTGCTGGTGTATCCATTGCCACTGTTTCAAGAGTGCTTAATGGCAGTCCTAATGTAAGCGCCAAAACTAAAGCTAAAGTATTAGGTGTTATTGAGGAAGCAGGTTATACACCTAACGTATTCGCTAGAGGCCTGGGACTTAATACAATGAAGATGATTGGTGTGCTTTGCACTGATGTAGCTGATATTTTCTATGCAAAAGCAGTTTCTGTCATTGAAAATGCACTAAGACAATATGGTTATGATTCTCTTCTTTGCTCTACTGGCAAGAATTTAGAAGATAAACAAAAATACATCGACTTACTTTTAGCAAAAAGAGTAGATGCTCTCATTTTAATTGGCTCTACTTTCAAAGAGGAAATAGATAACTCTCACATCGAAAAAGCCGCTGCTAAAGTACCTACTGTGATTATTAATGGCCTTATTGATGTCCCGAATACTTACTGCGTAACCTGTGATGAATATCAAGCCATGTACGATCAAGTGATTCATCTTAACAAAAAAGGATGTCACGATATTCTCTACCTTTATGACGTAGAAAGTTATAGTGGGCTTCAAAAACTAAGTGGTTACAAAGATGCCCATAAGAACTGTGGGTTTGGTGTAAATCCTAAGCTTATTGCAAAAGTAGATAAAGATATGTCCAAAATTGAAGCAACTGTTACTGAGCTGTTAGACGCAGACATCCATTTTTCAGCTGTACTCGCTTCCGAAGACCAATTAGCAATCGGTGCTATGCATGCCTTGCAAAAGAAAGGCCTTCATATTCCAGAAGACATACCTGTTATCGGTTTTAATAACTCACTACTATGTGAATGTGCCATGCCAAAATTAAGTAGTGTAGATAATATGGTTGAAACACTATGTACTACTGCTATTAACGTATTAACTGATGTCTTTGACGGTAAAACCGTTACGAATAAAATGACTCTTTCTGCTAAATTAGTTGAAAGAGATACTTTTAAATTATAAAACCCAATTGTTAAAGGAGACCTATTCATGAAAAACTTTATGGACAAAGACTTTTTACTTTCTAATGAAACAGCAAAAACACTTTATCATGAAGCTGCTGCTTCAATGCCTATTATTGACTACCACTGTCATATCAATCCTCAAGAAATTGCTGAAAATAGAAGCTTCAAAAACATTACTGAAGTATGGCTTGGAGGAGATCACTACAAATGGCGTGCTATGCGTTCAAATGGTGTAGAAGAAAAATATATTACTGGTGATGCATCAGATAGAGAAAAGTTCCAAAAATGGGCTGAAACACTTCCAAAAGCTATCGGTAACCCACTCTATCACTGGACACACCTTGAACTTCGTAAATACTTTGGTTACGAAGGTGTATTAAACGGAGATACTGCTGAAGAAGTTTGGAATCTTTGTAACGAAAAACTTCAATCTGGCTCAATGAACGTAAGAGATATTATCGCGGCTTCTGATGTTAAACTCATCTGTACAACTGATGATCCTGTAGATTCTCTTGAATTCCACAAACAAATTGCAGCAGATCCTACATGTAAAGTTAAAGTACTTCCAGCTTGGAGACCTGATAAAGCTGTTAATATCGAAAAAGATACTTTCGTAGCTTACATTCGTCATCTTGCAGAAGTAAGCGAAATTGCAATTACAAATCTTGAAAGTTTATTTGTTGCATTAAATGTACGTTTAGATTTCTTCCATAAAATGGGCTGCCGCGCTTCTGATCATGGTCTTGACTATGTGGTTTATAACTCTGCTTCTTATGATGAAGTAGATGCTATTCTCAAAAAATCTTTAGCTGGTGAAAAAGTTACATATGATGAAATGGAAAAATACAAAACAGCAATTTTACTTTTCTTAGGCGAAGCTTATGAAAAACGTGGTTGGGTAATGCAACTTCACTACGGTGCTATTAGAGATAATAACAAAGCTATGTTCGCTAAACTTGGCCCAGATACAGGCTTTGACTGTATTAATACACGTAACTGTGCTGAAGGAACAGCTGCTTTCCTTAATGCCTTACAAATCCAAAATAAATTACCAAAAACAATCATTTACTCATTAAATCCTAATGACAATGCTTCTATCGGTACTATTCTGGGCTGTTTCCAAGGTAGTGAAGTAGCTGGTAAAATCCAACAAGGTTCTGCTTGGTGGTTTAATGATACAAAACAAGGTATGATTGACCAAATGACAAGCCTTGCTAACCTTTCAGTACTTGGTAACTTCGTAGGTATGCTTACAGACTCAAGAAGCTTCTTATCTTACACAAGACATGACTACTTCAGACGTATCCTTTGTAACTTAATTGGGACATGGGTAGAAAATGGAGAATATCCAGCTAATATGAAAGTCCTTAAAGAAATGGTTCAAGATATTTCATTTAATAATACAAATAGATATTTTGGTTTTAATGCTTAAGAGCTAGAGAAAATCCAACCCAATCAAAAAAGGAGGTGTTGCAAAATGCAACACCTTTTTTTGATTGGTCATTCAAGTACTACCTCTTACAATTCCTTCTCAGCTAAAAAAACAGTTTAAATAAACTATTCAGTTACAGTATCACGCTCACAACACTTACAGATATCTATTGGTGTACGATCTAAATAATGTGCTGTTGTTCTAACCTTAAATGTTCTTGCTTCACCACATGCACAGTCACATACAGGATCTGTAGCTGAACAAGCAGTTGACGTACATTCTTTAGGTGGAATAGCAAATAATATCTTTTGGCATTCTGGTAATGTTTCACAATCAGTACGTTCTGAACTCTTTGGTTTTTTAATAATTCTATGAGCTATAGGCACTTCATTCTGTCCTTCTACCTCAGTTACTACAACAAGTACAGCTATATCTTTATTTGGACATGCACTTGGAAATCTAAGGTTTACAAAGAGTAATTTACCTTCTGGAGTAACTTTTACATCCACAGTTTCAGTTTTCTGATCTTCACATTTTGCAAAAGGTACATTCTTAGTTTCTACACATAGACAATCACAGCAATTTGTTTGACATGCTGCAAAATCTACCTTACATTCTTTTATTTTACCTTTATGCTCTGTTTTTAATGCATCATGAAAACTATAAAAGGTTGTTGGGAAATCTTCAAAAGGACACGCATTGTCTAGAGCAGCTCCACCTGCTTTATAGTCTATTAAAATATCCAATGTTTCAGTTTTACCCTTAATAAGATTGCCTAGTGTCCAGTCTACTGTACCTTGTGCATTATTAGTAGTTGCAGTACCTATAGTAGGATTGGTTGGTGGTGGTGGTACAATTCCTAGCAAGGTGAATAAATTAGTCTTAATCTGACCATGAAAGCTTACGTTACTAACTCCGTCTTCTTGTGCGGTTGCAGCAATTGTGATTTTATAACGACAAGGTCCTGTTGAATCAGGAGTTCCTGTAACAACAAAGTGTACTGGTCCAACTTCACCCTCACCAGGTTCTCCGTCTACCTCTTCTTCTGCTGCTACTACTACTTCTTCCAATAAATCTAATTTCTTATCTTCCATTTCAAATGCCCCCTTTAAATTTGTTTTTAATGAATAGCATTTCTTTCTTACTTTATTCCCCTCCTAGCCTTACTATTTACTGCACTTTTTCAAAAAACCAAGGTAACTTTCCTTCTCTCATCCATAGGATAGATTACCCTATATGGCGTTTATTTCTAGCATAAATATATTACTAAGCACGTACTATATAGTATGTAAGCCCTCGTTAATTCGACACCGTTTTTCCATTATATATAGAATATTTATTTATGTACTCCTTTACTTCTTATTGCAGCTTACTTCGCTTACCAAATACTTAAGGCTAGCTAGTAAGACAAGTACAATACAGTCTGTAAAACTCGAACACTGACACTTTGAATAAAATTATGACCTTGTAGAATAATAAACATGACAAAATAATGAAAGGAGTAAACAAGATGAGTCGTTTTAACTTTACCGTTTCCTACTTAGATGCTAACGGTCAAAAACATGATCAAGAAGTTTATCTAGATAACCAAGATTACAAAAAGCATTATGAGCAAAATCATTCAATGCTCATGCAAAATTATCCCCCAGATCAAGCAGAAAAGCATATTTTAGCTACTAAAAAGCATTATATTGAAGAAACCCTAGCCCATCAATTTGGTGAGAATACCTCATTAGAATATGATGTAGCTGAAATGATTGATACACTAGATAGATCTATAAAAGGTGCTTTATAAAAAAATAGAACCTTTAAGCTATACTTAGAGATAGCTTAAAGGTTCTATTTTTTCAATCTTTCAATTTCCAGCCTTTGTTCTTCTATAATTCTTTCATACCTGATTTCTTTCTCACACCACTCTTTACTAAGTGTATTAATTAGGGACGCCATTTCATCTGTACTACCTATAATACGATTAAATAAAAGTAAATTGGATTTAAGAATTTCCGGAATTTCTGTATGAGAGTATCTTAATCGATGGTCAATTTCCCCATAACCTTCCTCAAAAATGGTTCTTACTTGAATTTCTGCAATCACTCTTTGATTGGTTGGATAAAACTCCACTAGATAATGTACCGACCTATATCCTGAAGCTCTTGACCTTACTTCTATATCCAGGTTCTTGAAGACTTCTACATTGTCTCCCTCTCTTACATTGGCAGTAATCTCAATAACATTCCAGGTCCTAACGATATATTCATGAATTTCCTGCCACTGTTCCTTAAAGATATGAATAACTCTTATTCCTATTAAATCATTAATTTCATCTTTATAGTTCTCTGCTGTGAACTGAAAGTCCTCACCATACTTAAGCTTTCTATCTGCCACTTTTCTAATCACTTTTTCAATAAGTCTATCAGGTTCTTTCATTCTTGATTTAACCGTATGAATATTCTCTTGAGAACGCAGAATATTAGCAATAAAGTCACCATGATTCTGATAAGCATCCATATGAGTAATATAATCCTCATAGATAGCAGACAAAGCAGCTATATCTATATTATTTTCTTCAATTAATTTCAAAGTATAGGGATACTTCAATAAAAACTCATCTAGATTGAAATCTGTTATCATGCTTATACTCCTTATTTATCTTGTATTATGTAAGTCATCATATCTCTTCTTGTTATTTTCGTAATGGATATACTTTTCCTCACACCTATGAATTCTATTTACTTATATTATATACCTACCAGCTTATCTTAATCAAATAGTTTTAATTAATTTACCTTCTTAGTAGCAATAGGCCATCCTAGACTAATAGCCAATAGGGCTTGACCAATATAATAAGTTAAGGAATTAAAAAGATCTCCATATTGAAGTATACCTAGTCCAAATATCTTAAATAATAAAATACCATCAGAAATTAAGAATAATAAAGCCCCTAGGATTATTAATGTAACAGCCACCTTACTATCCTCATAATAACTTTTAAGAGAAAGAGCTTTCACTACCATAAATCCTATAATAAACATATAGCCTACTACCAATGGTAACATCCCCTTAAAGTCAAATTCCCCTAATAATAGAATCATCATAAAGATTATCAAAAGAACTCCAAAGCATATCAAGTCCTCTTTACTAATTCCTTTCAAACAAGAAAACCCCATAATATAACATATATGAGCCACCACAAAACAAGCTACTCCTAGCAAAAAATAAGTCTTTCCAGAAAAAGCCAAAAACACATCTCCAAATGTAGAAAATACTAGACCAGCTATGATCCAATAGTGATATACTTTATTCTCCAAGTTACTTTTACTACTCACTATTGCTGTGCCTACAAATAACAAACTCGTCAGCACCTTAAACATTCTTCTCCAAAGTACCCTCCCCATACCAGTGGATATAATGAGACCAACTAATGATAAAAGCATGATACAAAATAAAATATACTGCATAAACATCCCCCATTTGATAATGAAATACTTCCCTCTAACCTAGTAGTTCTATATCCATTACTATGCATGCTATCTAGGTTTCATTCAACTAGATACCTACATCCAACATTTTGTATTCCGCATAAAGCAGCATTAAACCATTTTATCTACCATAAAAAAGCACCTAGATTTTTACCTAAGTGCTTTGATTCCCTCTTCTATAGGGTGTTCAACTCTTTTTACTTTTGTTCTTGTGGGTAACAAACGCCCCATTCTTTTCTAAGTTGATCCATAATTTCTAATACACGTAAAGTCTCTGCATGAGGCATTTCTTCACATTCTAGTTTACCTTCTTTAATAGCTTTAATACACGCTCTTACCTCATATTCATAACCCGAAATTTGATTTGGCATCATAAAGTTTTGAATTTCTATTCTTTCATTAGAAAAAACACGAATACGCTCACAGTTATTAATGTTTTCCACTATCATATACCCTTTATCTCCAGAAATAACCCCTTCTCGATTGGTCAAAGCTAACGTTGTACTATTTAAAATAGCCATTTTGCCATCCTTGTATTTAAAGGTAATACTGTTTTGTAAATCAACACCAGTACTTGATAAAGTTGTCGCTGTAGTCATACTTTCTATCTCATCACCAAAGGCCATTAGAGCAAAGTTAATAGGGTAAATACCAATATCTAATAAAGCACCACCTGCTAAGCTTGGTTCAATAATCCTTGGTTTATGTGCAATGACATAGCCCAAATTAGCAGTAAGTGTATGTGGCGTTCCAATGATGCCACTAGCCAATACTTCATTAATACGTTCCCTAGAGGGCATATATCTGGTCCAAATAGCTTCTGCTAGGAGTAGTTTCTTTTCTCTAGCTAGGTTTATCAGTGCCTTGGCTTCTTTTGCGTTAATTGTAAAAGCCTTCTCACATAGTACATGCTTTCCATGTTCTAAACAAAGCTTAGCATGTTCATAATGATGTGAGTGTGGTGTAGCAATATAAACAAGTTCTACCTCTTGATCTTGTACCATTTCTTCATAGGAACCATAAGCTTTCTGAAAACCATATTCCTCAGCAAATTCTTTGGCACGTGTATAATCTCTAGCTGCTATAGCGTAGCAATTGACCTCTTCCATCTGTTTCATTGTTTTAGCCATAACACTAGCAATCTTTCCTGCTCCTAAAATAGCAATCTTCATCTTGTTCCCTCTTTTCCATGTCTTTTTATTACTGTTCGGGACATCACCCTATGTTTTTACTATATCTTTTTTTCGTCTATTAAACAATATCTTAGTACTCATCTTTCTTTTCTTAACCCCAAAGAGGCGGTAGATTAAAAATCCACCGCCTCCTCTTTTCCATCAGGAAACAGAAGCTTTATTTGCATTTGCTCCCCCTGCTTTTCTAGTTTTAGGACTCCTTGTTTACTATAATGTCCTGTACTTGTGGTTAGGTACTCAAAGCCGAAATTCAGCCATTTATACAGAGATACTTGATAAGTACCGGACTGTGTTTTTTCTAAAACAGCAACTTCATCAGCACCATCTCCTGTTAAATCAACGAATACTAAATCCATTAATTCATTATGAGATAAATAAGACCCCGTCCATTTACGTTCTATAAACTTGCCATTCCATGAAAAGAAAAAGGGCCTATTGATAACATTTTTATAGTATTTAGTATCTTTATAAACCCCTACAAATAAGTTACTATACGCTCCTCCCTTTTCTAATTTACCCGCCCTTAAACTAAAAGGATGTACACTACTTATATCATTCTTGTACATTAATGTTGCTTCTAATTCTCCACTTTGAACATCTAATACATAAAACTGCAACTCTTTTCCAAAGTGCCTTCCCTCTACCGGAGATGGATCCTGATCTAATGTTAATACTAAGAGCTCTTCTTTCTCATCCTGGTTAAGATCATAATAGGTCATATCTAATATCGCTTCTTCTAAAAAAAGGCTTAATCCTTTAGTACTAGGTCTTTCTATGTATAAATGTTGATTTTTTAATATCAGCGTATATATTTTATTGTTTAGGTGAATTTCTTTTATCTGCACGATATCTTTTAAATTTTCTCTTCCTATAGCAAGACTAACACTTACTACTAACGTTACTCCTATCCCTAATAAGCTAACAATAATCCTTTTTTTACTTAGTTGCCTTTTCTGATTTAGCTTAATAAACATAGTTACCGTCTGGCCCTGGCGTTGGATTATTAGGAAGCATGGCATCATCCCAAATCACTTCTACACTCGTAGTTGTTACCTTATTAGACTCCGTAGATATAAAAGATTTTGTCCATTTAGGTACTAAATCTTTTAGTCCTTCTGTTGGAGTCGTCGCTGTAATATTTTCAAAGCCGTATACTTCATTAATGCTTTTTTCAATCCCTAATAACTTATGCCACTCTTCATCTGTGAGTCTTGTATCTGATAGGAATTCATAATAGCTAAAGGTTGCCCCTTGGGCTAGAAAGAGCTTTCCTTTATAAGGACAAATAACATAAATTTCATAAGGCAAACCTGAACCTAATTCTAAGTAATTTTGGGTATCTATAATAGTCGCTACGTCTGAAATCACTGCAGATGTATAAGTTTCACTAGTCGTTGCATCAATAGACATATTTATACTAGCTAGCTGAGTGCTTACTGAATCCACCATCCCCCCAAAGGAACTTAAATGTTCATATTCTTCAGCTGTAAAACTTTGATTGGTTAATTCTTTTTGAGAGCAACTCAAAATAATTTTTAAGTACTCCTGAATACGTTCAAGAACTTCTTTTGCATCCTCTCTTAAAAGATTTCTAGAGGAAAGACTTGTCATTGTATTTTCAGTTAGACTTAAAAGCTTAGCATATACTTCTATCTGAGGCTCTACATAAATATAAGGCATATTCTCTGGTGGCCCACCCATTTCTGCTACAGGCTGCTTTGAATAGAGGACTGTATCATGCTTTAATTCAGCATAACTTCCTAAAGCAGTATGAATACTCTTATCAGTCCAAGCCTCATTTTTCATAAAGTTTGGCATCCCCTCTACCTCTTCAAAAGATTTTGTAGCAGAGGAAATGGTACCTACCCATCCTGAGTATAAATTAGCTGTCCAATCTTTATTAGAAAGTGCCTTGCATTTATCTTGTAACTTATCTAAAGTAGGTAAATAATTCTCCCACTTTTCATTAGGCTTGTAGTATTCTAATAGTAATTCTTTTGAACGCTCACTTCCTAATACAGCAGTTACATCTAGCCCTGAAGGAACCGGCCTAAAAATGGGTTCCATTAGATTTTGCATAATATCTGCATCAATGGTATAACGTTGCCCCATGACTCTGAACTGCACACCTGTAGGCACTCCTTCTGTTAATACTAATTTATTTTGAATCTCTGGTGCCCTTAAGGCTCTTATTTCTTTTTCTAATGCTACTTCCTTTCCTTTTTCCATAAAGCTTAAGAGCCCGATTTTTTCTCCATACATCTTTCTTATAACTGGTGTCATATCATATAAGGTCAAATCATCAGCTGCCCCTACATAAATAGAAGTTGCCGTGTAAATACGATCCCAACTAGCTACAGCTTCTTTGGAATTAGAAATCAGTAAGCTCATCATTAAGGAAAGCTGAGTATTTTCTAAGTTAAAGTGATTAGTACTATCAATCATCTCAAAGCCTACTTGTCCGTACCACATCATAGTTTTAAAATAATGTGTTAATCTTTCTGTATTCGTATAATGACCTCTTACAGTATACTGGGTATAATCTTGCTTCTTCCCTATAATAGGAGAGACAGCTAATCCTTTAGCTGCATTTATTAAATTTACTTCTTCATCTACAAGGCTTTGTACTTCACTTGGAAGTTTCGTATTTTCTCCTAAAAGCTTCTCGGCTACTCCATAATACGCTGTAATCTTCATAAGCTGTTTTTGAATACTAGCATACTCTGGATTTTCATAAGCTGCTAGACTTGCTTTAAGCATAATCTCAGTAAAGTTATTAAGTTCCTCATTAAGCTCAGATGATTCTAATCCTTTTAAGCTTTCATTATAGAAAATATGATATAAATTAAGGACTGCATCAGTAGTGATAAAAAGTGGCGTATTGGTATACTGACCACCTTCATAGACTTGATGCAATTTTAAATAAGGATATTCAGCCCTAGGCTGCATCACCACAAAGCCATTTTCTTTAAGCATTTGTAACTGATTAGAAGTAAAGCCTTCAAATTGGTCAAAGTTAATAACATTAGAAAAATCATCTGCCAACGGTACTTGATCTACCTGTGGTGTATAAGTAATGTCTTTATAACCATAATCTGATATGTACTTTTCTGGTAAAGTTGAAAGCTGCATGATTGATCCTGAACTTACTTCATTTACATTTAAAACCTCATTTTGATCCGTAGCAGTATTAACCATTTCGGAAAATGTCTGAGTTTCCTCTTGTTTACAGCCTACTAGCGATAAGAGCTGAGCACTTATTAATCCTACAACTCCTATCCGCAAAAGCCAACACCTCTTCATTAAAATACCCCCTCATATAAATACATGATAATTGATTATAACAAATTTTCTAATAATTTGTGTTAATATTTTATTACATTTATGCGAGAAATAATTCATAATATTAAAATATAAATTGATTTATCCTAATCTCATTTCTACCCAGTTTTCTGTTACATGCCTCATATACTTCCACCCATTAGCTTCTAGCCATTCCATGGATACTTTATTTAAATCCCATTGCACGATAATCATCTTTTTCACCTCGTCAAGAGGATATCCACTTTTCTTTTTTCTATACAAAACCAAATAACGAAATCATGCTATCCATTTACACAAATAAACCCCATGAATAACTAGATTAATCATTCTAGTTATTCATGGGGTTTATATTTGTAGAGAACTTTTATGCTTCATGCATCAGTTCTTTTTTATTCCTATTACAATTATTATGCGTTTACTTTAGCCGTTTGTTTATCTTTTTTATCTGAAGCAAAAGCTCTAATAATTGCTTTACCTATTTCATTAATAACAATAATAAGCGCTGCTGTTAAAACAATCTTTACCCACATTGTAACACTTAATGGCACAGCGTTAAAGAAGTCTGTAAAGATTTGTGTAAAGAGGATTTGTGCCACTGCTGTAATACCAATTACTTTTAATGCAATTGTATTAGCAAAGAAATGAGGAATGATACTTCCTGAACCAATTTCTCTACAGTTAAAGGCATTAAATAGGGCAAAGAATGCAAAGAGACCAAATAACACAGTACCCATTTCTTCCGCTGTTGCACCTAATGGATTAAAGATCATTTGACCCAAGATGAAAGCAGAAACAATAACAGCATTAGTCAAAATAGACTTAAGCATTGTTTTAGTAATAATACTACTCTTTCTATTTACTGGCTTTCTACTAAGCACAGAACGTCTTACTGGTTCTAAGCCTAAAGCTAATGCAGGAGGACCATCCATGATAATATTTACCCATAAGAGCTGAATCGTTGTAAATGGCATTTCCTGACCTAAAAGCTGAGACACAACAGCAATAAGGAAAGCTACTACGTTTACTGTAAGTTGGAACTGGATAAAACGTTGGAAGTTTTCATAAATACCACGTCCCCATTGTATACCTCTTACAATCGTACTAAAGCTATCATCTGTTAAAATAATATCTGCAGCATTTTTACTTACTTCAGTACCTGCTATACCCATAGCAATACCTACATCAGCTTTATGAAGGGCTGGTGCATCGTTAATACCATCACCTGTTACCCCAACTACTTCTCCATTTTCTTGAAGCGCTGTTACAATTCTCATTTTAGTATCTGGCTTAGAACGTGCCACGATATTAATATTTTTGATTTCTTCACGTAATTCTTCATCTGTTAAAGTATCGATGTAAGAAGATTCTACAGCAATTTTACCACCTTCTAAAAGGCCGAGCTCTGCTCCAATTGCTTTTGCTGTATTAATGTTATCTCCTGTAAGCATTTTAGTTGTAATACCAGCTTTTGCTGCTGTCTTAACTGCTTCAATAACATCTTCTCTTAGTGGATCGCGAATACCTACAAAGGCATTAAAGATTAATTGATCTTCTAACAACTTAGGTTCATTAATAGTACCATCTGCTGCAATCCCTGTACTTACTTCTTCATCTGATAAATATTTATAAGCAAAGCCTAGTGCACGCATAGCTTTAACTTGTAATTTTTCAATTTCAGCTAATATTGATTTTTTCTTTTCCTCTGTAAGTGGTACAATCTCTTCTCCTTCTTGAACAAAAGTACAAGAATCAAGAAGGACCTCTGGTGCACCTTTTACAAGCACTGCATTTTTGTCTTCGTGCTTAATAATAGTTGACATACGTTTAAGCTTAGAATCAAAAGGAATTTGTGAATAGATATGTGCATTTTTTCTTTCTTCACGATAATCTCTATTACGGTAGTATAAAAGAAGCGCACATTCTGTGGCACTACCTAAGTATTTAAATTCTGTACCATCTTGCTCTATATCAGCTGTTCCATTTAATAAGCAGTTAAGGTCAAACATACATGTTGTTCCTTTTGGAGATTGCACTACATAATCACCAGCCACATAAACTGTATCTACTGTCATACGATTTTGTGTAAGTGTACCTGTCTTATCTGAACAAATAACTGAGATAGAACCAATTGTTTCACAAGCTTCTTTTTTAGTAACTAAAGCATTTATCTTAGCCATTTTTTGCATAGTAATAGCAAGTGTCATATTAATCATAGTTGGTAAACCTTCTGGTACAGCAGCTACAATTAAAGCTATACAAACAACGAAGGCAGTCTTAATACCATCTATTGAACTTAAGAAACCTGTAACACTTGAAGTATCAGGGTGAACTGCACCTTCCATAATCATTTTTACTGTCATGTAAATGAAAAGTAAACCAGCAATAGCACTTGATGCTTTAGAAATTGTTGTTCCTAAATGACCAAGTTTAATTTGAAGAGGTGTTTCTCCTGCATCTTCATTAAGGTTTTGTGCAATGCGTCCCATTTCAGTATCATCACCGATAGAAGTTACAACAAAGCTACCTGTACCTTGTGCTACGAAAGTACCACCAAATACCATGTTTCTTTGTTTAGCTGGTACTGGATCTTGAATAATTGTTTCACCTTTATTATTGAGGATACTTTCAAGTTCTACTACCAGGTCTGCTTTTTTACCAACATCATCTGCTTCACCTGTTAACATATCTTCTCTTACTTTTAAGTTAACATTTTCAATCACACGACCATCCGCAGGAATCATATCTCCTGTTGAAATATGAACAATATCTCCTGGTACAATATCAGATTTTAAAATAGTGGTGATTTTTCCATCTCTAACTACTTTTACTTGGATGTCCTCAGTTAATTTAGAAAGAGCTTTAGCTGCTTTTTTAGATTTACCTTCTGTTACAATACCAATTGTAATACCTAATGCTACAGCTACTACAATCCCGATAGCATCTGGAATCTCTCCTACAAGGGCACTTACTGCTGCTGCAATAAGTAAGATAATAATCATAGGTTCTGATAACCCATCTTTGATATTATCCCATAATGTTTCTTCTTGGCCTGGGGTGAATTCATTCTTTCCATATTTCTCTTGACGCGTCCTAGCTTCCCCACTGGAAAGCCCGCACCCCGAGTCTACCTTGAGCTCTTCTAGTACTTTTTCTGACGGTTCATTGAAGTATTTCATTTGTTCACGCTCACTCCTTTTGATAGTTTTGAATTATTATTTATTTCATTATTTATAGCTTATTCATGTAAAGTTATAATGAAAAATGGCGAGCCTTATACACTTTTTTGAAGTATATAAGTCTCGCCATTCAAGATTAAACCAGAATAAAATTCATGATGTTGATTTAATCACACTTTTAGTGCCGACTACTCCCTTATGGAATACGCTATAAATTTTCTTTATTATAGCATCTGTCCCATCTAATTGCAATAACTTTTTATTATGTGCTTATTTGTAATTAAATATTCCTTTATTGATTCTTCTTTTATATAACTCCGTCATAATAACCTGTGTCCTAAAAGTAAAAAAGCTACTATGCTATTTTAGCATAGTAGCTTTTTTACTTTTATACTTGTTTAATAATAACCGCTTCTTTAGCGCCTGCTTCTACATTACCAAGTTTTACAATCTCAACTTGTTCATTTTCTTTAAGATTTGGGAAAACAATTGGTGTAATAACAGATGGCACTTTTGGTTTAACACTATCAAGATCTACTGTTAAAATTAAGTCACCAGCTTTTACTTCTTGTCCTTGCTCGATATGAGACTCGAAGCCTTCACCGCCTAATTTAACTGTATCAAGTCCAAAGTGAATAAGTACTTCGTGACCTGTTTCCGTTTCAAAAGTAGCTGCATGTTTTGTTGGGAAAACATTTGTTACTTTACCACTAACTGGTGAGTATACTTTCCCATCTGTTGGCTCAATAGCAAAACCGTCACCCATCATTTTTTCTGCAAATACTGGGTCTGGTACTTCTGTAATAGGCATTAATCTACCTGTTAATGGCATTTTAATTTCTACTGATGCAGGAGCTGCTTGTGTTTGTTTTATCTCTACTTCTGCTTCTGCCTTTACTTCTTCTTTAACATTTACTGCTTCTTTTGCTGCAGCAAGAGCCTCTGCACTTACTTTTCCTTCAATGATATCTAAAATATCATTTTTGATAACGTCTGATTTTCCACCAAAGATAACCTGAACATTATTTCCTACTTCCATAACACCTGCTGCACCTAAACCTCTAAGCACTGTTTTATTTACTTTTTTAACATCATTAAGACCTACACGAAGACGTGTAATACATGCATCTAAGTTAGTAATATTTTCTTTACCACCTAAATGTTCTAGTACTTGAATAGCAAGTGTGAGACCTTTTTGATCTCCTGCGCCTTCACTACCTTCTTCATCATCTTCACGACCTGGTGTTTTAAGGTTAAACTTCTTAATACAGAAGTTGAAGACTACGAAATATACAACGAAGAATCCAAGACCTACTAATATAATGTAAATCCAGTTAGTTGGTACCCCTGCTCCTGCTGGAAGAAGACCAAATAATGTAAAGTCAATAAGTCCACCAGAGAAAGTCATACCTACGAATACATTTAAGATATCCATTAGCATATATGATAAACCTGCTAAAACAGAGTGAACTGCATATAATACTGGTGCAACGAATAAGAATGTGAATTCAAGAGGTTCTGTAATACCTGTAATCATTGCAGTTAAAGCACCTGATAAAAGTAAACCACCTACTAATTTTTTCTTAGAAGGAAGGGCATTTTTGTACATTGCTAAAGCAGCCCCACCAAGACCGAACATCATGAATGGGAATTTACCTGCCATGAAACGAGATGTCCCTTTTACAACTTCAGCCATAGTTGCTGCATCTGCACCTACTATACCTGACATGTTGGAAAGTTGTGCAAAGTATGCTGTGTTTGCACCGTTTACTAACATTGTTGTACCATCTGCCAAATGTACTGTACCTTCTACAAATCCTGTATACCAGAATGGTGTATAGAATACATGGTGAAGTCCTACTGGAATAAGACTTCTCTCAATAGTTCCGTATAGGAATGTTCCCATAGCTCCTGAATGATTAACAAGGTCTGCAATCATAGCAATACCATTTTGAACCACTGGCCATACGAATGATAAAAGTACACCTACTACTAACATCACTACTGAAGTAACAATCGGAACAAATCTAGAACCACCAAAGAAGCCTAGAACTTGTGGCAATTGAATCTTGTGATATTTGTTATGCAGTGCTGATGCAGTAATACCTGCAATCATACCACCAAATACAGAAAGATTAAGTGTAAATATACCAAGTGTTGTTGTTACATATGAACTATACTCTGCTGGTATATGATCTGGTGTTAATACACCTAGTGGTGTTATCCCTAAAGATAACATAGTAGAAATAGCTGTATTCATAATTAAGAAACCAACAGCCCCTGCAAGACCTGCTGTTCCTTTATCTGACTTAGCTAAACCTACAGCAATACCAATTGCAAATAACAATGGTAAATTATCAAATACTGCTCCACCCACCTTTTGCATAACAGTTAATATTGCTGTTACAGCTTCTATATTAACAAAGTTAATAAGACCTTGATAAATAGCTGGTGGATTTTCAAGAGATGCTACGTTAAGTAATGCACCACCTACACCAAGTAAGATCCCTGCTGCTGGTAAAAGAGCAATTGGTAACATGAAGGCCTTACCAACACGTTGTAAAAGGCCGAAAACTTGACTAATACCTTTATTTTTCATGTTTGTCTCCTTACTTTTGGCTAAGTAACCGTTTTCATAGTCACTTTGCACACGCTAATTTTAATTTTTACTTTCTAATTTTATCATTCACTTTGTTTATGTCAACTCTTTTTATTTATTTTTTTATTTTATAGTGCAACTTGTACATTTTAAATATCACTTTTAGTAAGTTATTTACATATATTATTGTTAAACTTTTGTTTTATATTTGTTAAAATTGCTTGTTTTTATATTTTAATCACTTTATTTTCTTATCTATCATTTTACTTTTTATAACATTATCTTTTAATTTTGATTTTAAATATTACATTTAAAAGACGAAATCCCACATCATTTGTTTTTACTTTACCTATATTGTATAATATTTTTACCTTAACTTTACTTAAGGTTAACTACATAAGACTTACTATCTTATCAAACTAAAGGAGACTATTAGATGAAAAAATTAGGTATCTTTTTAATAACTACCTTGTTAACCACAACTACCATTTTAGCTGCTCCTATTAAAATTCAAGTTAATGGGAAGGAAATTCAATATAAAGTAGCACCTATCATTAAAAATGGTACAACTTTAGTACCTCTTCGTGTCATTAGTGAAGAATTAGGCGCTTTGGTAGAATGGTCCTCTGCTACCAATACAATTACTATTTATAGTGATCAAGCTAACTTGCAACTAAACATGGGATCACTAGAAATGAATAAGTTAGATTTTGCTTCTAATTCAGAAACACAAATCCCTTTAGCCTTAGCACCTATCCAAATGAATAGTACAACTATGGTTCCTTTACGTGCTATCTCTGAAGGATTAGGTTGTAAAATCGATTATGCAAATGGTTTAATCAGTGTCACTTCTGGGGCTTCAATCGTGCAGCCTGGAGCGCCTCAGTTTACAGAAGAAATAAAGCTTAGTATACAAGATAAATTAACCAACAAATATGGTACTTGTTCAACTATAGCAGGTGATATTCATCTTACTTTCAGCCTCACAGTTAATAAGGATAAGCTAAAATACTATCCCTGTGATTTTGAAATAGCCATCAAACTTTCAGATCAAGATATCACGCATTTAAAAGATTTAACACATACAGCACCAGATACAGCAGCATATGTAAAGAAACAGCTACAAAGTCATATGCAGCAACTTGCTTTAGAACTCATCTCTGATTATCCTGAAGCAAAATTTTGGGGATATTACGATTTGTCTCATTACGAAACAACTGATAATCATCAAAAACTAATTACAAGCTATGCTTGTACTTGGATGAATTACATACCTGATGCAAATCTTACTTATGCTGGTAGTAAGAAGGACTTATTTACTTGGTTTACAAGTTATGATACAGAAATTTGGTAGAAGTAAGAAGGGATGTATTGAAACTATCTATTTAGTTTCAGTACATCCCTTCTTATTTATTATTTAGTTAAAATTATAATCTGTCATAATAGGTCTTCTTTGCTCTACTTGGTCTTTAAAGTACTCATAGAAACTTAGCCCTAAAAAACCACCCGTAACATTTACCACATTCTTATAGCCCAGATTTTGTAAGGCTAGCACTGCATTATAACTTCTTTGCCCTGTACGGCAATGAATGTAGACGGGCTTATCTTTAGGAATTTCATCTACTCTTTGTCTTAATTCACTAAGCGGTATATTTTTGACATTTTCAAGATGTCCTCTTTCATACTCACCTACTTCTCTTACATCAATAAAGGTCTGCCCTTGTTCCAGTAGTGGCCTTACCTGATCTACTGTAATTTGTTTAAAGTCTCCTGCTAGTAGATTACTTGCAATGAATCCCGCATAATTGACAATATCCTTAGCAGTTCCAAAAGGTGGTGCATAACAAAGTTCTAAATCCTTTAAATCATGAACTGTAGCTTTAAACTTCATAGCCGTGGCAATAACATCTATTCTTTTATCTACACTTCCTTTTCCAATTGCTTGTGCCCCTAATATTTTACCTGTTGGCACTTCAAATAGGAGTTTAAAGTGAAGGGGATAACTACCAGGCATAATGCCTACTTTATCATTTAAAATAAAATGTACACTATCATAGTTTAAATCTAATTTCTGAGCTTTGATACTATTTTCATTTAAACCTGTAGAAGCACCATTATACTCAAACACTTTAATAGCTGAGCTTCCCATATAAGCATTAGTTGCTACTTCCATACCATTAATATGATCTGCTACAGCTCTTGCTGCTTTTTGTGCAGGCCCAGCTAGTGTTAAACGTGTTTTCATTCCTGTTAATAAATGATTAACTTCAATGGCATCTCCTATAGCGTAAATGGATTCATCTGAGGTTTGATAGTTGTCATCAACTGCAATAGCCCCTGTTTTACCAAGTTCTAATCCAGCTTCCTTAGCTAACTTGCTTTCCGGCTTAACACCTATAGCCATGACTACCATTTCTGTTTCTATTCTTTCTCCTGAAGCTAATACTACTGAACCCGGTTCAAAAGAACTTACTAAACTACCTAATGAGAGTTTAATCCCATGATCCATTAAAACCTTATGAAAAATCTGTACCATTTCTTCATCAAAAGGACGTAAAACTTGTTGTTCACCTTCTATTAAAGTGATATCATACCCTGCTTCTCTTAGATTTTCTGCTACCTCAATGCCAATATAGCCGCCACCAATAACAGTGATTTTTTTCACGTATTTTTGCTCTATATGTGTTTTAAGCTTTATAATATCAGCCACATTTCTTACGGTAAAAGTAGGTATAGTCTCCAATCCTTCTAGAGCTGGAACAATAGGTTTTGCTCCAGGTGACAAAATGAGCTGATCATAACTTTCTTCATAGGTTTCACCTGTAAAATGCTGATAAACCTTTACTTTCTTATTAGCTCTATCTATCTCAACCACTTCTTCATTTATCCTAGCAATGATATTGTATTGTTTTAAGAATTTTTCCGGGCTCATTAAAACTAACTTATTTGCAGGCTCTACAGCTCCACTTAAATGATAAGGTAGTGCACAGTTTGAAAAAGAAACATGAAGTCCTTTTTCAAACATGATAATCTCATCTGCTTCACTATGTCTTCTAAGTCTAGCTGCTGCAGAAGCCCCTCCTGCTACCCCTCCTATAATAACTATTTTTTTATCCATATGATTCACATCCTCTTTTACTAATCCCTTAACCACTTATGGTTTATATTTTATTTTTACCTTTATAAGAGGCCATGCCACCTTTAACATTGATGACATTATAACCTTTTTCCAGAAGTGCTTTAACAGTTCTCATACTTCTCATTCCTGACTGACACATCATATAATATTTTTCATCCTTCTTTAAATATTTTTCAGGATTACTTAATAGATTGCCCATAGGAATATGCTTTGCTGTTCTTATTTTACCTCCTAGCAATTCATACTCTTCTCTTATATCTATTAAATGAATTTTCTCTAGTAAATCATCTAATTCTCCTGCATTAATGGCTTCTTCACTATTTCTTTTAAAAATAGAAAACATCTATACGCCTCCTTACAACTCAATCTTTTTATCTATTTAATCATCTTATTGTCATTATAAATAACCGTATTCTTTTTGTATGTAACTAACTCACACAAGAAAGATCTTTTAATGATTAAGGCACTTTTTAAGCCCTTCTATATCTAATAACTTAAAACTATTTTTATAAAAATCAATTAACTTCTCTTCTTTCATTCTAGCTAATTCTCTACACATAGAAGGTCTAGATACATTTAAAAACTCTGCTAAAGCACCTCTATTAGGTGTAATATTAAAAGCCAACTTACCGCTTCGCTGCGATTCTTTTAAAAGATAAGTAGCTAGCTTCTCTCTCATTCCTTTTAATAATAAAAGCTCCATTTTCATATTCAGCATCTCATTTTTATCACCTAACACCCTTAGCATGTTATGAATAAGCTGTGTATGAAAAGAACATCCATTACTGCAATTTTCAATCACATGTTGATAAGGAATTAATATAACAGTAGACTTCTCTCTTGCTTTAGTAGAAACAGGTGCAATTCTTCTTGACGTACAAACAATTGCTTCCCCGAACATATTTGATGGTTCTAAAAAGGTAATGATATGACGTTCTCCTGCTATATTTTCTTTTATAATCTCAATACAACCCTCTACAACAATACCAATATATCCCACTTCATCACCGGCATGAAAAAGATACTCCTCTGCTTCATAAGTATTCATTTTAAAGGCTAAACAAGAAAGGAGCTTTTCTAGCTCATTTTCTTTGATTTGACGAAAGAGCGCTGATTGTAATAAACAGTCTTTATGACTTGGATTCATATTTAATTATTCTCCTTTATTCACTTCTTCTTTTATTTAATTCTATCTTAGTACTTTATACTTCTTCTTGCACTACTATTTTGTATTAGTTTCTTCTATTTAATCTTTATTAATGAAAAAGAGTCAGTACATTGTCATACTGACTCCTTTTAAAAGGTAGCTCTGAATTATAGTTACTTGATAAGTATCTATCCAAACTAAAATAATCTCCTCCTAGCTCAAATTAGGAGGAGATTATCAGCTTAGTTCAATTTATTTAAAAGGTCATTTACGTCAAGTCCATGAACCATACAAGCTTCTTCTAAAGTTTCTGCTTGTGATGATGGACAGCCAAGGCAGTGCATACCTGCTTCCATTAACACTCTTGCGTTTTCTGGGTTTACTTTTAAAATTTCACCAATTACCATATCTTTTGTAATTCCTGCTTCTACTTCTGCAACTTTTACTTCTTCTCCAAAGAACATTTCCATATCTTCTTCTACTGTAGAAATGCCTCCAATACCAAAGTTATCTACTAATACTTTCGCTACATTTGGAGAAAGGAATGCTGGAAGTGTTGGTCCTAAATGAATTTCTTTTACCCCAAGGTAAAGTAAGCTTAATAAGACAATAACTGCTTTTTGTTCATACCAAGCAATGTTGTAGATGATTGGTAATTCATTAATATCTGCTAAGCCAAATACTTCTTTTAACTTAAGGGCAATTAATGCTAGAGAATAAGAGTCATTACATTGACCTGCATCTAATACTCTTGGGATACCACCAATATCTCCTAAATCAAGCTTATTATATTTATATTTTGCACAACCAGCTGTTAAGATGACAGTGTCTTTTGGTAGAGCTTTTGCGAAATCTGTGTAGTAGTTACGTTTAGACGCTCTACCATCACAACCTGCCATAACTACGAATTTCTTAATAGCACCAGATTTTACAGCTTCTACTACAGTATCTGCTAAGGCTAATACTTGTGCATGAGCAAAGCCACCAATGATTTCACCCGTTTCAATTTCTGTTGGTGCTTTACAAGTTTTTGCTAAGGCTATGATTTCAGAGAAATCTTTTTGAGCGCCTGCTTCCCCTTCAATGTGCTTACAGCCTACATAGCCTGCTGCACCTGTTGTAAACATTCTATCTTTATAAGAGTCTTTTGGAGGTACAATACAGTTTGTTGTCATTAAGATTGGTCCATTAAAGGCTTCAAACTCTTCTTTTTGTTTCCACCAAGCATTACCGTAGTTACCTACTAAGTGTTTGTATTTTTTAAGTTGTGGATAGTAGTGAGCTGGTAACATTTCTGAGTGAGTATAAACATCAACTCCTGTACCTTCTGTTTGAATTAATAATTGTTCAATATCTGCAAGGTCATGACCAGATACTAAAATACCAGGATTCTTGCCTACACCAATATTTACTTTTGTAATTTCTGGATTACCATAAGTAGAAGTGTTTGCAGTATCTAGTAATGCCATACCTTCAACACCCATTTTACCTGTTTCTAAAGTTAAAGCAACAAGTTCATCTGCTGTTAAGGAGTCATCCATTAATTTCATTAAAGCTTCTTGCATGAAAGCATCAATCGCTTCATTATCATAACCTAATGCATTAGCATGTTTTGAGTAAGCAGATAAACCTTTTAAACCATAAGTAATTAACTCTCTTAAAGAACGAATATCTTCATTTTCCGTAGCTAAAACTCCTACTTCATCAGATTCAGCTTTTGCTTTTAATACTTTATTCACTTCACCTGCTTCTTTATTTCCAGTTACTAAATTCTTAAGAGATGCTAAAATTCCTGTTGTATTTTCAGTAGTAATATCCCAGGTTGCAGCTTCAGATAAGCCTTCCTTATTAGATAACTGTTCTAATAATTCATTTTTTCTTCTTAAAGTTTCTTTTACACGTGCATAAAATACTTCATCATCAAAGTTAGCATTGGTAATGGTTGTAAATAAGTTAAGTGTGATGTAGTGATTTAACTCTTTACTTATTTCTTTTCCTTCTTTACGTAATCTTGTTGTCACTTCAGATATTCCTTTTGTAACATAGATTAGTAGATCTTGCATATTCGCTAAATCTGCACTTTTACCACATACCCCTACTTTTGTACATGCTTTGTTTCCTGCTGTTTCTTGACATTGCATACAATACATTTGATTACTCATATTGTTCTCTCCTTTATTTTAACGGCTTTTAGCCATATTTTCCTTGCTGATAAATGTATTATAGCTAAAAACAAATATAATTTGCGTAGCCATGGCTACAAAAAAAATACTTTTTCAAACTTTTACCATCCACCTTTTTACATTTTTATAGTCGTAGTATTTTATAAAGAATAATAGTTTCTTTGCATGGGCAACTTATATCTCAATAACAATTTATCTTAAGACAGGAGACAATATGAAATGGATTATCCAATGTTTTGCTATCAATGCGAACAAACAGCTGGCGGAAAAGGCTGTACTAAACTAGGGGTCTGTGGTAAAACGCCAGAGGTTGCCAATCTGCAAGATTTACTGATCTATCAATTAAAAGGGATTTCCTGCTATGCCGTTCCTCTTATTGAAAAAGACGAACTCATAGACAAAACTATTGTTCAATTTGTTGAAAATGCTCTTTTTACTACATTAACGAATGTTAACTTCGATACAGAAGTGCATATTGAGCTTTTAAAAGCCTCACAACGCTTCAAAGAGCAGCTTAGACAAAAGGCTCCCTCTGACATTAGTTATCCTGAGTTTGCCACTTATAATCTGAGCTCTACTAAGGAACAAATGCTAGAAGACGCTAAACGCGCAGGTATTATGTTTGACAAGGACTTAAATGAGGATATTCGTTCTCTTAGGCAAACAATTATTTATGGTTTAAAAGGTATAAGTGCTTATGGTCATCAAGCCCGTTTCCTTAATTACACCAATGACCAAGTAGACCAATTCTACTTTAGAGCCTTAGAGGTTACTACCAAAGATGATATTTCCATTGAAGAAATGATTAGATGGGTTATGCGAACAGGTGAAATGAGTATCCAAGTCATGAAGGTTCTTGATGATGCCAATACCGCCTCCTTTAAAAATCCTAGTCCTCATAAGGTTAACGTGCATATAAAAAAAGGACCATTCATTATCGTTTCAGGTCATGACTTAAAAGACCTTTATATGTTACTTGAACAAACTGAAGGGAAAGGTATTAACATCTATACCCACGGTGAAATGCTTCCTGCTCATGGCTACCCTGAACTTAAGAAATTTAAGCACTTAGTAGGCAACTTTGGTGGTGCTTGGCAAGACCAGCAATCTCAATTTGACAATATACCTGGTTGTATATTAATGACAACTAACTGCTTAATGCGCCCTAGGGAAAGTTATAAGGATCGTATTTTTACAACAAATACAGTAGGTTGGGATGGCGTGAGATTTATCCCTAAGCTACCTGATGGTACAAAAGACTTTAGCGTTATTATTGAAAAGGCACTTGAGTTAGGTGGTTTCACTAAGGACGAGGAGCAACATGAAATATTAGTTGGTTTCGGGCATCAGGCAACTCTATCTCATGCTGAGCAAATTGTAAATGCGGTGAAATTAGGCGCTATTAAACATTTCTTCGTCATTGGTGGCTGTGATGGTGCTAGACCAGGTAGAAATTACTATACTGATTTTGCCAAGCAAGTCCCTGATGACTGTATCATTCTTACCTTAGCTTGTGGTAAATACCGTTTTAACAAATTGGACTTTGGTGAGGTAGCAGGCCTTCCTAGACTTTTAGACATAGGACAGTGTAATGATGTGTACTCTGCTGTGGCTATAGCTACAGCTCTTGCTGATGCCTTTGAAACAGATGTCAATGGACTACCACTCTCTATTATTTTATCTTGGTATGAGCAAAAAGCTGTAGCAGATTTATTGGCACTTCTTTCATTAGGTGTGAAACATATTTACCTTGGCCCTAGCCTCCCTGCTTTTATAAGTCCTAATGTTTTACAATATCTTGTTGATACCTTTAACATCACTCCTATTAGTGTCCCTCATGATGACTTAAAAACTTGCTTAAAACAATGTATATTTTAACCGCTACCATTTAATAAGCTAGTAAAATAATACAAAGCTTTTCACAAAAAAGGAGGTGCCACGCAACTAATCCATTAGATGAGTTGTGCAGCACCTCCCTTTTACGCTAAATCACCTCAAAAAATCACTTTCACTTAACCATGCCAAAGAATCTCTGAGTTCTCTCTCATTACCTATTTCTAGGCTCAAATGAGCATTAGGCGCATACCTTTTTAGTAACCTTAGTATTTCTCTCATAGGGAGTGTCCCTTTCTGTAGCCCATTATGACTATCCTTTGTACCATCATTATTATGTAAATGTACATAACCTATTCGCTCGCCTAATACCTTAATCCACTCAGATACGTCCTTTTGAGAGTAAACATTTACATGTCCTACATCTAAACAAACTTTAAAGTGAGGGTGATTAATTTGATCTACTATCTGTTTGAGCAATTCCCAATCTGGATCTAATACATTTTCAATATAAAAAGTGTGCGTTTCTAATTTATCGTTTAGAAAGTCTCTCCAAAACTCAATGGTATTAAGTAGCCAATACTGATCTGGATAATAATTAGGAATATAACCTGTATGAAAAATCATCTGACGAACTCCAAATGCCTGAGCTGCTTTATAACTTGCCTCAAAACGTTCTCTTGCTAGGTTTTTAACTCTTTCATCACAGCTTCCAGGAAACAAGTCTAAAAATGGACCATGGAAGGTCAACGGTACACCCCCTCTTAATCCTCCTAATTCTTTTTCATAATAATTGATAGAATCCTCTAATTCATCTAATACACTTCCTATACTGAAGCTAATTACCTCTAAACCCACAGGATACTCTGCCATCAATTGGTACAACTCTTTTAACTCTAATAATTGAGAGATATAAATCATCTTTTCGCCTACTTTCTCTTACGACGTTTTTATTTTGCCATATTTTACTTTGATGTATTTTAACCTCTCTATGATTGGTTTTGAAATATACTATTTTCCTTTGTTCATTTTTATCCTCTCAGAAATAAAAAATCACTCCATGTCAATACACTAGAATCTATATTTTCACTAAAAGATTCTGGCGCTTTGCTTATGAAGTGACTCCTATGTAAGAATTTGAAAAACATTGAGATTACGTACAGAGAAGGGGACTTGAACCCCCACACCCAAAGGTACTAGAACCTGAATCTAGCGCGTCTGCCATTCCGCCACCTCTGCTTAAAAATGAACCTTTAGTCCATCTCCTATTGTAATCATTTTGTCTTTACTTTTCAATATAAATTTATACTAGCTAGATAACTCTCTGGTATTGTGCCTAGACGCCAATATGAAATCCCTCTAATGCCTAATAGCTTTGCTAAGTTTTCTTTAGTTTCAATACTTCTTGTATTTTCATACCAAATAACATTTTTAACCCCATCTGCTTCATAAATAGCATAAGGATTCTGAGCCATTTCATCATAATAATTCATAGTTCCTGGTGTATTTAAGCGTGTTTCAATTTGAGTATATGTAGGTGTATAGGCATAAGTATGAATAACCTCTTGATTTTTCATTTGCCACTGAGTACTGGCGAAGCTGATTTGAAGTACTAACTTACTTTTATCTGTAACTGCTGTAGCTGCTTCTTTTAAAGTTGTATAAACTTCATCAATAGGTGTCATAGGTGTCATCACCGTGCCTTGCTTCTGCTCATTAATACTTAGACTCTTAGCGCCATAATCGTGTGCCATTAAAATAACACGATCTGCTACTTCTCCAATACCTTTATAGTCATAGCCTTTAAAATAAGTAGTCGGCTGAACAGCTACCATTAAACTTTTGCCTTCTGCTGCTAGTGCTACTTTTAATTCCTTTAAGAACGTCACATAAGGCCCTTTTAAATCTAAGCTTCTCAATTGTTCAAAGTCGATGGTTAAACCATCAAAGCTTCTTTCTACACCATCTTTTCCAATCTTTTTCGTTAAATCAACTAAGGATTTAATCATTTCAGCCCTTTTCATAGAATCATTAAGTAAGCTGCTTATCTGCCCAGCCTGATCTTCGTAATAAACCATTAAATAAGTAGCTACGCCATTGACTTTTGCCTCATCTAATGCTGTCTCAAATCCAGAAGGAACTTTAAAATCTCCTATCCCATCCGTTACTACAGCAAATTGCTTGTTGGCATCTACAATCACTTCTGACCATCCAAAGCTAACAGCATCATAATTTTTAATAAGTGCCATTTGGTTACTAGAATTAATTGCATAGAAAGCATGTTTAAACTGGGCATCTGCTTTAATAAGTCCCTCTAAGCGGTTTAATATGCTTTCGGCTGCTGAGACACTTAATCCTATTTTAGGTCCGAAGGTCTCACTTCCTGTTCCATTCATTAGCCCTAGAGACTTTACTAAATTAATTTCCCCTTGATACACCGTAACATCTTTAAATAGCTTTTGTCCTTCATAATCCTTGGCAACACCTGTTAAGCCCAAGGCTTTTACAAGATATATAGCAGCGTCTTCTCTTGTTAGATTTCCTTTTACCTGAGCTACTTCTCCCTCATTTATGCCTAGTGCTTGTAAGCGGCTTATAAAAGACTCTTTTTGTATCACATTATTTTTAGTAGTGGCACCATAGCTTGTTGTTGCCACTAGTGTCCCTAGCAAAAAACTCACTAACCATTTTTTGTATTTTCTCATTAGTTAACCCCTTCCTCTTTTCCTATTTCTACAATCCTCTCTTTATTGTATCATACTTTAATTTATCTAAATATTACGATTATATAACTTTAAAAGGTTAATGTTAAACTTATCCATTTTTCATCAAATCTTAATTTTACTCTTTCAAAAACATGTTATAATAATCTTATATATTAATTAAAAGGAGAAATGCTTTATGGCTAAAGGAAATTATAGTCCTCATCAATCAAGTATTGCTAACATGGATGCTAACATAATGTCCGTTCTTACCTATGTTTTACCTGTGATTGCTGCTTACTTACCAATTGTTTGGAGAATAGCTTGGCTCATTCCTATCCTTATTTTCTTTATGGAGAAGGAAAGTAATCTTGTTAAATTCCATGCTATGCAATCTGTTGTACTTTATGTCGCTAGAGTGATTATCATAAGTATCTTAAGTTTTATTCCACTCTTAGGTGGTTTAGCTGGTTTTATCGTAGGTATTATTTTTACAATTATCGCCATCGTTGCTGTTATTGGTGCCTTCAATTATGAAGAGTTCCGTATTCCTTTTATTGGTGATCTTGTAGCACGACTCATTAAATAATTCACCTACATTATTTATAATTTTCAAATAAACAACACGTCTTCAAAAGGCACATAAATGCCACTTTGAAGACGTGTTGTTTATTTTTATTTACTAGTCACCCAAGCATCATTCCAAGAATCACAAAGCTCATCATAAGCAGTTCCTTCATATTGAACTTTATCAATCAAATTACATCCAAAATAGCCATTTGAAAGTGCTAATTCTGATTCATTATCTCTTTTTTCAAATGCTGCTGCTTCTTCTTGGCTAAGATTTTTCATCTCAACAACTTTTATATTCTGCTGCTCTAGTTTTGAAATAAGCTCATAATCTTCATTCTCTTGTAAAACATAATCACATCCTAATTGAGCTAAATAGTCAGTGTCGTTATATAAGTAATCAATCCATTTGGTAGCAAGTTCTACATTTTTACATTCCTTACTAATTGCTAAGCCATTATTGGTGCCTATATAAAGATACTTAGATCCATCTTTGGCTACAAAAGGACTATATATATAATCCTGGCTTTGATTTGTTTGTTGCCATATATCATAAGCATATTCTGCTGGAACTATAGTTGCTGCAATTTTATGTTGCAGTAATAAGTTATTGGCTTCTTCCCAGCTCCCCAAACCACCGGTATTCACCTCTGTCATTCCCTCTCTAACAGCATCATATAATATCTTGTATGTACGATAGAACTCCGTATTCTTACTGAAGGGATGATCCATCTCAAGCAAAACGGTTCGATAATCCGCTTCTCCATCTAAAGAGGTGGCTAAAGCATTCCAGCCTTTCTGCATTTGTTTATCAGTAAAATGGGTATAAAGAGGAATTATATCTGTTTGTTCCTGCACTTTATAAAGGATTTCTGTTAACGCTTCTGGTGTATCAGGTATATTAGTCACTCCTACATTATTCAAAACACTTTTATCATATAAAATGCCTCCCTCTATATCTACGCCAAGAGGCAGTGTATATACTACATCATCTACTGCTTCTAAATATCGATACTTCTCTTTCAAATCTCCACTATTCCCCAATGGTTGTAAATAATCTTTAAACTCAGGAGTATCTATCGTATGATGTACTTCCAAAACATCAGCACTAGCATCCCCTGCTGCAAAAGCAAAAACAACATTCTCTTCATAATTGTTAGCATTAATTTGTAATTCTATATGATATCCTGGATTTTGCTCTTCGAAAGATTTGGCATACGCTTCTATCTTATCTGCTATTTGTGTCTGCGGAGATACAAACTTAATTGTATTACTCCCTTTTTTATTTTCTTTTTGTGCGCATCCATATAGTGAGCCACTACTTATAACCACTGCTAGCATAATAAAATATTTTTTACTCATACCCATTACTACTCCCCCTGTTTTTCTCTTTGTAATATATAGCCTTTATTTTTAAATAGCTAATACAAAAATTAATTAACTTAATTTTAAATAATAAAAATAATCAAAATTAAGTTAATATTATTATAATTATAACCTTTATTTAAGTCAATATTTGTGTTTGTATCTTGAAATTTAATCACTTTTTTCTATAAGCCTTGGTTACTGCAAGTCAAAACTATACATAGCAAATAAAATAAGGCCATTGCTTCTCTAGCAATAGCCTTATTTTATTAAGCATACTTTATTTTTCTATAGCTGCTGCAATTTCATTCACCATTGTCATAGTTGATGTAAATCCGCCTCCTGCTGTATACCATACAGATGGGTCAAGATAAACAATGCGGTCATTTTGGCTTGCTGCAGTCTTTTTAATAATTTCATTATCAAATAATGCTGGTGCTGTTCCTTCTCCTGCTACTACAGCAGTACGGTCTACTACGAATAAGTAGTCTGGGTTTTGTTCTAAAATGTATTCAAAAGAAGCATTTTGCCCATGAGTAGATACTTCGATTGTTTCATCTACTGGTGTAAATCCAAATTCATTATAGATGATACCAAATCTAGATCCTTTGCCGTATACACTAAAAGCATCTCCATTAGCTAATGCTACTAAAGCGTTTGCATTCTTTTCAGCCGCTTTAGCTGAAAGGCCTTCTACTGCTGTTTTGATTTCTGCTACTTTCGCTGCTACTTCTTCTTCTTTATCAAAGATTTCTCCTAAATAGTTCATATTAGTTTCAAAAGAGCTCATGTAATTAGCATTGTCTACTGCTAAGTTAATAGTTGGTGCAATTTTACTAAGTTCTTCATAATAACTTGCTTGTCTACCACCAATAATAATAAGCTCTGGCTCGATTTCATAAATCTTTTCCATGTCTAATTCTTTAAGAGAACCTACATTAGTATATAAGCTTTCGTCTTCAAGGTGTTCTAAGTAGCCTGGTAAACTGCTGCTTAATGGTAAGCCTTTTGGTGTAACTTCTAAAGCATCTAAAGCATCTAAAATACCAAGTTCTAATACTACAATATTTTCAGGGTTCTTAGGTACTTCTGTTTCACCTAAAGCATGAACGACTTTAACTGTTTCTGCTTCTTGCTCTACTTCTGGAGTTGCTGAAGCTTCTGTTGTTGCAGTTTCTGCAGGACTTGTAGCCCCATCTCCTGCACTTGTTGCTACTTGACTACAACCTGTTACAGTCATTGCTAATGCTGTCATTACTGTTAATACTAATTTCTTACTCATTATCCATTCTCCTTTTATTTACGTTTATATTTTTTATTTCTAGTATAAATAACCTATTTTATAAGTATTTCTCATTAATAATTTTCATTCTCATTTATGTGCTATGAATTTTCCCTACTTTTTAGTAGGGAGAGATTTAACTGATTAAAAGTATACACATATTTTTTGAGAATTGATTTCTTGTACATGAAATGGCATATCATAAATTTCTTCTAACACACCAGCTTTAATAATTTCTTCTGTATAGCCTTCTTTTTCTACTACTCCATCTTTAAGTGCTACAATGTAGTCTGAGTAACAAGAGGCAAAATTAATATCATGAATAACAATAATAACTGTTTTTCCTAATTCATCCACTAACTTTCTTAGAATCTTCATAATCTCTGCAGAATGCTTCATATCTAAGTTATTAAGTGGTTCATCTAATAAGATATATTCACTGTTTTGAGCAATAACCATGGCAATATAGGCTCTTTGTCTTTGCCCACCACTTAGTTCATCTAGATAGCGATGTTGCAATTCTTTAAGCTGCATATAACCTAATGCCTCATCAATTTGTCTTTCATCCTCAGCATTTAGGTTGCCTCCTGAGTGTGGAAATCTTCCAAAGCTTACAAGTTCACGAATGGTAAGACGCATATTAATATGATTGGTCTGCTTTAAAATCGCTAACTTCTTAGCTAATTCTTTTTGATTCCACTCTAGCACATCTTTACCATCTATCATGACTAACCCACTATCTCGCTTCATTAGCCTACTCATAATAGAAAGAACCGTACTTTTACCTGCTCCATTAGGCCCAATAAATGAGGTGATTTTACCTTGTGGAATATTGATAGATACATTATCTACTACCTTTTTTCCGCCATAGGCTTTAGAAATATTTTTTACATGTATCATCTCGCACGTCCTTTCATTAATAAATAGATAAAATAAACACCGCCAACAAAGTTAATGATAATTCCTACGCTTACACCAAAGTTTAACACTCTCTCTGCTATGAGCTGTCCACCTACTAAAGCTACAATACTTAATAGCCAGATTGCTACTGTTAAGTGCTTATGCTGATAGGATTTAATAAAATACCGAGCAATATTAACAACCAATAAACCAAGGAAAGTAATAGGTCCTACTAGTGCCGTTGCAGCTCCTGTTAAAAGAACGACTACAACTAGCATTCGTCTTACTATCTTTTCATAATCCACACCTAAATTAATAGCTTGATCTCTACCAAGTGCCATAACATCTAATACTTTAATAAATTTAAAGCTATAAAGGAATGCTCCTACTATTAAAAATGTCACTATTCCTAATACTGCTGTATTAATTTGGTTAAAGCTAGCTTGTGACTTATCTTGAATCGTTAAAAAATCTGTTGGATCTGTTAGAACCTGCATAAAAGTTGTAAAACTCTCAAACAAAGTACCTATCACAACACCTACTAGTAGTAAGAAAAAGATATTGCTACTTTTATTTTTAAATACTAGTTTATAAAACAAAATAGAAGCTACTAACATTAAGCCTAGTGTTAATCCAAAATTAAGCTTTGCGTTAGTAATCCATTTACTTGTAGCGCCTAATAAAAATACAATGGTTGTATTAACTAACATATATAAGGAGTCTAGCCCCAGTATACTAGGTGTTAAAATATGATTATTAGTTACAGTTTGAAAAACAAGTGAAGAAAAACCAATGGCGCCACCTACTAATACAATGGCATAAAGCTTGGGGATTCGCCTTCCTAGTGCATAAGAAAAACTTTTTGGTGAAAGCCCTATAAATAAAAAGGCAGCCATTAAAATGATACTTAAGATCACTAGAAGTAGTATTTTTCTTCGATCTGATTTAATCATCTTACCCTGCATATTCTGCCCTCCTTAAAATCATCACTAAGAAAATCACACCACCAATAACACCTACCATCATACCAATAGAAACTTCAAATGGATAAATAATAAGTCGACCTAATATATCACACACTAACAAAAAGATAGGTCCTATAAGTGCTGTATGATAAAGTGCATTTTTTAAGTGATCTCCCATATATAAAGTAACTAAGTTAGGAATAATAAGTCCTAAGAAAGGAATGTTTCCAACTGTAATTAAGGTTACTGCTGTAATCATAGCTACAATACCAAGTCCAATATTCATAATCACTTTATAGTTAAGACCTAAATTAGCTGCAAAATCTTCTCCCATACCTACAATTGTAAATTGATTAGCATACAAGAATCCTACTAACACTACTGGTATACTTAAATAAAGCATTTCATAGTTTCCTGACATAATAACAGATAAGTTACCTTCCATAAAAGAAGTAATATTTTGTACTAAGTCGTACTTGTATGAAAAGTAAGCTGTAATAGAGCCTATTACTTTTCCTAGCATCATCCCTACTAAAGGTACAAAAATAATATTCTTAAGCTGAATACGTCTCATCATAGTCATGAATACTACTGTACCGCCTAAAGCAAATACAAAAGCTATTAGCATTCTGGTCATTTGACCAGTACTACCTAGCCACATCATACTTACAAGTACCCCTAATTTTGCAAAATCTGTAGTTGCCGCTGTAGTAGGGGATACAAATTTATTTCTACTAATCTGTTGCATAATTAGCCCGCTTACACTGAGTCCTGCTCCAGCTACAATAATAGCAATGAGCCTTGGTAATCGACTTATAAGTAAGAGTTGTACTTTATCTGGTTTTAAAGCCAACAAATCATTTATATGAAGACTACTTACCCCTACAAATAGTGAACATATCGAAAGTCCAATGAGTAGTAAGGCCAAATAGCGTTTCTTAATATACTTCTCCACTTTCCGTCTCCTTTGACACCATATAACACCTATGTTATACTAATTAAATATTTATTTTTGATAAGTATTATCATTTGTTAATTAATCTTATCAAGTAAATGAGTAGTTGTCTTACACGATATTTAGGTTTATTTAAAAATATTAATACAAATTCTAGTTAACTAGAAAGGGGACTTCATTTGCTACACACAGAACTTGAAACTATAATGGAAAACTTTTATTTATGCAGTCACTTAGCTTTATGCGCCGTCAACGAGGAGAATCATGTGTTTTTAAGTATAGGACATACTTGTCCTCATCCACTTAAACGAAGCTTTACAGAAGAAACACTTGCTACTTTACAAAAACGCTTATCTCAAGAACCTCTGATTCATCATGTTACAGAAGATGGTAGCACCTTTACCCTCTGTCCTATTAATCCTAAGCATTTAAAGCTTGGATGCTTTGTAATTGGGCCTTATACAACGGATATTCATTTAAAAGATGTACTTCCTTTTAAACCTGCTCATTGTATGGTACATCTTATCGATTTGCTTTATGCCATTGGTAATTCGTTTAGCCAAAGTCATGAAGAAGTAGAGGAAGAATATAATTATCATGTTTCTAAAGCGAAAGACTATATTGAAGTGCATTATGCTGAACCTATTACATTAGAAGCCTTAGCATCTTATCTAGGGATACACAAAAGTTATTTTTGTACTATCTTTAAAAAGGCAACGAAGCAATCTTTTTGCAGCTATACTAATATGGTAAGAGTAGAAAAGAGTAAATGCCTTTTAAAAGAAGGAAGCAATTCAATTTTAGAAATCGCTTTGGCTGCTGGTTTTAGTAGTGCAAGTTATTTTAATACTACATTTAAGAAGCTAGTTGGCATGACACCTATTGAATATCGTAATCAAAACATATAAAAAACAAGTATAGCCTTACTTATTAATAAGCATCCTTTAAAATATAAAAACTATGCTATCAAAAAATTTCAGTTCACATATAAAATATAAGAGGATACTCTAATTTAGAGTATCCTCTTATATTTTTCAAATTATTATTTATTATGATAACGATTATTTTTATTTAGCATAGTACGCATTGAGATTATGCTTGTTTTCCCCTCATTTTAGAAACACTAAATTTCCCTACAGTATTAACAATACCAATTAATCTTAGCTGGATTTGGCTCGTTTTCTACAGCAATGGCACGAAGTGCCTCTTCCATTTTAGCACATTCTTCAGCAGCAATTTGCTCATAAAGTTCTGCCTTCTCATTAATACCAACACGGTCATAGGCAATAGCTGCACAACCATAAAATGCAAGGCTTAATGACTGAGTCGTCGTATGTATTGTGGTTACTGCCTGTCCAATAGCTCTAGCAGCTGCTTGGGCTGCCGGATTTTCTTCTGCTTCTCTTGCCGCTGTGCGAGCCTCTAAGATGAGCTTCTTAACAACAGGTAATTTGACTTTACCATCAAACCAGTCATGTGCAGCATTTAGCGCCTCTCGTAAACGCCCATCGTTTGGATAAGTCTTTTCATAAATAGGCAGTACATGTTCTTCTGCATAATCAATACACCACTTGGCAATAGTCGTTTTGCTTTGTGTTTCAATAAGGCGCATAAGAGAAATAATATATGGCGAATCTACACTTCCAAGCATTTTTCGTAGTTTAGGCATTTAATGTTTCCTTCCTTTTTATCTTATCTTTGTATATGAATAGGCTTAGTCTAGCATAGAACATTTGATCCTACAATCACCAAAGACTATACTAATAATCTCTTTTTGATAATAAGTATTTAGGATTAAGGATAGCCTAATTCTACTTTCTAAGCCTTTGTCTTCTTGTTTCCATAGTAAGTTAATAAGACAGTTTGGGCAGTCCACATGATACCAATTGGCAAATAAATTACTGGGCTAATTTCAAAAAGCATACTTACTATATAACAACCCACGAATAAAAATACATAAAGTGGTATCATTGCTGAAACTGTTTGAAAACTTGACTTTCCTATTTTATCTTTTTCATATTCATCCAACTGATCATAATAGTTCTTTTTAAAACCCGTCTCTAATGGATCTGCATTTAAATCTGGTCTCACTTTCTTGTATAGGGAAACATAACAAACTTCCCCTAAAAAAGCAAATACTGCATTAATAATAAATAAGCTGGCAAGGGCAGTTGATTGATATAAATTAACGCCAAAAGCTGTAAAGTTCACAATTGCACCTAATGTAGAGCATATTTGAATTATACTCATGGATTTTTCATTTCTCTCATAAAAAGCCCCTTCTTCATCGCAGTAATGATCTTTCTTTAATTTCGCATTAAAGTAAAAGTACCCCCCTAAGCCTATACTTGTCAGAACAAATGCTAGGATAAACAAACCAGGTGATATAGCCTTACATATACCTACGATCTCTTGTAAATTTCCTTTTACCATAAATCGTTTAAGAGCTCCGCCTACAATAGCACCTAATAACCCACAAACTAATATTATTAAAATTCCTTTTTTCCAGTTATAATTTTTCATCGTCTTCTTCCTCCAACCAAAATAATTCTTCTACTTTCCTGTTAAATAACGCTGCAATCTTAATTGCTAATACTACAGATGGGTGATAATCTCCTCTCTCAATACTACTAATAGTTTGCCTTGAAACACCACAACGTTTGCCAAGATCTGTTTGACTAATCCCCAACTCTTCTCTTGCTTGCTTTACTTTATTGTAAAGTGGCATCTTTATCACCTCCACTTTGACAAGTATTCTTGTCATAATCACACTATATCACTGACAAGAATACTTGTCAATAACATAAAATATTCATTTTCTAAACCATTATCTCCTGAATTTACTTAAGAAGTGGTTCTGCCTTTTATTTTTGTCTTCTCATATAATGATATTAGTCAAAACGTTATTAACGTTACATTTATTTTTTGATAGGAAGGTGACAAAATGAAAGTCGGTATTATAATGGGTGGCATTTCTTCTGAAAGGGAGATCTCTCTTAAAAGTGGAGAGGAGGTATTAAAACATATTAATAAAACTAAATATGAGGTAATTCCTATTGTCATTCATTCAAAAAAAGAGGCTATAGAAAAGCTAATAGGCATTGACTTTGCCTTTCTAGCACTACATGGACGCTTTGGAGAAGACGGCACTATTCAAGCGCTTTTAGAAACCTTAGATATTCCTTATAGCGGCTGCAACATCTTAACAAGTGCATTATGTATGAATAAACATTTAACTAAAAAACTCCTTGCTTCTGAAAATATAACTACCCCTAAGGGTATACTCATTAAAGCTAGTACGCCATTAAGTTCAAGTATGGTTAGCACCTTAAGCTATCCACTTATTGTTAAACCTAACACCGGTGGTTCTAGTCTTGGCACCTTTAAAGTAGAAGACGAAGAAAGTTTACTGTCAGCTACTAGAGAAGCCTTTCAATATGATGAGGAACTATTGATTGAAGAGTATATAGCCGGTGAAGAAATCACTTCTTTTATCTTAGATGGTGAAGTCTTTCCTACAGTTTGTATTAAGCCTCAGTCTGGTCAGTTCTTTGATTATGACTCTAAATATACTGCTAATGGTGCTATTGAGGAAGTTGTACTCCTTTCCCCTTTACTTCAAGAAAAGGTGACACAAATCTCAGAAAAAATATGGACTTTATTTGCCTGCAAAAGCTATTGCCGAATTGATTTTATTATCAAGGAAGAAACTGTTTATGTGTTAGAAATTAATACCCTTCCTGGACTTACAGAAACAAGCTTAATTCCTCAAAGTGCTAAAGCTAAGGGAATGGATTTTACCACTCTTATTGACGAGATTATTAGAACTTCTATGGCTTAATAACACAGTCTTCTCATTAGGAAGAAATGGTTTGCTATCCTCCATCTCTTCCTTTTCCTATTCAACCGCTTTTAAAATAGGAGCTACTATCAAATTTATCTCTCACATCGTTGCCTCATAACAATGCTCTTAAGTTCCTAATTTAAATTTTTTCATTTTTTATTAGGAATTCTAGTTTTTGCTTACATATAATAGGTGTGAAAGAAAATAAGTAACTTAAATATTTTACAATGTTCCCTAATGAAATAAAGTTTTAAACCAGAGTCTTAAAGCCTTAACTTCCTAGCTTAGGGTGCACCAGTTAAGATTTTAAGAGCTCCTCACTCATTGGTTTAACTTTCATAATACTCTACCTAAGCCTTATGAAGAATCATACTGTGCTGAGGAGCCATGCTATGCTCTTTTTAAGAAATGGGTAGTCATTATGAATGTTAAATAAGAGTCTGGAGCAATAAAAACCGCTAATCTTCTATAGATTAGCGGCTTTTATAATGCCTGTTTCTACATAGCCTTTTTTCTTAAATAATCCATACTATAAGTCAGATGTTATTTGTCCTTTTCAAAAGGAGGTCTATTACCACGTGATCCTATTTTTTCACCATCAATGATTCCTACATCAGCATTTGCCTTGGGGTCCATCTTACGACGTTCAGCATTACTTTTTGGCCTATCTTTCATGCGATTTTTATTATTATCCATTTACTCTCTCTCCTAGTGATTGTTTTTAGTATTTTGATTCCAGTGCTTTTTAAAGTCTGTTTTTTGTGTCCCTGGATCCTTTTCAAGCCCGCCTTTACATCTACTTTTTTGTGAACCTTGTTGCGGAATACTTTTTTTAGTTACTTCATCCATTTTCCTTACCTCTTTATCAAATTGTTCTGAGTATTTTATAACGCTTGCTATATTCACTCCTATTTAGTATGAAGAAAAACTTTAAAATTATTTATAACTATTAATCATGACAAAAATATCCTTTTAGTTTTTACACTAAAAGGATATTTTTCATTTATTTAAATCTATTTCAAAACTAGTTTTAAAGAATTGAACGGCTTTACCACTAATATAAATTTTATTTTCTTTTAGTTCACAGTAAAAGGTCCCTCCCCTTTTAGAAAGCTGCTGATCTACAAACTGAGTTTCCCCTAATACTTTTGCCCAATAAGGTACTAACGTACAATGAGAAGATCCTGTTGCTGGGTCTTCAAACACCCCACAACCAGGTGCAAAATATCTAGATACAAAATCCACCTTATTGCCCTTTGCTGTTACAATAATCCCAAAAACCTCTAATCTATTAACAAGACCAACATCTGGCTTTAAGTTCATAATTTCTTCTTCTGTTTCGTAAACCACCATGATATCTCTTGACTCATAAAAAGCTATAGGATTACCACCTATGGCTTTCATAATATCCTCTCTTGGCGCAATCGGCTTTCCTTCTCTTACCGGGAAAGTCAAAGTAAAATATTCATTATTTCTTGCTACAATAATTTCCCCACTTTGAGACTGAAAAGTAATTCGATCTTTTCCTTGTTCTACCTCATTAAATAAAACATAAGCTGTTCCTAGAGTAGCATGACCACATAGGTCAATTTCTATTTCTGGAGTAAACCAACGAATCTGATAGCTTTCCCCATCTTTATAACAAAATGCTGTTTCTGACAAATTATTTTCCATTGCAATTTTCTGCATCAATTCTTCACTTATAAATCTTTCCATTAAGCAGACTGCAACAGGATTTCCTTTAAAAAGCTCATTAGTAAACGCATCTACTTGATACATGGTAATCTTCATACTGGCACCTTCCTATCTCTTTCTTGGATTGTCTTTACAAATAGAAATTTGAATAATACTGCATAAAGTTAAACTGCCGCTATGTAGTCCGGCTAGTGTACTTGCTTCCAGTTGCTATCTCACTCCGCTAAGAAACTCTAAATTCGTAATCCTTATGAACGGGCGAAAACTCGCTACGCTCAGACACTCGCCCTAAAACCCATAAGGATTTCTTCATTAAGAGTTTCTAAGCTCTGCTCCAAGGCATCTTCCAGCAAGTCCACTAGTCTCCCTACACAGCTACTGTTTTACAAGAATAAACTACTAAGAAGCTTTATGCATTATTGTGAATGAGGAGAGAACGAAGCAAAACCTTTGTCATGAATTGCTGAGCTCTATACGTTATTATTGCTGGAACGAGATATGATAGACTGGCTTATAAGTTTAAAACACCATTATATTTTCTCACACCGCTTTACTATCGAGAACGTTTGTGATTACAGTAACGGTTGGAAGAAATGAGAGGAGGAGGGATATCTGGAAGGGTGACTTGGGAGAATTTTTTAGAGGCACTTGGCGAACGTTTTGGATGGGTTTTAGCACGAGTGTCTGACCAACGGGAGTTTTCGTGCGTTCATCCAAATAAGTGAGCCTAGTGCCTCCAAAAATTTGAACCGGAACACTGGAAGATAGCCCTTCTCCTCTCATTTCCTCCCAGCAGCCTTCCTCATAAACTCCTAGGCAAATTTCTATTTGTATAGCTGACTCGTTACACTTATTAAGGATAATCAGCTTTAAACTTCTATCACTTCCGGTATACCTTCTTCTCCTTTTAACTTTCTTTGCATCTTGCTAAGCATGCCAATCCTTTTAAGTGCTCCTAAGAAGATAAATGCTACTGTTCCTCCAATTAGTGTTCCTCCAATAAAGGATGGTACATAAAATAACCAAGTAAGACCTGTCCTACCCCAAATATACGTCATTATAGGATAGGAGGCAATGGCACCAATAATACCTGTTCCAATAACCTCACCAATAACAGCTGCTAATATCTTGCCTTTTGAAAGTTTATAAAAAATTCCTGATAAAATAGCCCCAAATACAGCCCCTGTTAAAGCTAAAGGTGGAATTCCCATAAAAAGCATACGAATTACTCCTATGAGTAAGGCACATAGAAAAGCATCTGTAGGACCTAATAGCACAGCACATACCACATTAATAAAGTGAGCCATAGGGCACATACCCTCCACTCTTAAAATCGGTGAAATAACTACGCCAACAGCAATTAATATAGCAAGCATCACCATTCTTAATATAGAATTTTTTGTTTTCATCTTCTTACCTCTTTCTTTTGATTTATTTAAGTGCTAGAGACTTTATACCTTTTTAGTTATTGTCCTAACTCCTCAAACCTCAAAAGATCAAGGTAATCTTAGGTACAATTAAATAGCCTCTATGTAGCACTAGCTTCATTTGGTCGGTCAAAACTTAAAAGTTTCCTCTCACCTCGAAACACGAGTTCCCTAGCTATTTAATTGTCCTTCTAAAAACAAATGCAAGGCGCTCCCCTTCCATTTGCCGGTCTTACTCTTCATGTAATTCCACTGTTTTACCTTCTAAGATGCGATTGGTTGTTCTAACGGCACACATCTTACCGCACATAGAACAACTGTGTTTTTCAGCTGGTGGCATACTTTCAAAGTAAGTCCTAGCTTTTTCTCCATCAAAAGCTACCTGAAACATCTCTTCCCAATCTAACTTTTGCCTTGCCTCTGCCATCTTGTTATCTAAATCTCTTGCATGTGGCAAGCCTTTGGCAATATCTGCTGCATGAGCTGCAATTTTACTTGCTATAATTCCTTCTTTAACATCACTCAAATCCGGTAATCTTAAGTGTTCAGCTGGTGTCACATAGCATAAGAAATCAGCGCCACTAGCTGCTGCTATAGCACCACCAATAGCTGATGTAATATGATCATAACCAGGAAATATATCTGTTACCAATGGACCTAATACATAAAAAGGTGCATTATGACATAAGCGTTTTTGAATCTTCATATTGGCCTCTATTTCATTCATAGCCATATGCCCTGGACCTTCTACCATGACCTGCACGTCTTTTTCCCATGCCCTCTTTGTAAGATAGCCAAGTTCAATAAGTTCTCCGATTTGTCCTGCATCTGAGCTATCTTCTAGGCATCCTGGCCTTAAGGCATCTCCAAGACTAATGGTAACATCATAACGTCTTAAAATTTCTAACACATCATCATAGTACTCATAAAAGGGATTTTCATTTCCTGTCATCTCCATCCAAGCAAATAAGAGAGAACCTCCTCTAGAAACAATATTCATCTTACGTCCTTCACGTTTAAAGGCCTCCACAGCACGTCTATTAATCCCTGCGTGAATCGTCATAAAGTCAACACCTTCTTTAGCATGCGCTTCTACGACCTTTAAGAAATCCTGTGGTGTAATATGTACTAAATCTTTTTCTAAGTAACCAATGGCATCATACATAGGTACTGTACCAATCATGGCTCTAGACATTTCAATAAGCTCTTTACGAAAGGTATTAGTTTTCCCATAATTGCTAAGATCCATAATAGCTTCAGCGCCAAACTTAAGTGCCATCTTTACTTTTTCAAATTCTACTTCATAGTTTTTGCAGTCTCCTGAAATCCCAAGATTGACATTAATCTTAGTTCTAAGACCTGTCCCAATTCCCTCTGGAGAAAGTGATTTATGATAAATATTACATGGGATAGCCACTTCACCTTTTGCTACTAAGGCTCTCAGCTCCTCTACCTCCATATATTCTTTTTCAGCTACAATCTCCATTTCTTTAGTGATAATACCTTTTTTCGCTGCTTCCATTTGTGTATGATACTGCATCTAATCTCTCCTTTGTAAAGGGAGTTTCTCCGTAACCCTACATATCCTCTATAGATTTCTCTAGTCAAAAAATAAAAACAGGATATGCTGGCTTTGGCATATCCTGTTACATCCATTTCTTTTGAAATGTTATCATCGAATATTTCCCTACGTCAGCATGATCTGAATCAGGTTATGGGTCGAAACTTTAGTTTCCTCTCAGCCTGTCACACAGACTCCCCTTTTTTAATTTATGTGCTATTTTGATATTTATTTCATACAAGCAAATCATATCAGAATATTTCTTCTAAATCAACCTTTATTTCTTAAGATAAATATAATCTGAAAGCTTTACACTCCCTAAACGTACACTCATGGCTATAAGTGCTTCTTCGATAATGGTTTCTATACTAGTTAGACGTTCTATTTCTAGCACATCTACATACTCTAGCTGAATACGATAATAACGCTTTATCTCTGTTTCTAAAAGTAATTTAAGCTTATAACTACTAATATTCCCTCTTTGATAAGCTAGCTCTGCTTTTTTAAGCGTATGATATAAAAGTGGTGCTAAGCGCCTTTCCTCTGGCTCTAATAAAGTATTTCTACTTCCTATGATCAGCCCATCTGCTTCTCTTTTGGTAGGCAAAACTTTTATTTCACAAGCATAATGAAAGTCTCTTATAAGCTGACTAAGTAATGCCTTTTTCTGAAAATCTTTTTCACTCGTATAATAACGCTGTGGCCTAATGGCACTAAGTAATAAATTTGCTGTGGTTAAAAAGCTTTGATAATACTTAGGATGTATTTCTCCTTCTAGGCGAGTCATCAGTGGTGTATAAATGCCTATATAAGTGCTGCTTCCATTAGGATAAAGTGTTTCATAACTAGGACAAAGTAAAAAGTCCGCTCCTGCTTTACTAGCAACTTGCTCATCCTGCTCTCTCTGCCTTGGATAAAGTTTATATCCCTTCTCACTAGCAAACTCATGAGGATGTATAAAGCTACTTACAATAACATATTCATTTTCGGCTCTTGCTGCCTTTATCAAAGCTATATGCCCTTCATGTAATGCACCCTTTGTCATAATAAGGCCTATAGACCTCCTACCTATGCGATCAAGCTTGGCTGTCATAGCTTCTAATGATGTCATAATATCCATGGTCCATCCTCCTTACCTCATAAGTATTCGCCCCTATTATAACACAACTCACTTGTTAATTTGCATTTCTCTTCTATTACAAGTCATAAAGAGATTACTTATTGTTATAAACAATCTTTTTAATCGTTTCTACTGAAAGATTATATTCATCAGCTAATAAGTCAATAGCTACTTTATTAGCAAATCTTATACGAATTTCTTCATTTCGCTTATCATAAAAAGCTTTAGCACCTGAACCTTCTCCCCACTTTTTGCGAGCTTTGTATTTAGGTATATAAAGTGCCTCTCCTGAAGTATACTTTTGCACTTCTCTCAGAAGTTTATCAGGCAAAATATCAGCGGCATTTTTGTATTTCACTGCACATCGCCCTTTCTTAATTCATATTATTTAAAAACGTCTCTAAGGTTTCATAAATTCGTATTTTTACTCCATGTGCTTTTATTTCAGATACAATATACGCTTCAATCTCATCTAACCTTTGTTTAAAAATGGAGAGATTATTTGGATTAAATACCCCTAGTAAATCCATTTCCTTAAGTCCAAAATCCTTTTGAATGCAGTCAAATTCACGCTGAAAATGATATCCCCAAGAAAAACTATTAAAAGGATCATTTTGTTCACAATAATAACCAATACGTCTAAAAGTATAACGGCCTTCTTCATACCATGCAGCTAAATCCTGAAATTCACATTTTTCTTCTCTTATTACTCTTGTATCTTTACTTGAAAAAAAGTCTCTTGTCATCTTAATGAGCTCATAGCTTAGTGTTTTGATTGCTTCTACTTGTTCAGCTTTAACCAACTGCTCATATAACCCTATGAAATGCACAGGTACTTGCTTAAAATCTTTTAATACCGTGATTATATCTTGTGGGCCATTTTTCATATAAGTCCCATTGCTTGTTGCTATGGCCTCGATTAAATATTGGCTTATAAAACCTGCTCCTTTCCTTACATGACATAAGGACTCCTCAAACGCCATAGTTTTATAAAGTTCCATGGCACTATTAATCTTTTCTAAAGCCTTATTAAAAGTAAAACTTTGGTCTGCTAAGTGTTCTTTTAATGTTTGTTGTAATTGAATAAAACGTACCTTGTCTTCCTCATTCCTAGCATATAAAATAATACCATCAGCAAGGCAAGTGGTTAAACCTTCATTTACTTCAGCAAGGCCTTCTACTCTTTCCCACGACATAGGAAATAAATCATAGCCAATTTCATTAATAATAAAAGTTTGTGCTAAAGCATATCCTTTATCGGTAGCTGGAATGAAAAAGTTAAAGGCTACCTCTTCCCCATCTTCTGGTATACGCCACCCTTTATGACCTACTAATAAACTGATATCTTCAGGATACTTGGTTTCAATTTCATGAATCGCCCAATCAATTAATGGTTTAGATAGATATTTCATTTTTCTTCCTCCTTGTTATTTATTAAATCAAATCAGTCGACTGTTTATATTCTGATTATAAAGTCAGGCTAATCTGTATTCCATCCCCAGTATTTTTCTAATCATTTGATACCTATTTGTAGTATCCTTAAAAAGGACTCCTCATTAGTAAGAAAATGAAAATGTATCTCTCTACTGGCTAAGAGAGGCTACTAATATAAAAGCACTAACTTCTTTAAAAAGTTAGTGCTTTTATATTAATCATTATGTAGCAACTATTATCATCTACTTATATTCTTCTAAAACTTCTTCTAAAATGATGCACGCATCTTTCACATAATCACTACACATATCATAATGGCTACCTGATTTATTTTCTAACAAATCACGACATACTGTGCTTTCTTGTTTTTCTTTGAAACGCTTTGCAAAATCTTTTACCATAGTAAAGGTCTTAAGTCTCGCTTCTCCGTCTTCAGCTTTAGTTCTACCATATAAAAGGCTAATCACCATATAAGCACCTGTTACAGCACCACATTCACCTCTCATACCACCCATACCACCACCAAAGGCTTGTGATACTTTAAGGGCCATTTCATAATCCATACCTAAATCTTTTGCATAAGCTGCAAATACAGCTTGTGAACAAGAAAAACCTTCTTTAAAAAGGGTTAATGCTTCATCTACCTTACTGTTCATAATCTATCTCCTTTATATATGTACTTTATTCACTTTCTATAATAGTCTAAGTATTTATAAAGCTATTATATACTAACTCTCTTTCGTTTTGAATCTTTAATTCCTATTGCAGTACACATCCTTTCCTCTATAAATACTTCTGTCTTTAAATCACCTCTTTTAAAATTGATTGTTTAACTAAATTAGTATATAATAATCTCAATATTCTATATTTTATATTATTTATAAGGAGACTTCTTATGAAAACTAAAGCTCAAAAGGAATTCCTAAAGCAACGTCGCCAATATGAAAAACAACTTAAAGAAAAAGCCAAAAATGACGAGCTTTCTTTACCTGAAAAATTAGAGTGGCAGCAAATGTCGAGAAATAACTATCGTGAAAAACTCTTTAGGGACTCCAAAATTGATATTCCCTCCTTGGTTATTTGGAGATTTGGTCCACATATTTTTATTGTACTTATTCTTATTGGAGGCGTTATTTGGCGTTGGATTTCTGGGCTTATTAGTCCTGTTTCTGATACAATGAAATACCCCGATTATAGCTATGAGGTGATTCGAGAAGGCAAGAGCACCCATGTTGTTAACTCTAACTACAATGAAGTTTATCATGCTATTTTAGAAATTTCTGATTCAGGAAATTACCTTTATGATACCTATATCGAAGCCCAATCTACTTATGAAACAACCTATTCTTTTGATATTGATGCCCTGTATGAGATTGAAACCTTTTACTATGAACCCTATGATTTTCTTAGAGATAGTCTCTTTAGTGATTTAGATGAGCTCCAACAAAACATCTTAAAACTTGCTAAAACTGAATATAGTGATTTACCTTTAGACTCTACTGATTTAAAAACACTAAAAGCTGCTATCGAGACTTCCAAAACTAACTTTGATGAAGAAATCACTTTTGCCATGGCTGACTTAATGAAAACTACTCTGAACGAAACAAAATAGGATATAGGTTATGGTGTTTATTTTTCCATAGCCTATATCCTATTTTACTCTTTAAATTTACTTTTATCATTTCTAGTTCTAGTGCTGAATTTAGGACTTTATAAATAGAACATAATACTTCAATTTAAAATGAACCTATCACTTAACCTAATAAAATCTTATCAATTATTTGAAGTTCCTCTGCTGTGAAGTCTAAGTTTTGAATAGCCCCTACATTTTCTTTAATCTGAGAAAGCCTACTTGCTCCTATAATAACAGAAGTCACATGACCCCTAAGTGTCCATGCTAAAGCCATCTGAGATAAACTTTGTCCACGGCTTTCTGCTAAGTCATTAAGTGCTTTTGTTTTCTTTAAAATATCCTCTGTAATCCCCTCCTTATTTAAGAAAGGACTTGTTCCTGCTGCTCTTGAATCTGCTGGAATGCCATTAAAATATTTACTTGTTAAACGTCCTTGTGCCAATGGTGAAAAAGCAATAGCACCCACTTGTTCTTCTTCTAGCACATCTATAACCGCTTCATTATGACGTTCTAACATATTATAGTACATTTGATGAATTAGGCATCTTACCCCTGCTTCTTTCATGAGTTTAATCATTGTTTTAGTATCTTCTGCATTGTAATTAGAAATCCCTACATATAATGCTTTTCCTTGGTCTAAAACAGCTTTTAAAGCTTCTATAGTTTCTTCCATTGGTGTCTCTGGATCTCTTCTATGATGATAAAAAATATCTACATAATCTAGGTTCATTCGTTTTAAGCTTTGGTCTAAAGAAGAAATTAAGTATTTCTTTGAACCACCATCACCATAAGGACCTTCCCACATCCCATAACCAGCTTTTGTAGAAATAACTAATTCATCTCTATATGGCCTAAGATCTGAGCGCATTACTTCTCCAAAGTTACTTTCTGCTGAGCCTGCACTTGGACCATAATTATTTGCTAGGTCAAAATGCGTAATTCCCATATCAAACGCACCAAAAAGCATTTCTTTTACATTTGCTAAACTATTTTCATCTCCAAAATTATGCCATAACCCTAAAGTAACAGCTGGAAGTAATAAACCACTTTTGCCACAACGATTGTATTTCATTTCTTTATATCTGTTTTTATCTGCTATGTAACTCATAAAATACCTCCTGAATGTATATTGTTTCTTTTACTACTGTTTAATAATAACATAGCCTTTAAAGCTATTTATTAAACTTTAACAAAATGTAGTAAAAATGACATGAATTTTATAAAAAACTACAAGTTTTATTGTGTTTCTTATACTTTATCTAGCACTTGTATCATCAATTTAAGAATACAGTATAATATTTTTGTAAAATTATATAAATTTTATAATATTTTAGTTGTATTTTTTAGCATTTAGATTGATAATATAACTGTATGTTTTTTCTGAATATTTTAATTGTTCGTTCTAATGTTTAATTCTTGAAAGGAGGTTTTTTACATGTCATATTCATTAAAAGCATATGTTACCAAAATATAAGGGGGTTAGTTATGCATTTTTTCTCTAAAAAGACAGCATCTCAATTTTTGCTTGCCTTGTTACTTTCTCTTACTATGATTTTTCCTACTGTTTTTGCAGCAACAACGTCAAGTGCGTCCTCAGATAATCCTTACTTCACTTGGGATAATGCTACAGTTTACTTTGTAATGACAGACCGTTTTTACAATGGCAATACGTCAAATGATAATAGCTATGGACGTGTTAAAGTAGATCCCACTGGTAAAAGCATTGCTACTTTTCATGGTGGGGACATCGCTGGACTTACTAAGAAATTAAAAGATGGTTATTTTAAAGATCTAGGAGTAAATGCTATCTGGATGACAGCGCCATATGAACAAATGCATGGTTATGTTGGTGGTGGTCAAACTGGTGACTTTGCTCATTATGCTTATCATGGTTACTATGCACTTGACTTCACCATGGTTGATCAAAATATGGGAACGGTTTCAGAGATGAGAGCCTTTGTTGATGAAGCTCACTCTCAAGGTATTCGTGTTATCTTAGATATTGTTATGAATCATCCTGGTTATTTAAGTATGAAGGACATGACAGAGTATGATATTATGCCTACTGATCATAGTAAATCTGAACTTCTTAATTGGTCACCTAGTAATGGTCAGACCTGGCATAGTTATCATGACCTATTCCTTGATTACACTGGGCACAATAACGCTTGGGCAAAATGGTGGAGTTCTGGCTGGATTCGTGCTGGTGTAGCTGGCTATAGTGCTGGAGATAATTCCGAGCTTCGTATGAACCTTGCAGGCTTACCAGACTTTAAAACAGAAGTGACTAGCAACCAAGGTTTAGCACCTATTTTAAAAACAAAATGGTCAAAAGAAACTTCTGGTTATGATAATTGGATTGTGCCTGCAGCTAAAAACTTAAGAACTGATTTAGGCGTTGCTCCTACTGACTATAATATTAAATGGTTAGCTGCTTGGGTTCGCGAATTTGGTATTGATGGTTTCAGAGTTGATACCGCTAAACACGTAGAGCCATACCGCTGGGCACAATTAAAGGATGCTTCTAATACAGCACTTAAAGAATGGCGTGCTGCTAATCCAACTAAAGCTGGTGCTAATTGGGATGATGACTTCTGGATGACTGGTGAAGTATATAATACCGGTGTAGAATACAAGGCTGATTATTTTGAAACTGGTAAATTTGATTCACTTATTAACTTCTTCTTCCCTAAAGATGGCAATTTAAATGCTATTAATAATACTTATCAAGACATTGCAAGTAAAGTTAATACAAAAGATAATTGGAATGTTCTTAGTTATATTTCATCTCATGATGAAGGCTTAACAAGAGGTAATATGATTAATTTAGGTACTGCTTTACTCTTATCCCCAGGTGGTGTTCAAATCTTTTATGGTGATGAAACTAGTAGGCCTGGTGGCGAAACATGCTCTGATAAGGATCAACCAAGTCGTTCTGACATGAACTGGTCAAGTCTAAATCAATCAACACTTAATCATTGGCAAATCCTTGGTACTTTTAGAAAGAATCACCCATCTATAGGCGCTGGTACTCACAGTGTTATTAGTTCTTCTCCTTATGTATTTAGTCGTAACTATAACAAAGACGGTGTATCTGATAAAGTTGTTATAGCATTAAATACAACAGGTAGTACAACCATTAATGTTTCTTCAATATTTAAAGATGGTACATCAGTAAGAGATGCTTATACTGGCGCTAAAACAACTGTAGCTAATGGCTTTGTTACTTTTACAGCTGGCTCAGCAGGAACTATTCTTATTGAACAAGATGGTGAAGAACCACTTACACCAGTTGTCACGCTCATTCCTGGGAACGTTACCGGTATAACTAAATACTATACTGAAACTTTAGATGTAAAGGTGGCTCTACAAAACGCTACTGAAGCCACATATACTGTTAATAACGGTAGTGCTTATACTGTTAAAAATGGTGATACTATTACTATTGGTAAGGGTGAAGCCCTAGAGACAACAACTAAAATTGTTGTTTCAGCCGTTAATGCACTAGGTACTTACTCACAAACTTATTCTTATTTGAAAACAGAGCGTAAACCAGTTACGGTTCATTTTTATAAGCCAGCCAATTGGTCTACACCTTCTCTCTACTATTATAATGATGCACTTTCATTAACTGGACCTAAATGGCCTGGTGTTACTATGAATAGCGAAGGAGATAACTGGTATAGTTATACACTTCCAGCCGAATACGAAAAAGCTCAGATTATCTTTAATACCAATAACGGTTCTACACAAATGCCAGACAAAGAAAAACCAGGCTTTATTGTAGAAGGTGAGATGTGGTATAAAGATGGTGTCTGGACTTCAGCTAATCCAGATAGTAAGCCTGTTGTTACATTAACTCCTGGAAGTAGTAATACAACGACAACTTATGCAACTAGTACGCTTTCCATTAAAGTAATACTCAAAAATGTAACGAATGCTATCTGTCAAATCGATAATGGGGAAGTTTTTTCTGTAGTTTCTGGTGAAAGCTTTGAAATAGGTAAGGATGTAGCTGCTGGTACAATAACCTCTGTTAAAGTAAAAGCAGAAAATGCGCAAGGTGTATTCAATGAAATATACACGTATAAAAAAGAAACAGTACTCCCACCAACGGATATTACTGTTCACTTCTATAAGCCTTCTAGCTGGGGTACACCAAATCTCTACTATTATGAAACGGAAAATAAAACTGGTCCTGCATGGCCTGGTGAAGCTATGACTAATGAAGGTGATGGTTGGTATAGCTATACCATCAAGAATCTTAACTCTGCCTATGTTTTATTTAATAGTAATGGCCAACAAATCCCCGGAGCCAAAGAGTCTGGTATCAATGTTTCTAAAGAAGTTTGGTATAAAGATGGTAACCTTTACACATCAAAACCTGAAGAAGTTAAACTCACTGTCCATTTCTACAAACCTTCTGGTTGGGGTACACCAAACCTTTATTACTATGAAACAGAGAGCAAAACTGGACCTAAATGGCCTGGTGAAACTATGACTAATGAAGGTGATAACTGGTATAGCTATACTATTACAGGTTCTTTAGCTGCACATGTCATTTTTAATAGCAACGGTCAACAAATTCCTGGTGCCAACCAATCTGGTATACAAGTTTCAAAAGAAGTTTGGTACAAAGATGGTACCCTTTATGCTTCAAAACCTAAAGAAAATGTCATAACTGTTCATTTCTATAATCCTTCTGGCTGGGGTACACCTTATCTTTACTATTATGAAACAGAAACTAAGACTGGTCCTACATGGCCTGGTCAGGCTATGACTAGTGAAGGTAATAATTGGTACACTTATACTATACCAAGTGAAACTGCTGTAAAAGTTCTGTTTAACAGTAATAATCAGCAAATTCCTGCTCCTAATCAATCAGGCTTTGAAGTAAAAGGTGAAATGTGGTATAAAGACGGTTCTTGGTCTTCTAGTAAACCTAATTAATGATATAAAGATCTTTTAAACAATTTAAAAGGCTATTTACGCAGCACTCTTTTGTGCCTCGTAAATAGCCTTTATTATATTATTTATTCTTCTATTACTTCTTGTTCTTCTACAATAGCAAGTGCTAATTCATCTAATTGTTTTTGATCTACTACATCTGGTGCATTTGTCATTAAACAACTTGCATCTTTTACTTTAGGGAAGGCAATAACGTCGCGGATGCTATCAGCCTTACACATGAGCATAATCATACGATCAAGACCAAATGCTAATCCGCCATGTGGTGGCACGCCATATTTAAAAGCATTTAATAAGAAGCCAAAACGGTCTTCTGCTTGTTCATCTGTGAAGCCAAGAAGGTTAAACATTCTTTTTTGAACATCGTTTTGGTAAATACGGATGCTACCTCCACCAAGTTCACAACCATTTAATGCAAGGTCATAAGCTTTTGCTCTTACAGCTCCTGGGTTTGTTTCCATAAGTTCTAAGTCTTCATCCATTGGCATAGTGAATGGGTGATGC
>JAEWMQ010000006.1 GCA_023393125.1 Bacillota bacterium
ATCAGGATATAAATAACTACTACTATATAATACGAGGAGGAGGGATATCTGGAAGGGTGACTTGGGAGAATTTTTTAGAGGCACTTGGCGAACGTTTTGGATGGGTTTTAGCACGAGTGTTTGACCAGCGGGAGTTTTCGTGCGTTCATCCAAATAAATGAGCCTAGTGCCTCAAAAAATTTGAACCGGAACACTGGAAGATAGCCCTTCTCCTCTCATTTCCGCCCATCAGCTTTTCTCGTAAATGCCCCTACAAACTTCTAATTGTAATAAGTGCCTAAATAGTTACCGTTTACTTTATGCTATTATTTATATAAGTATAAAGATGTTCTTTAACAAAAATTTAAAAAAAATTTACATAGCTATGCTATAATTAAAATAATGCAATAATAAATATATCAATCAACCTTGCTATCTCTTATTTGTGCTGTATAATTTAAGTAAAATCAGATAAAATAAAGAGATAGGAAAAGTGATATTGATATTGTTATAAAACTTAGAAATTGATATAATGTTCTATACGGAACGAAAAGGAGCTGAAACTATGAAAACAAGATGGAAAGAGTTCCCACTAACAGTTGAGGAGGTTAGAGAACTAATGAGAAAAGATGATCATAAAAAAGGCACATGGATTGCTATAGCCATTGGTGTTGTCGCTATATTAGTAGCTGTTGTCATTTGGGTTGCAAAGAAAAGAGAAAAAGATTTAGAAGAGCACTACGAATATTTTGATGATGACTTTGATGAATTAGATGAAAACTACGAAGAGTTCGATGAAAGCATCTATGAAGATGATGACGATGACATAGAATATGTTAAAATTAAAGATTTTATGAACTATGCTGAAGATGAAAAAGAAGATCTAGCAGAAGAAGGTTCAGAAGAAGTAGAAACAGAAGAAGAGTAAGTAGAGGGGGGCTGTTGCAAATAGGCAATGGCTCCTTTTTAGTTCTTTTCTTCGGGGATGCATTTTAAATAAAAATATGCTACAATTAATACAAAAAGATGAACTTATCCTTAGGCACAATGCATTTCTTTGTGTCTATTTTATCGAATAGGAAAGTATACATTCTTATCATGATAGGTATGTTGCATAAGATTAAGAGGAGGTACGTTAATAATGAAAAAGGTAATCATTGCAGAAAAACCGTCAGTAGCTAAAAATATAGCAGATGCATTTGATATTAGAACAAAAAGAGACGGTTATTTTGAAGGGGAAGACTATCTGATTACATGGGCCTTTGGACACTTATTGCAACTTTATGATGCAAAAGACTATGATGAAAGCATGAAAAGCTGGCGTCTTGAAAAATTTCCTTTTATTCCAGAGGAATTCAAATACAAAGTAAAAAGTGATAGCAAGAATAAAGCGATAGAAGATGCAGGTGCTAGAAAACAGCTCAATATTATAAAGAACTTGATAGATAGGGAAGATGTAGAAGGTGTTATTTCGGCAACTGACTTTGACAGGGAGGGGCAAGTCATTGGGGATGAGATCTTTTTATATTTTAATGAAAAGAAACCTGTATATCGTATACTTTTAAATGAATGGACACCAGAAGAAGTGAAAAAGGGCATTAGTCAATTAAGGCCTAATGAAGAAATGAAATCACTTCAAGATGCAGGGATTGGAAGACAATGGGCAGACTGGATGATTGGGATTAATCTAACATCGGTTGCAACAGTGAAATATAACTCGGGCAGTAAAAAAATCTTAAATATTGGTAGGGTATTATTGCCAACTTTAAAAATTATTTATGACCGAGATAAAGAAATTGAGCAGTTTGAAGCATCTACCTACTATAAGCTTCTGGCAAATTTTAAAACGAGTCAAGATGAAGTATTTGAAGGAACTTATTATGAAAAGGATGAGGAAGGCAAAGATAATGAGAAGTTCGACAATAAAGCTACTTTGGAGAGCATGGTAGAACTTATCAAAAATAAGCCAGCACAAATCGTAGAAAAGCAAGTAGAGAAAAAGAAGGAATATGCACCATTTTTATTTAATTTGTCTAATTTGCAAGGGTATATTACAAGTAAATATAAAGGTTGGACTTCTGATAAGGTGCTAAAGGTGGCTCAATCTCTTTATGAAAAGAAATATATTACTTATCCTAGAACGGGGAGTTTGGCTTTAGAGGAAAGTTTAAAGGGGAGAACCAAAAAAGTGTTAGATACACTCAAAATAGGTCTCCCTTATGAAAGTCAAATTTGTTTTGTAGATCATAAACGTATATTTGATAATAGTAAGGTAGAAAGCCATAGTGCTATTGTTCCAACTTATATCATACCTAAAAGTTTAACACCGGATGAACAGGTGGTTTATAATGCTGTTAAAAATCGTTTTCTCATGCAATTCTTACCTATAGCAGAATTTGAAGAAACGAAGTTGGTTACTAAGATCATTGATGTGCCAGAAGAAAGCTTAAAAGGTGTATTTATTTCAAAAGGAAAAGTACAACTAGTAGAAGGCTGGCGTATTGTAGAAAAATTTGAAGCTAAAGGCACCAAAGAAGGCAAGGAAAATAAAGATACTTTACTACCACAAGTGATACAAAATGAAATGATAGAAGTGAAAAAAGCCAATGTGGCTGAAGTAACTAGAAAACCGCCTAAAGCACATACAGAGAAAACACTACTTCGTGTGATGGAGACATGTGGAAAAAGCTTTAAGGGGGATGAAAAAGAAGAGGGTAAGGAAGAAAGTGAAGAAGATACCCTCAAGATGATGGCAAGTATTTTAAGTGGTTTTAGTATTGGAACACCCGCTACACGTGCAGAAACTATTAAGAAACTGAAGGATGCGGAATATATTAGGGCAAAAGGAAAAAGTTTAATATGTACAGACTTAGGAAAAGCTCTAGTAGAAACATTTCCAGCAAAGCAGTTACTTGACCTAGAATATACAGGGCGATTGGAGAAAACTTTATCTGATATTGAAAAGGGTAAATTCCAAAAGGATGAATTCTTAAGTATGATTAAAGCCTTTACAGAAGAAGCTGTTGAGGCTATTAAAAATGATACAAGGGTATTAAGTGGTACAAAAGTTGAAGTTCCTAAAAATATGGAGCCAGTAGGGGTTTGTCCTGTGTGTGGAAATGCTGTAGTAGAAAATGAAAAAGCATTTGGTTGCGTGAACTGGAAGAGCGGTTGTAAGTATACCATTTGGAAAAATGATAAGTATATTACAATGTTAGGGAAGAGCGTCACACGTCAAATGGTAGAACTATTACTTAAAAATGGAAAGGTAGGCTTTCGTAATCTCAAGGGGCGTAATGGTAATACGTATGCGGCTTATCTTAAATATGTTAAAAATGATCAGACAGGATACTTTAACTGGGAGCAGGAATTTATATAAAGATAAAAAAGCTACTAATGAAATGATGATCTTCATTAGTAGCTTTTTTGTGTGTCAAATGACTATAGATGACAACATGTTATATCTAAAAAAAAAACATATTGTGAGTCTATAATCCTAAATGTTTTTTTTGCATTATAGTAAGAGACAGGAGATGAATTTAAGTAGATCTTGAAATATTTTGGCATAGGACATTTGTTAGGTAACAACCTGTCAGCATGTAATGAGATTTTCCTAGGTATCTTGAAGAGCAGTATGAGTATAGAAATAACAGGTAATATTAAAAATCGCCTTTGCTTGAAAAAAAGTATTACAATCAACTGACTTTACTATAAATGGGGATATTGATTCATAGGTTTAAGTGAAAAGGTGGCGATTTTTAAAATATAGGAGCTAAAAACCTTGAAAGATAAAGGTTGGAAATTCCTAGAATTTATTAAAGATAAAGGAGGGGAGATACTTAGTTCTGATAGATGTAGATGTTATTGATTATAGGAGGTATGAGATGAATAGGAAGAAAATGATAGGGATTATAGGAAGTATTGTATTAGCTACCACAAATATAGTTGGTAACGTCTTAGCAACAACAGTAAATGCAAATAATGTACAAACGGTGAATGCTATATATTCATCCCAGATAGGTATTGATGTGGCCAATACAACAACAATAAGTGAAACGATTAATCAAACTTATACAGTTAAAGCAACTAAAACACCCATTGATTTATCTAAATTAGAAATTCGTTATTATTTTAATCAGTCACAAGATAAAGAAATGAATATGTGGTGTGATCATGCAGCTTTACAGTTAAATGTGGCACCTTGGTACAGTGAATTAACTTCAAAAGTAGATATGAGTATGAAAAAAGTTGATGGGAAGTATTTGTGTACCTTAAAAGTGAATGATAAAGGAATGCTAGGAGTAGGTACAGGTAGCATGAATATTTCAATACGTATCGCTAATAAAGATTGGTCAAAAATAAACGGTTTTTCTGCATGTTTAGCAGAGATACTATATGATGGAAATGTTATAAGTACGACTAATTACCAGGAACAAAATCCTTCGGAAGGGGAGCAACCTTCGACAGGAGGTAGTGAACCAACGCAAGGAAATATATATGATGTAGCTATTAATCCTTATGATGTACCAAGCAATTTTGATAAATATATAGAAGGTAACCTATATGGTAAGCTTGAAAAAGTGAGTTATTATTCTAAAACAACAGGTACAATGAGGAAATGTAATATTATTACGCCAGCTAACTATTCAAAGGATAAAACATATCCTGTACTCTATTTATTACATGGTATAGGAGGGACTGAAGATGAGTGGTTATATGGTGGTGCAAATAATATTATTGGTAATTTAATAAAAAGTGGTAAAGCACAAGAAATGATTGTGGTTATTCCTAATATCCGTGCAAGTAAAAACGATGGAGTACCCTCAAATGCTTTAAGTGCAGAAAATATTGCTGCTTTTGATAATTTTATTAATGATTTAAGAAGCGATTTAATGCCTTTTATTGCACAAAATTATTCCATAAAAACTGGTCCTCAAAATACAGCTATTGCAGGTTTATCCATGGGCGGACGTGAGTCATTGTTTATTGGATTTTCTATGTTAGATACCTTTGGGTATATAGGTGCATTCTCACCTGCTCCGGGATTACTTCCAGATAAGGGATTGAATTATCCAGGACAATTTAGAGAAAGTGAATTTACAATACCACAAGGTGCTAATGTACCAAAAGTAGTTTTAATCTGTAATGGCAATACGGATAGTGTAGTAGGAACAGTACCTACCTACTATCATGATACTCTAGTGAAAAATGATGTAAAACATTTCTGGTATACAATGAACGGCGATCATAATTTTGGTGTTTGGAATAATGGTCTTTATCATTTCTGCCAGTATTTATTTAAATAATAAGATGATTTATATGATGAAAAGGATAGGAGATGGGTTTTATGAATATTAAAAAGTACAATAAGTTATTAGCCATATGTTTAGCTTTCACTATGATGATAACCATAGGTGTAGCTAATAAAGTCAGTGCAGCAACAACTGAGACCACACTTTTAAATACATACGGGGAAATGTTCGGGAAAATAGGAGCTTCAGTTGTTTATGATGAATTATATAATGCGAATGCATTTAATGCTTTAAAGAAAGAATACAATAGCACAACCATAGGCAATGAAATGAAGCCAGATTATGTTTTAAGTAGTTGGTCACCTACTTTAATTTCTGTAGCAGAAGCTAAGAAATTAGGTTACTATATTCCAAGTAATTATACAGAAAGTACAGTGCCAAAACTTAACTTTAATCAAGTAGATAATGTTTTAAAAACTTGTTATGAAAATGGTATAGCCTTACGTGCGCATACTTTAGTATGGCATTCACAAACACCAGATTGGTATTTTAGAAGCGGCTATAACAAAAATAGTGGTTATGTTAGTCAAGCAGTCATGGATGCACGTTTAGAGTTTTACGTTAAGACTTATATGAACCATGTGTATTCAAGTAAGTATGGAAGTGTTGTTTATGCATGGGATGTGGTAAATGAGTATTTACATGCTGATTCTAAATCAGGTTGGATACAAATTTATGGTTCTGTAAATACAAAAGCAAGCTTTGTTAAAAAAGCTTTCCAATTTGCCAATCAGGTACTTGCTGAACGTGGACTTACAAATTCTGTAAGCTTGTTCTATAATGATTACAATACATATATGGTGTCTGATAAAATTGTTGAATTAGTTAAGTTTATTAATAGTGATAAGAAAATTTGTAATGGTGTAGGCATGCAGTCACATGTAGGAACAAATTTTCCAAGTGTATCTTATTACATGGATGCTGTAAAGAAGTTTACAAATGCTGGATTTGAAATTCAAATTACGGAGTTAGACATTGCTAATACATCTGATCAGGCACAAGCGGATTATTGCTATAATCTTTTTTCAGAATTAATCAAAGCTAAGAAAGCTGGCTCCAATATTACAGGTATTACTTTCTGGGGACTTGCAGATAGTAATTCATGGATTGCAAAAGATAATCCATTATTATATAAGACTGTTGGTGGAACACCAAAAGCATCTTACTATTCTGTTTTAAAAGCTTATACAGATTCAGGAAGCCAAGTTGGACCAACTCCAACACCAACACCAAGCCCAACACCAAGCCCAACACCAAGCCCAACACCAACACCAAATGCAAATTATGCAACTTTACAAGAGGGTTGGTATTACATTAAAAATGTCAATGCCCAAAAGTATCTTCAGGTAAAAGATAATGTAGGAGCCAATGGTCAAAATGTAGAAATTGGTACTGGCACAGGTGTGTCAGGACAAAAATGGCAACTTGTGAATAAAGGCGACGGTTATGTGACCCTTAAAAATGGCAATGGCTATATGTTAGATGTTGCTAATGGTAAAGATGAAAATGGTACCAATATCCAAACCTATGAAGCCAATAACACAAGTGCACAATTATTTAAAGTATTAACAACTTCACAAAAAGATGTTTACGGTATTGTCTTAAAATGTACAACAGATACTAAAGGTTTAGATGTATCTAATAAAGCCACAACAGATGGTTCTAATATACAAGCTTATGCATATTATGGTGCCACTAATCAAACATGGGTATTTGAATCTTGCACAGCACCAGGTGGTAGTAATCCAGAAATCCCAACTGAACCAGAAACACCACAAACAGGTGATGTAGTTAAAGTGAAAATCGTATCAGATTGGAATGCAGGAGCAACAGCCAACATTACAGTAACCAACTTAACAGGCAAAGCGTTAAACGGCTGGACCTGTACCTTTACCCTAGACCGCCCTATTGCATCACTTTGGTGTGCAACACTTGTAAGTCAAGTAGGTAACACCTATACGGTTTCTAATCCAGATTGGCAGCCTAATTTAGCAGCAGGGGAAAGCTATACCTTTGGCTGTAATCTAGGAAGTGGCCCTGCAATTGTAACAGCTACAAATGCTTCTTTAAAGTAGGGATATAAGGACAGAAAACCCAAAAGTCAATAAAAAAATTTAAGAATAAAGTTAACTGATAAAAGGAGGAAAGAGAATGAAAAAAAAGAAGATTTTAAGTATTATTATGGGTTTATGTTTACTTGTAGGTGGAGGGGCATCTGTTGTTGCATCTGATGTACAGGGAACAATGAGAGATATTACGCCAGCTGCACTTGCAAAAGAAATGACAGCAGGATGGAATTTAGGCAATTCATTAGATGCTTATGGTGCGTATTCCTTAAATAATGAAACTTATTGGGGGAATCCTAAAACAACCAAAGCTATGATTGATGCTGTTAAAAATGAGGGATTTAACACCATTAGAATTCCTGTTTCATGGGGAGAACATGTAGGAAGTGCACCTAACTACACTATAGATACAGCATGGATGAATCGTGTACAGGAAGTAGTAGACTATGCTATGGCAGATGGTATGTATGTACTACTTGATACACACCACGAAACCGCTTGGTTAAAACCTCAATCATCAGCACTTGATGCTTCTCAAAAAGAATTAGTTGCTATTTGGACTCAAATTGCTGAAAGATTTAAAGGCTATGGAGACCACTTACTTTTCGAAGGGATGAATGAGCCAAGAATCGTTGGAAGTAGTAATGAATGGAGTGGTGGAGATGCAGAAGGTAGAGCTGCAGTTAATGTCTTAAATCAAGCATTCATCGATGCTGTACGTAAAACGGGCGGCAATAATGCCAAGAGATGTCTCATTATTTGCCCTTATGGCAACAATGGAGATTCTAATGGTCTTATTGATTTTAAGATTCCTAATGATAAAAATATTATGGTTGCTATTCATGCTTATACACCTTATGGCTTTACATACAGACCAGAAGGTAACCCAAGCTGGGCGCGTACAACTTGGGATGGCTCAGGAAAAGCTGATATTGAAGCTGTTATGAACAAAATTAATGCGGCTCTTATTAGTAAAGGGGTAACCGTTATCATTACAGAATTTGGTGCAGTACATAAAAATAATGAAAGTGAAGTTGTGAAATGGGCAAAAGATTATGTGAGTCTTGCAACTCAATATGGCATTAAATGTGTGTGGTGGGATAACAACTATCATAAAAATGATGGAGAATCCTTTGGGTTACTAGACCGTAATTCATGCACTTGGACGAGAAAGAGTGTGGCAGATACTGTGATTAAATATGCAGGTTCAGAAACGCCAACACCAACGCCAACACCAACGCCAACACCAACGCCAACACCAACGCCAACACCAACTGGTGATATAGTTAAGGTGAAAATTGTATCAGACTGGACTTCAGGAGCAACAGCTAATATTACAGTAACTAACTTAACAGGTAAAGCATTAAATGGATGGACCTGCACCTTTACCCTAGATCGTCCTATTGCTTCACTTTGGAGTGCAACACTTGTAAGTCAAGTGGGTAATACTTATACAGTTTCTAATCCTGCTTGGCAGCCTAACTTAGCAGTAGGAGAAAGCTATACCTTTGGCTGTAACCTAGGAAGTGGCCCTGCAACTGTAACAGCTACAAATGCTTCTTTGAAGTAGGAAAGTCATTCGTTCAAAAATACCGTATTGCCGCTCTAAGGGATTGGAAATACGGTATTTTTATACAATTATTTAGTGAATACATCGATGATTCTAAATAAAGGAAGATACTTATACCTGAGTGAAGGAGGAAAAATATGCGGGTGAAAAAGTTACTAAAAATAATAAGAAAAAAGGTGCTAAAAGTGAGTGCAGTAGGGATGTGTCTAGCAATGATGGCTACTATGAATATAGGGAAGATCTGGGCAAGTGCCTCATCAGATCATGGTAATGATACCTTTAGTAATCCAGTTATTTATGCAGACGTACCTGATAATAGTGTTATACGTGTAGGAGATACTTACTATATGGCGAGTACAACCATGCACTTATCACCAGGTTGTCCGATTATGAAATCTAAAGACTTGGTGAATTGGGAAATTGTAAATTATGTATATGATACACTGGCAAATACAGAAAGTACCAACCTTCAAAATGGTAAAAATATGTATGGGAAAGGCTCTTGGGCTGCAAGTTTAAAATACAACAAAGGGACCTACTATATAAGTTTTATGTCCTATACTACAGGGAAGACTTATATTTATCAGACTAAAGACATTGAGCAAGGGACATGGCGTAAATTTGAAATAAATGGTTGTTATCATGATATGTCACTTTTGTTTGATGAGGATAATAGGGTATATATGCTTTATGGTGCTACAGATATTAAATATGTAGAATTAAATTCAGATGTGACAGGTATTAAACCAGGTGGAGCAAGTGGTACCTTATTTAGTGGCAAAAACCTGGTTGGAAACAGTTTGTTTGAAGGAACACAGGTTATGAAGTTAAATGGCTATTATTATGTGTTTAATATTAGTTGGCCAAGTGATAAGCCTCGTACACAATATGTGAGTCGTAGCAAATCTTTGAATGGGCCTTGGGAATCAAGAATCGTTCTACAAGATAATTTTGAGTATATAGGTGGCGTAGCACAAGGCAGTATTATCGATACAATAGAGGGTAAATGGTATGGATTATTATTTCAAGATCATGGCCCTGTAGGTCGATGTCCTATATTAGTACCTGTGACCTTTATTAATGGTTGGCCTATGATGGGAACTAACGGTAAAGTAGAAAAGGTAATGAATAAGCCAGTGAGTATTAATGAGGAGCAAACCATTGTTAAATCAGATGAATTTGATGGCACAAACAGTGGTAAGACGTATATTTCTGGTTTAGGACTTGCATGGCAATGGAATCATAATCCCGATAATAGTAATTGGTCATTAAAAGAAAAAGAGGGAAATTTAAGATTAAAAACAGTAGGGATTACCAATGCACTTACAAGTGCAAGAAATACATTAACACAAAGGACCTATGGTCCAACCTGCTCAGGTAAAGTAGCTATAGATGTAAGTAATATGAAAAATGGAGATGTAGCAGGTCTAGCAGCTTTTGCTTATAAGTATGGTTATGTAGGCGTTAAAATGGAAAATGGATTCAAGAAAATAGTGATGGTTAACGCTTCTAATAACTCAATGCCACAAGAAATTCAAAGTGTTAATTTAACAGGGAATAAAGTTTATTTTAAAATTGACTTTAACTTTGAAAGTGGCAATCAAGCAAAATTTTATTATAGTATAGATGGTTCAAAGTGGAATCAAATTGGAAATGTTCTTAATATGCAATATGGTTTAGAACACTTTATGGGATATCGTTTTGGACTATTTAACTATGCTACTCAAACCACAGGTGGTTATGTAGATTTTGATTATTTTAGGGTGTCAGATGAATTAAAAGGCGAAAGTACAGAACCATTAGAGGAAGACATTACTAAGCCCAATCCTAATTACGCCACACTAAAGGAGGGTTGGTATTATATTAAAAATATCAATGCAGAAAAGTATCTCCAAGTAAAAGATAATAAGGGTGCAAATGGACAAAATGTAGAAATTGGCAGCGGCACAGGTGTTGCAGGTCAAAAATGGCAACTTGTTAATAAGGGTGAGGGTTATGTGACCCTTAAAAACGGCAATGGTTATATGCTAGACGTTGCCAATGGTAAAGATGAAAATGGTACCAATATCCAAACCTATGAAGCCAATAACACCAGTGCGCAATTATTTAAAGTGGTACCTACTTCAGAAAAAGATGTTTACGGCATTGTCTTAAAATGTACAACAGATACTAAGGGGTTAGATGTATCTAATAAAGCTACAACAGATGGTGCGAATGTACAAGCCTATGCTTACTATGGTGGCACTAATCAAACATGGGTATTTGAGTCTTGTCAAGCGCCAGGTAGCAGTATACCAGAAACACCAACTACTCCAGAAATACCACAAACAGGTGATATAGTTAAAGTGACAATCGTATCTGACTGGACTTCAGGAGCAACAGCTAATATTACAGTAACTAACTTAACAGGTAAAGCATTAAATGGATGGACCTGCACCTTTACCATAGACCGCCCTATTGCATCACTTTGGAGTGCAACACTTGTAAGTCAAGTAGGTAATACCTATACGGTTTCTAATCCAGATTGGCAGCCTAATTTAGCAGTAGGAGAAAGCTATACCTTTGGCTGTAATCTAGGAAGTGGCCCAGCCACGGTAACAGTTACAGGGCAAACACTTAAGTAGCTTACAAGACATTAGTTATACAACTACTTTTTATGGTATTTCTAATAGGTTAGATACAGAACAATAGGACGTCTTAGTAAAATATATATTTTATTTGGGTAATAGTATAATTTTTAGATAAAAAATCTAATAATTATACTATTTTTTTTAATAACAATAAAATAGTATAAAAATTGACAAAAATAATTTATTATATTAAAATTATTTTGAAAATTAAAACAAAATAAGGGGGGAGAATTTTGATTAAAAAAATAATTTGTTATGTATTAAGTTATGTAGTAATGATTACAACATTAGTACCGTATGAAGTTAAAGCAGCAGAATATGTAGTATCAGAGTACAGTGAGGATGTATTATTGAGTGTTCAAGTGGAGGAGTTAATTAAGGGGGGAGTAGTAAGCAAGCAAGAGGTAATCGAGTTTAAGTATAATGGGACAATAGAAGAGGTACAGGCAAGTGTGGCTAAAGTTTTAAGTGAAGTAAATAATAATGTGAAAAGCTATAGTATGAGCTATGCACAATTAGGGGAAACGTTGCATGTAAAAATAAATTTTACGTATAGAGAGACAACAGTGGAGCCAGAGGTAAATGTAGAGACAGATATAGAAAAGGTAATAAAAGAAGGCGTGCAAAGTAAAAAAGCAGAAGTAGCATTTAATTATGCAGGGACAATAGAAGAAGTAGGGGCATGTATTAGTAAGGTTTTAGGAGAGA